>NZ_ATHO01000105.1 GCF_000445065.1 Sphingobium quisquiliarum P25 | reverse complement strand
CCGCCCGCCGCGCCTGTGCGCCTCGCCGACATGGGCGCAGGCGCTGGCGTCGGTGCGATCGTCGCGCACCGGCTGTGCCCCGGCGCGCGGCTGATCATGACCGACATCAACCCCAAAGCACTGCGGCTCGCCCGGATCAACGCCAGCGCGGCAGGCGTCGAAGCGGAATTCATCGAAAGCGACGGCCTGACCGGCGTCGATGATCCGATTGACCTGGTGCTCGCCAACCCGCCCTATATCATCGACCCGGCGAAGCGCGCCTACAGGGACGGCGGCGCATCGCATGGCGGCGCGGCGGCGCTCGACATGACGCGCCAGGCGCTCGACCGGCTGGCGGAGGGCGGCCGCTTCATCCTCTATACCGGATCGGCGATCGTGGACGGCAAGGATGTTCTGCGCGAGGCGCTGACCGGGATGGCTGGCGCGGCGGGCTGCGCCATGTGCTATGAAGAACTGGACCCGGATGTATTCGGGGAGGAACTGGCGAACGAAGCCTATCGGGAGGTTGACCGGATCGCCGTGGTCGGCGCCGTCTTCCAGCGTTGAAGCGGATCGCCCCTGATGGAAACCAACCGCCTAATCATGAAGTGAAGCGCTTCAACAGGCTCAGCCCGAACGGATTTTAGTTCAGCAAACAGATATTCCGCCCAAGAAAAAGGCGGCATCCCCTAAAGGACGCCGCCCGATTTCCCCGGCACAGCCGGTCAGCGAGCCCCGCGCAAGGCCGGGCGCACCGATTACTTGAGCTCGACGGTCGCGCCGGCTTCTTCCAGCTGCTTCTTGAGCTTTTCGGCTTCGTCCTTGCTGACGCCTTCCTTGACGGCCTTCGGCGCGCCTTCGACCAGAGCCTTGGCTTCGGTGAGGCCCAGGCCGGTGATGGCGCGGACTTCCTTGATGACGTTGATCTTCTTGCCGCCGTCGCCGGTCAGGACCACGTCGAATTCGCTCTGCTCTTCAGCAGCCGGAGCGCCGCCAGCGGCGCCACCGGCCGGAGCGGCAACCGCCACGGCAGCAGCGGCCGAAACGCCCCACTTTTCTTCCAGAGCCTTCGACAGCTCGGCGGCTTCGAGTACGGTCAGGGCCGACAGCTGATCGACCAGAGCATTGATATCTGCCATGTTAATCTATTCCCTTCTGGGCGGGGCGCAGCGCCCCTCAATGAGAGTGTGAAAAGGTTATTCCGAAACGTCCCGCTGCCCTTAGGCCGCGTTCTTTTCCGCATAGGCGTTGAAGACCCGTGCGAGCTGGGCCGCCGGCGCCTGGGTGACGGTCGCGAGCTTGGTCGCGGGTGCAACGAGCAGCCCGACGATCTTCGCGCGCAATTCATCCAGCGACGGCATCGAGGCGAGCGCCTTGACGCCCTCCGCGTTCAGCAGCACTTCGCCCATCGCGCCGCCAACGATCTCAAGCTTGTCGTTGGTCTTGGCGAAATCGACCGCAACCTTGGCGGCTGCGACCGGATCGGCCGAGGAGGCGAGGCCAACCGGGCCGGTCAGCAGGTCGCTGATGCCGGTGTAGCTGGTGCCTTCAAGGGCGATCTTGGCGAGGCGGTTCTTCGTAACCTTGTAGGTCGCACCGGCATCGCGCATCTTCTGGCGCAGGTCCGTCGACTGGGCGACGGTCATGCCGAGGTTGCGGGTCACGACGACCACGCCAACCTCTGCCAGATGTGCGTTCAGCGCGGAAACGACCTCAGCCTTCTGATTACGATCCATGCCATTCTCCACTTCATGTCCGCCCGGAATGCCCGGACGAACGGCAAAAACCCGCGCTTGCACGCGGGGCATTAGTCCGAAGGGGAGAGATCGACTGACCCGCATCCTCATGGGAAAACAGGCAGACCCGGACAGGTCGAACCCGGCCGGTAAAGAACTTTTCCCCGTCTAGGTTGGAGATTAAGAAGGACCGATTTCCTTCGCCAACTGTCTCGGACGGAAGACCCCAAGGGGTCTGCTGCGGGCGCCTTTAGCGGCAAAGCAGCGCGGAGTCACGCATATTCTGATCCTCCCCATCGCAGACGGGGAGGACGCGTTTGCGCTCTTAGACCCGGTCCGCCTGCACCACCGTGTCCAGCGCCCGCAGCGCCGACAATATCCGGTTCAGATGCTGGGCGTCGTTCACCTCAAGGTCGATGATGTCGGTGTGGAACGGCCCGTCGCGGTTCACCAGTTGCAGGTTGAGGATGTTCGCCTTGGTCGCGCCGAACACGTTGGTCACCGCCGCCAGCGCGCCCGGCTGGTTCTTGACGATGACTTGGAGCCGCGCCGTGCCGCCCTTGGACTTGCTGTCCCAGGCAAGGTCGATCCAGTCGTCATCCTGCCCCGCCTCCAGCGACCGGCAGTCGATCGTATGCACCTCGATCGGTTCGCCGGTGCGGCGCACGCCCACGATCCGGTCGCCGGGAACGGGGTGGCAGCAATCTCCCAGATTATAGGCGATGCCCGGCGTCAGACCGCGGATCGACACGGGCGCGTGCTGGCGCGGATGCGCTTCCTCGACGCCTTCGGCGCTGGTGGAGCCGGGGACCAGCGCCTCCATCACCTCGAAATCGCGCAGCCGGTGGGTGGCGATGGCGATCATCAACGCAGCGCGATCCTCCAGCTTCAAGCGCTTGAGCGCGGCCTTGAGCGCCTTTTCGCCCAGTTCGCTGGCCAGTTCGGGGGAAAAGCGGCCGATGATCTCCTCATACAGCTTTTCGCCCAGCGCAATCTCTTCCCCGCGCTGCTTCTGGCGGATGTAGCGGCGGATGGCGGCGCGCGCCTTGCCGGTCACGGCAAAGGTCAGCCAGCCCGGCTGCGGCTCCTGCCCCTCCGATTTCAGGATTTCGACCTGATCGCCATTTTCAAGGGTGGTGCGCAGCGGCACCACGCGCCCGTTGACCTTCGCGCCTACGGTCTGGTTGCCCAGCGACGTGTGCACCGCATAAGCGAAGTCCACCGGCGTCGATCCCTTGGGCAACTGGTGCAGCTCGCCCTTGGGGGAGAAAGCGAAGATGCGGTCCTGATACATCGCCATGCGGGTATGTTCGAGCAACTCGTCCGCGTCCTGGCTCTGCTCCAATATCTCGACCAGATCGCGCAGCCATGCCGCCTGATGGTCGCGCGCGTCGCTTTTCTGTTTGTAGGCCCAGTGCGCCGCCAGCCCCAGTTCCGCGTCATGATGCATGTCGCGGCTGCGGATCTGCACCTCGATGCGGGCATTGTCCTGATGGATGACGGTGGTGTGCAGCGACCGATAGCCGTTGCGCTTGGGGGTGGAGATGTAATCCTTGAACCGCCCCGGCACCATTTTATAGGTCTGGTGTATGACGCCCAGCGCGCGGTAGCAATCCTCCGCCGTTTCGGTGATGACGCGGAACGCCATGACATCGGTCAGCTGTTCAAAGCTGATGTGCCGCTCCTGCATCTTCCTCCAGATGGAATAGGGATGCTTTTCGCGGCCCGACACGGTGACCGGCAGCCCCTTTCCGCCCAGCAGCAATTGCAGTTCCGCGCCGATGCGGTCGACCTTGTCATGGCCGCCTTCCTTCAACTGCTCCAGCCGCTTGGTGATGCTGTCATAGGCTTCCGGCTCCAGTTCCCGGAAGGCCAGAAGCTGCATTTCGCGCATGAAGTCGTACATGCCGATCCGCTCCGCCAGCGGGGCGTAGATGTCCATCGTCTCCTTGGCGATGCGGCGGCGCTTGGTTTCATTCTTGATGAAGTGCAGCGTGCGCATATTGTGCAGCCGGTCGGCCAGCTTCACCAGCAGCACGCGGATATCGTCGGACATGGCGAGCAGGAACTTGCGGAGATTTTCCGCCGCCCGCTCATTCTCGCTCATCGCCTCGATCTTGCTGAGCTTGGTGACGCCGTCGACCATGCGCGCGACATCCTTGCCGAACGCGCTCTCTATCTCGTCATAGGTGACCAGCGTGTCTTCGATCGTGTCGTGCAGCAGCGCGGTCACGATGGTCTGATCGTCCAGGTTGAAGTCAGTCAGGATGCCCGCCACCTCGATCGGGTGGCTGAAATAGGGGTCTCCGCTGGCGCGTTTCTGGCTCCCATGCTTCTGGACGGAAAAGACATAGGCGCGGTTGATCATCGCTTCATCCGCGTTCGGATCGTAGCGCTTCACGCGTTCGACAAGTTCGTACTGGCGTAACATCGTTTCCCGATTGTGTGGGAAGCACCTTGCTGTGCAACAAAAAAATCCCATCTTGGGGCAAATAGGCTGCGCTTTTGCAACGGCTGTGGCTTTGAGCTATCTAGGCGGAACGATGAAGCACAATCTGGCGCAGGATCTGGAACAATGCGCGCTGCCCAGCGCGCTGGAGATGATGGGGGAGCGCTGGTCGTTCCTCATTCTGCGCGGCGCGCTGTCCGGCATCCGCCATTTCGAGGAATTTCAATCGACCCTGGGCATCGCCCGCAACATCCTTGCCAACCGGCTCGCCCGGCTGGTGGAAAACGGCATCATGGTGCGCCAGCCGATGCAGTGCGACCGGCGCAAGGTGGAATATCGCCTGACGGAAAAGGGGCAGGAACTCGCCCCCGCCATGATCGCATTGCGGCAATGGGGCGAAAAATGGGGCTGCGGCACCTTGTCCTGCCAGGTGCTGGCGGACCGGCGGGACGGAAAGCCCATCCGCAAGATCGTGATCCAGGCGCATGATGGCCGCGCATTGGAACTCAGCGACCTTGTGTGGCTGTGCCCCGACGAAATCACGCCGGTCGCAGAGGAACCGGCGGCGGCGGCCTGAGCCCGCGTGGTTCGCGGCGCGGCTTCACCCCTGCCATGAAATCGCCTAGGCTGGCGGCAATGTCTGTCCATCGCATCCAGCCTCAGCCCTTTTTCGCTGACAAGAACCGCGCCTTCTGGAACCTGCAATTCGCCGGGTGGGCGGGCGCGTTCCTGCTGCGCGGGTCGTCCACCATCGCCAATGGCCAGCCGCTCTCCAGCCTGATCCCGGTGATGATATCGACCGTGACGGGCTATTCGGTGACGCTGCTGATCGCGGTCGTCTTCCGCTTCCTGCAACGGCAACGGCCGATCGTCACCTGGGGCGCTTCGATCCTGACCGTGGTGCTGGCGGCGGGGCTGGTCGCCTTTATCGACGCCTGGGTCTTTTCCACCCAGAACCGGGCGAGCGAGACCGCCGGACTGCAACTGTTCCTGGGCGCATTCTACCTTAGCATCACGCTGCTGGGGGCATGGTCGGCGCTCTATTACGCCATCAACTTCTATCTGACGGTGGAGGAGCAGGCGGACCAGCTTCTGCGCCTGGAAAATCAGGCGTCCAGCGCCCAACTGGCCATGCTGCGCTACCAGCTCAATCCGCATTTCCTGTTCAATACGCTCAACAGCATCTCGACGCTTGTCCTGCTCAAGCAGACCGACCGGGCGAACGCCATGCTGTCCCGCCTGTCGTCCTTCCTGCGCTACACGCTGATCAACGAACCGACCGCGCAGGTGACGATCGAGCAGGAGGTGGAGACGCTGAAACTCTATCTGGAGATCGAGAAGATGCGGTTCGAGGACCGCCTGCGCCCGGTCTTCAACATCGATCCGGCCGTGGCGCAATCGCGCCTGCCGTCGCTGCTGCTCCAGCCGCTGGTCGAAAATGCCATCAAATATGCCGTCACGCCCAAGGAGGAGGGGGCCGAAATCTCGATCACCGCGCAGCCTGCCGGTGAAAATGTGCGGATCGTCGTATCGGACAGCGGTCCGGGATTGAACGAGGGGTTCACCCGTCCGAACAATCCCGCCAGCGAAGGAACGGGAGTTGGCTTGGCGAATATCCGCGATCGTCTGATTCAGGCCTTCGGGGAACGACAAAGCTTTGAGACGCGTTCCACGCCGGGCGGTTTTTCGGTCGTGATCGAAATGCCGCTTAATCTGGATGAACCATCGAAAGTGGCCGCATGACCATCAGAACAATCCTCGTCGATGACGAAAGCCTGGCTATCCAAGGCCTGAAGCTCCGTCTGGAAGCGCATGAGGATGTCGAAATCGTAGAAACCTGCTCGAATGGCCGCGAAGCCATCCGCGCTATCAAGACGCATAAACCCGACCTTGTGTTCCTCGACATTCAGATGCCCGGTTTCGACGGCTTTTCCGTTGTGCAGGGGCTCATGGAGGTGGAGCCGCCGCTGTTCATCTTCTGCACCGCCTATAGCGACCATGCGATCCGCGCGTTCGAAGCGCAGGCGGTCGACTATCTCATGAAGCCGGTGGACGAGGGCCGCCTTGCCGACGCGCTCGACCGCGTGCGCCAGCGCCTCACGGAAAAGCGGCAGGTGCAGGAAGCGGAAAAGCTGCGCGAAGTGCTGGCCGAAGTCGCGCCCGACGCGATGAACGAGTTCGCCGCCGACGAGGAAGCGCCTTCGTCCAACCGCTTCGAAAAGCTCATCAACATCAAGGATCGCGGGCAGATTTTCCGCGTGGACGTGGATTCGATCGAGCGGATCGACGCCGCGGGCGACTATATGTGCATCTACACCGCCGACAATTCGCTGATCCTGCGTGAAACGATGAAGGATCTTGAGAAACGGCTCGACCCGCGCAACTTCCAGCGCGTCCACCGCTCCACGATCGTCAACCTGAGCCAGGTGCGCCAGGTCAAGCCGCACACCAACGGCGAATGCTTCCTGGTGCTGGAATCCGGCGCGCAGGTAAAGGTCAGCCGCTCCTATCGCGACGTGGTGGCGCGCTTCGTGCATTAAGGGCACGGCCGTTCATTTGAACACCCATTGCCTGTTCAGGCTGAACACCACCGCAGGCGTCACGAACAGCATGGCCGGGATGGGCGACCATTCCGGCCATCGCATATGCGTGACGCACAGGAAGACCCACAACGCGTTGAGCGCATAGCTGACCAGCGACACGGCGACGAATTTGAACCCGCGCGCCGCCTGATTGCCGCGTGTCCCGTGCCCCCGGAAGGTGAAGAGGCTGTGCGTCACATAGCCGATGATCACCGCCGCCACATAGCCAATGCCGTTGGCCAGTTGCGGATGCAGCCCGGCGGGGGCCGCCAATGTCCAGTAGATCGCCGCCTGGCAGGCGGTGATGAACAGGCCGCTGACGCCATAGCGGACGATCTGCCAGAACAGGGCCTGCCGGCCGGCGGACAGATGGCCAAGGATTTTCATGGATCGCCCCGTTGCGCTTTGTTGGGGAGCCTCTAATCCACGCGCCATGAACTTGCAAAGCAGCGTCACCCTGCGGGCGCGTCTCATGCCATGGCTCATGCGCCTGTCCGGCGGGGCGGAGCGGCATTGGGCGTGGCTGGTCTTTCTGATGTGGGTCGTGGCGGTCACCTGCTTCCTGGTCATGCGCTGGCCCTCCATCCACTGGCTGACGCTGAACGATACCGACGACAATATCCGCTACCTGCAAGTGCGGGACTGGCTGGCGGGGCAGGGCTGGTACGATCTGCGGCAGTACCGGCTC
>NZ_ATHO01000104.1 GCF_000445065.1 Sphingobium quisquiliarum P25 | reverse complement strand
CCCGCCCGCCGGGTTCGACATCCACTGGTCGCGGCTGGTCGACCTGCCGCTGGCCGGGCTGATGCTGTTCTTCCGCGCCTTCATGGATCAGGGGCAGGCGGATCGGATCGCCTGCGGCATCGCGCCCTTGCTCCCGCTGCTGCCGCTGATGCTTGGCCTCGGCTTCATCGGCCGCAGGCTGGCGGGCGGCAATGGCTGGATATTGGCGGCGCTCGCCCCCTTCGCGGCGCAGATGGGCATCAGCATGTTCATGCCCATGCGGGTCGATCATCATGGCTGGCAGCTTGCCCTCGCGGTGCTGATGCTGGCTGGCCTTGTCGATCGCAAATGGCTGCGCGGCGGGATCGTCGCGGGGTTGAGCAGCGCGCTGTCGATCGCGATCGGCATGGAAATGATCGTCTATCTGGCGGCGGGCGGGGCGCTGATCGCGCTGCGCTGGGTGTTCAAGGAAGGGGCGGGGCGGCGGATGCTGCCCTATGCGCTGAGCCTGGGCGGCGGCGTGTCCATCCTGTTCCTGCTGTTCGCCAGCTATGCCAACCGGCAGATGGTGTGCGACGCGCTCTCGCCCATCTGGGTCGCCATTTTCGGCGCGGTGGCGGCGGGCATGACGCTGCTGGCCCTGCTGCCGCTGCGCAACTGGCAAAGCCGTCTTGGCGCGGGCCTGCTGGTGGGGGCAGCGGTCGCCGCCTTCGCCTGGCTCAACTGGCCGCAATGCCTGTCGGGCGCCTATCAGATTTCGCCGGAGCTGGAGAGGCTCTGGCTGTCCAACATCCGCGAGGCAAAGCCCATCACCGCGCAGGCGCGCAACATGGTGGTGCCGCTGATGGCGATCCCGCTGGCGGGGCTTCTGGGCCTGATCTGGGGCGTGTGGGAGTCGCGCCGCGACAGCGACAGACGCTGGGCATGGACCACGATCGGGCTGATGATGCTCTTTTCCACGGCGCTGCTGTTCTGGCAGCTTCGGGCGGGTCCGGCGGCGCAACTGCTCGCCATCCCGGCCGCCGCCTGGGCCGCGCATCGCGTGATCGGGATGATCTTCACCGGCCGCCCGCTCGCGCGCATTCTGGGCATCGCGGGGGCCGCGATCCTGACCGTGGCCGCCTTCGCGACGCCGCTTTATCCGCAACTCAACCAGCTCTGGGCCAGCAGCACGGGCGAGGCGGCCAAGCCCCAGCGGGCATCGCTGGCGGCCCGGCACAAGGTCATCAACAAGGCCAATGCCCGTTGCCGCAGCCTGCCTGTCCTGAAAGTGCTGGATCAACTGCCCCCCGCCACCATCTTCACCATGGTGGACCTTGGCCCTCGCCTGATCGCGACCACGCATCACAGCGCGATCGCTGGCCCCTATCACCGCAACGGCAAGGTGATATTGGACGTCCATCACGCCTTTGACGGCCCCCCCGCCGCCTTCCGCCCGATCGCGGCGCGGCATCATGCAACCTATCTGCTGATCTGCCCCGGCTTCCCCGAAGGCACCGTCTATCAGGCGCGCAGCCCCCAGGGCTTCTATGCCGGACTGATGCGGGGCGAAGTGCCCGGCTGGCTGAAACCCGTGCCCCTGCGCACGGGCCTGACCTTGCCCTACACGCTTTACCGCATCGATTATTCAGCGGCGGGCGGCGAAAAAGCCCCGCAGCAGCGCTGAGGCTTCCTTCCCGCCAATGCCGCCATAGACGTCCGGCCGGTGCAGGCATTGGGGCTGCGCGTACAGGCGCGGCCCTTGCTCGATCGCGCCGCCCTTGGGATCGGCGGCTGCGTAATAGAGGCGGGCAATGCGCGCATGGGAAATCGCGCCCGCGCACATGGGACACGGCTCCAGCGTCACCCACAGGTCGCACCCGGTCAGGCGGAAGTCGCCCAGCAGCGTGGCGGCGGCGCGCAGGGCGACGATTTCCGCATGGGCGGTCGGATCATTGTCGCGCCGGTTGCGATTCTCGCCCTCGCCGATGATACGGCCGTCCAGCGTCACTACGGCGCCGATCGGCACCTCCCCCGCGGCCTCCGCCGCGCGCGCCAGGTCAAGCGCGCGGCGCATGGGCAGGGGAAGGGGGAAGGGCGGCGTCATGGCCGTCCCTTACAGGATGATGGGCTATGGCGAAAAGGTCAGGGTTTCTTCACGTCGACGGTGGGCACCTCGACCGTCTCGTTGCGCGATCCGACCTCCACCTTGGCGACGTTCGCCTCATATTTGGGCAGGGTGCCGCCTTCCACGGCGATCTTGGGCAAGCTGCCCCTCTGCGTCTGTTCCAGGTTGATGAAGCCGGTGACGATGCCGGCGGCAAGGACCAGCAGCACGATCAGCAACAGGCCACCAATGAGTCGCATTTCGCCCTCCTTAGGGATATGGATGCCAAACGCCCCGTCCGGCGAAAGGGTTGCGCGAGCTGATCCATGCGCTCCTCTGCCGGGTTGACGGCGCGGGGGATTCCCGTTATCCGCGCCGCTTTCCGAACGATCATGCATTACAAGGTTGATTGACTATGTCGCGCATCTGCGAGTTGACCGGCAAGGGCCGCCAGGTGGGTCACAACGTGTCCCACGCCAATAACAAGACCAAGCGTGTGTTCCTGCCCAACTTGCAGAACGTGTCGCTCATCTCCGAAACGCTTGAAACCACGGTGAAGCTGCGGGTTTCGACCCATGGCCTGCGTTCGGTGGAACATAATGGCGGCCTCGACAACTGGCTGCTGAAGACCAGCGACGACAAGCTGTCGCTCAAGGCGCGCCGCCTGAAGCGCGACATTGCGAAGAAGCAGGCCGCCGCAGCCGCCTGATTTCCGCTCGATTCGTTTCGGCATGAAGCGGCCTGGCAACGGGCCGCTTTTTTGCGTTCAGCGCGCGGGGATCAGAGGCGCAGCGCGAATTTCAGCAGCAAGGTGCGCTGGAAAAATTCGTGGTTATCGTCGGACACGATCCACACCATGGTCTGGCCCTGTTCCCGGCTGAGCGCCACCCCTTCGAAATTGTCGGCCAGCAGCGGCGGCGCAAGCTGCGCCAGCGTCCGCGCCTTCAACCTGTCGCCCGCGCGCGGCGATGCGGGCAGTTCCACTATGGCGAGCGTCGCCGTGAAGAGATTCTGCAACGTCACCCTGCGGTTGAGCACGAGCAGGCGGCGCTCATCGAGCGCGACAAGATCGGTCGGCCGGTATCCGCGCGGCGGCGCATAGCGCAGGTGAATGGGGGCGGGCGTCGCTTCATCGGCCGGATCGCCGCTGAACAGCAGCGTGTCGTGGCTTCCATCGCTCGTCATGCCCATCTCCGCTATCACCAGGAAGCGGCCATCGGGCAGGCGGGCCATGGACTCGATCGATCCGGTTTCAGGCCACGCCTCTATGTCCGGCCAGGTCCGGCACGCCTCCACCCGCGCGAAGCCCGGCGCATAGCGGCATATCCTCTGGAGCATCTCGAATCCCACCCAATAGCGGTCCGTCGCTGGATCATGGGTGAGCGATTCTGAATCCCATGCCCACCAGGGCTGGCTGCGATCTTCGGCCCTCACCGGCAGGGGAGCGATGAACGGGTGGCGGTTGTCCGGGCGGGGGCGCACGGCAAAGCCCATCAGCGTCCCTGAATCGCTGAGCGCCAGTACCTGTCCGTGCGCATCCATCATCAGCGAGGAAATGCCGCCAAAGCCGCGATGCGGGCTGCTGAGCTGCCAGCCGCCCTTATAGGTGAGAGCGCCCACCTGGTTGACGGACGGGTCTATGGAACTCAAGGGAAGCGCACGGACCCTGACCAGCAGGGGGCCGGGGCCGAAAAGCTCCGGCTTGTTCTTGTGCGGCGCCGGTAACAGCAGGATCGCGAGCAGCAGGACGATCAGGATTCGGCGCATCGTTTCGCCATAGGCATTCCGGGTGACGGAACCAACCTTCATGACTGCCTGTCCCGGCGGGCCGCTTTGGCGCTGCTGCTTTTCGCTCAACTGCGGCGAATGGAACAAAAAACGCGCATTAACGGCGGCTGTCACGCCCATTCAGGCTTGGCTCAAAGCGAATCGGGCAAAAGGGGTTCAATCGATGCAGTTGCCCCAATGGCAGCAGCCATCGAAAAGGATATTTCGAGGAGCACGCCATGAAGACCAAGTTTCTGATCAATATGGGGGCAGCGCTGGCCATGGGCGCGGCTTCCTTCGCCGTCACCGCCGCTCCGGCGCAGGCCCGCGACGGCTGGGGCCGCTATGAACGCGGCGACTATTATCGCGGGGACCGTGGCTATCGCGGTTATCGCGGCGATTATTACCGCGGCGATCGTGGCGACCGCTATTACCGGAACAACTATTATCGCGGCTATCGTGGCGGTTACCGCTGCCGCGACAATGGCACGGGCGGCACGATCATCGGCGCGATCGCCGGTGGCCTGCTCGGCAATGAAGTCGGCAAGGGCAGCGGCCGCTATGGCCGTCGCGGAGACGGCACCACCGGCGCCATCATCGGCGCGGGCGTGGGCGCTCTGGCGGGCCGGGCGATCGACCGGGATTGCTGAGCCGCTTTGCAACGGCAGGCAAATGAAGAGGGCCGCCTTCCGGGGCGGCCCTTTTTCATGGGCCGGTCTGCTCCCGCCTGGCCCTTGCCGCGCTCATGGCGGCGGGATTGATGCCCGCGTCATCCTGCGGCGGATGGTTGCGCGCGTCCAGTTCAGCCGCAGCGTTGTTAAGCGCGCGCGCCTCTCCGGGGGCAAGGCCGCTCGCATCGCCATCGTCTGATGAACCGCATCCGCCCAAGGACAAAAGCAGCAGCAGCGCTGGCCCCAAGCCGATCATCCTCATCGCCTGACCTTTCCGCATAAGAAAAGGGCCGCTCCGTCACCGGCGCGGCCCCTTCGACATTTCCCTTGGGAAAAGGGAAATTACATCGCGTTCGCCGAAGCGTTGGCAGCGACGTTGCTGGCGTTTTCAGCAGCGTTCGAAGCGTTGGCGGCGGCGTTCTCAGCAGCCAGCATCGCGTTGTCGGCAGCGTTCGCGGCGTTTTCCGAAGCATTGGCCGAAACGTTGGCGGCGTTTTCCGAACCGCCAGAGCAAGCGGCGAGACCGAGCGAAGCGGCGAGAACGAGCGAAAGAGCAATCGACTTGGACATGGGCAAACCCCTCTCAGAGAAAAAAACTGCGCAGACCACTCTCGGAGAAAAGTTCACCCCCCTTTGCGCCTGCGGGGCCGATACGTAATGAATACGGCGACTCAAGGCAATCCCATTCCTGCGTAACCGCGCAAAAGCGCGCAATTGCGGTGCCACTGGCGACAGCCATTGACGCATATAAAGATTTCTTTATATGATCCTCGCATGAGTGCCGCACTCGACATTTTCCGCGCCCTTGGCGATCCGACGCGGCTTCGCATCATCTATCTGCTGCGCGCGATGGAGCTTGCCGTCGGCGAAATCGCACAGGTGGTGGGGCAAAGCCAGCCGCGCGTGTCCCGCCACGTCCGCATCCTGGCCGAAGCCGGGCTGGTGGAGCGGCGCAAGGAAGGCAATTGGGTGTTCCTGCGCCTGGGCCGGGGCTCCGCCATCGCGCCCTTCCTCACCCTCTTCGATCAGCTTGCCCCTTCGGAAAGCGAGCAGTTGTGGCAGAAGGCGGACCTTGCCCGGCTGGCCGCGGTGCGCGCCGACAGGTCGCGCGCGGCGGAAAGCTATTTCGCCGAACATGCCGAAAAATGGGACGCCATCCGCTCGCTCCATGTGCCTGAGCGTGATGTCGAACGCGCGATGACGGCGCTGCTGGAGGCGGAGCCGATCGGCCATCTGCTTGACATCGGCACCGGCACGGGGCGCATGATCGAACTGTTCGGGCCGCTGGCGGATCAGGTGACGGCGCTTGACCGCAGCCCCGACATGCTGCGCATCGCCCGTGCCAAGCTGCCTGAGGATGCTGGCGGCAAATATGCGCTGGTGCTCGGCGACTTCGGCGCGCTGCCGCTGGCGCAGGGCGATGCCGACACGGTGGTGCTGCATCAGGTCCTGCACTATGCGCAGGCGCCCGAAGCCGTCATCGCCGAAGCCGCGCGCGTTACGGCCGCCGGGGGCCGGGTGCTGATCGCCGATTTCGACGCGCATGAGCGGGAGGAGCTTCGGCTGCGCGACCAGCATGCGCGGCTCGGCTTTTCCGACGACCAGATGGAAAGCTGGTTCGCGCAGGCGGGCCTCGACCTCGACCGGGTGGAAAGCCTGCCCGGCCATGAACTGACCGTGAAACTGTGGCTGGGGCGGCGTCGCGGCGCGCGCATCCTGCCGATTGAAGGACGCATTTGCGCATGACCTTTCCCTTCCCCTCCGTCGAAGAGGCCCGGCGCGTGCTCGATGCGCCGCTCTATGCCGATATGGCGGGCGACCTGAATGTCAGCTTCGAATTCTTCCCGCCCAAGACGGAGAAGATGGAGGAGCAGCTCTGGTCCGCGATCGGGACGCTGGCGCCGCTTGCCCCCAAATTCGTGTCCGTGACCTATGGCGCGGGCGGCTCCACGCGTGAGCGGACGCATAACACCGTCGCCCGCATCGCGAAGGAAACGCCGCTGCCCGCCGCCGCGCATCTGACCTGCGTCGCGGCGAGCAAGGCGGAGATCGGCGAGGTCGCCGACGCCTATTGGGAAGCGGGGGTGCGTCATATCGTCGCTTTGCGTGGCGATCCGCCGCAGGCCGGGTGCAAGTTCGAACCGCACCCGCAAGGCTATAAGGGCGCGGCCGAACTGGTCGAAGGGCTGGTCAAGCGCCACCCGTTCGAGATTTCCGTGGCCGCCTATCCCGAAACCCATCCCGACGCATCGAGCGCGCAGAGCGATATCGACAATCTCAAGCGCAAGCTCGACGCGGGCGCGACACGGGCGATCACGCAATTTTTCTTCGAACCCGAAACCTTCTTCCGTTTCCGCGACACAGTGGCGGCGGCGGGGATCGATGCGGAGATCATCCCGGGCATCATGCCGGTCAGCAATTTCGCGGCGGTGCAGCGCATGTCCGCCATGTGCAATACCGCCGTGCCGGAATGGATGGGCAAGCTGTTCGAAGGGCTGGACGACCTGCCCGCCGCGCGGCAGCTGGTTTCCGCCACGCTGGCGGCGGAACTGTGCCGCAAACTCTATGCGGGCGGCGTACGCGACTTCCATTTCTATACGCTCAACCGGGCGGAGTTGAGCTATGCGATCTGCCATCTGCTGGGGGTGAGGGCGGCATGAGTCCCTTTCTTCCGTTCACCCTGAGCTTGTCGAAGGGTGCCACCGAACGCAGCGAGGTGTCTTCGCCTTCGCTCAGCCCGAACGGGAATGAACATGACTGCTGAACAACGCTTCCGCGCCATTGCGGCGGAAAAGATCATGATCTTCGACGGCGGCTACGGCACGTCGATCCAGAAGCATGGGCTGACCGAGGCGGATTATCGCGGGTCGCTCGATCTGGCGAAGGATCAGAAGGGCAATAACGACCTCCTGTGCCTGACCCGGCCTGATATCGTGGAGGGCATTCACACCGCCTATCTCGACGCTGGCGCGGACATGATCGAAACGAACACGTTCAGTTCGACCAGGATCGCCATGGCCGATTATGGCTGCGAACATCTGGTGCGGGACATCAACATCGCCGCCGCCCGGATCGCCCGGCGCGCCTGCGAGGCAGCGACGGCGAAGGATGGCCGCCCCCGCTTCGTCGCTGGATCGATCGGGCCGACGAACAAGACGCTGTCGATCTCGCCGGACGTCAACGATCCCGCCTTCCGCGAGGTGGATTATGACACGCTCAAGGCCGACTATCGCGAGCAGTGCGACGCGCTGATCGAGGGCGGGGTGGATTTCCTGCTGGTCGAAACCTGCTTCGACACGCTGAACGCCAAGGCGGCGGGCATGGCGGCGCGCGAGGCGGAAGCGGCGGCGGGGCGGCCGGTGCCGCTGATGCTGAGCTTCACCATCACCGATATGTCCGGGCGCAACCTGTCCGGGCATACGATCAACGCCTTCTGGTATTCGCTGCGCCATTTGAAGCCGCTGACCATCGGGGTGAACTGCGCCTTCGGGGCAGATCTGCTGCGGCCTTATCTTTCCGAACTGGCGAAGAATGCCGACACGCTGATCCTGGCCTATCCCAATGCGGGCTTGCCCAATGAGCTTGGGCAATATGATGAACTGCCCGAAACCACCGCCTCGCTCATCCGCCAATGGGTGGATGAGGGGCTGGTCAATATGGTCGGCGGCTGCTGCGGCACCACGCCCGCCCATATCGGCGCGGTAGCGAAGGCGCTGGCGGGGCATCGCCCGCGCGTCGTGCCGGAACTGCCGGTGGTGACGCGGTTGGCGGGGCTGGAGCCCATGCATATTGCGGCTTGAATTACCGGAGGAGATAGCTCTCCTCCGTTCGCCCCGAGCGAAGTCGAAGGGCAAAACCGAACATAGTGAGGTATCTTCGCCTCCGCTCAGACAAGGGCTTCGACTTCGCTCAGCCCGAACGGATTTAGAGATCGGGATATGACCCAAAGTTCAACCGCCACTTTCGTCAACATCGGTGAGCGCACCAACGTCACCGGATCGGCCAAGTTCAAGAAGCTGATCATGGCGGGCGACTATGCCGCGGCCATCGACATCGCGCGCGACCAGGTGGAAAATGGCGCTCAGATCGTCGACGTGAACATGGACGAAGGTCTGCTCGACGCTGTCGAGGCGATGACGACCTTCCTCAAGCTCATGACCTCCGAACCGGACATCGCCCGCGTGCCGGTGATGATCGACAGTTCCAAATGGGAAGTGATCGAGGCGGGGCTGAAATGCGTCAGCGGCAAGCCGATCGTCAACTCGATCAGCATGAAGGAGGGTGAGGAAGCCTTTCTGGACCATGCCCGCAAATGCATGGCCTATGGCGCTGCGGTCGTGGTCATGGCGTTCGACGAGACGGGGCAGGCCGACACGAAGGAGCGCAAGGTCGAGATTTGCGAGCGCGCCTACAAGCTGCTGATGTCCATCGGCTTTCCACCGGAGGATATCATCTTCGATCCCAATATCTTCGCCGTCGCGACGGGGATCGAGGAGCATAATAATTACGGCGTCGACTTCATCGAGGCATGCCGCGAGATCAAGGCGCGCTGCCCCCATGTCCATATTTCGGGCGGCCTGTCCAACTTCTCCTTCTCCTTCCGCGGCAATGAGCCGGTGCGGCGGGCGATGCACAGCGTCTTCCTCTACCACGCCATTCCCGCTGGCCTCGACATGGCGATCGTCAATGCGGGGCAGCTCGACGTCTATGACGCGATCGACCCCGCGCTGCGCAAGGCGTGCGAGGATGTGCTGCTGAACAGCGACCCCGAAGCGGGCGAGCGGCTGGTCGAACTGGCTGAAAGCTACAAGGGCAAGGATGCGGCGGCGGAAAAGGCGGCGGAGGAATGGCGCGGCTGGCCGGTCGCCAAGCGGCTGGAACATGCCCTGGTCAAGGGCATCGATATGTATGTGGTCGAGGATACGGAAGAAGCCCGCCTCAGCGCCGCCAAGCCGATCGAGGTGATCGAAGGTCCGCTGATGGACGGCATGAATGTGGTGGGCGACCTGTTCGGCGCGGGCAAGATGTTCCTGCCGCAGGTGGTGAAGTCCGCCCGCGTCATGAAGAAGGCGGTGGCTCACCTGCTGCCCTTCATCGAAGCGGCGAAGGAGCCCGGCGCCAAGGGCAAGGGGAAGGTCGTCATGGCCACCGTCAAGGGCGACGTCCATGACATCGGCAAGAATATCGTCGGAGTCGTGCTCCAGTGCAACGGTTTCGAGGTGATCGACCTGGGCGTCATGGTGCCCTGGCAGGACATCATCAAGGCCGCGAACGAGAATGACGTCGACATGATCGGCCTGTCCGGCCTCATCACCCCGTCATTGGACGAGATGGTGACGGTGGCGGCGGAAATGCAGCGCGCCAACATGACCGTGCCGCTGCTGATCGGCGGCGCGACCACGTCCAGGGTGCATACGGCGCTGCGCATCGATCCGGCCTTCACCGGCCCGGTCGTCCATGTGCTGGACGCCAGCCGCGCGGTGGGCGTGGCGACGGCGCTGGTGTCGGAGACGCAGAAGGCGGACTTTGTACAGAAGACGAAGGACGATTATGAGCATGTCCGCAAGACGCGCGAGGGCAAGGGGCAGAGCCAGCTTCTCTCGATCGAGGATGCGCGTGCGAACGCCTTTGAAATGGACGAGGCGTTGAAGGCCCCGCGCCCGCGCCTGCCGGGCATTCACGCCTTCCCCGATTGGGACCTCAAGGACCTGATCAACTATATCGACTGGACGCCCTTCTTCCGCGCCTGGGAACTGGCGGGCAATTACCCCGCCATATTGGAGGATGAGGTGGTCGGCGAAAGCGCCACCAGCCTGTTCAACGACGCGCAGAAGATGCTGGACCGCATCGTCAGCGAAAAATGGCTGACGGCGCGCGGCGTGGCGGGGCTATGGCCTTGCCGCCGCGAGGGCGACGACATCATCGTCCATGTCGAGGATGAAAAGCATGTCCGCCTGCCCATGCTGCGCCAGCAGATCGCCAAGCGCGAAGGCCGGGCCAATATGTGCCTTGCCGACTTCATCAGCCATGATGGCGACTGGATAGGCGGCTTTGCCGTGTCGATCCACGGCATCGAACCGCATCTGGCGCGCTTCAAGGCGGCGATCGATGACTATTCGGACATTCTTCTGAAGGCGCTGGCCGACCGTCTGGCCGAAGCCTTTGCCGAGCGGCTGCACCATTATGTCCGCACTGCGCTATGGGGCTATGCGGAAGGCGAGCAGTTGACCAACGAAGCGCTGATCAAGGAACAATATCGCGGCATCCGCCCAGCGCCCGGCTATCCCGCCTGCCCGGAACATAGCCTGAAACCATTGCTGTTCGACATGCTGGACGCCCATCACGCAACCGGCATCACGCTCACGGAAAGTTTCGCCATGCTGCCGACGGCGGCGGTCAGCGGCTTTTATTTCGGCCATGCGCAGGCCGAATATTTCGGCGTGGCGCGGGTCGGACGCGACCAGCTGGAAGATTATGCGCGGCGGCGCGGGATCGACGTCGAAACGGCGGAGCGCTGGCTGCGGCCTAATCTGGATTAAGGTCTAGGCAGGAAGGTCCGTTCGTTTCGAGCGAAGTCGAGAAACGCTGACGCGGCGTTTCCCGTGTCTCAATTTCGCTCGACACGAACGGCTGTGGGATATCGGCCGTCACCGCTTCTCGTGATTGGCAGCCACGGCCTTCGCCACAGCCTGCATCAGTTGCCAGCGCACGGGGATGGGTTCGGTCGTGCTGCCGATCATCACCGCCACGGCATAGCTGGTGCCATCGGGCGCGGTCATGATGCCGATGTCGTTATATCCGGTCGAGCGGGGTGCCAGTTCCTGCCCGGTCCCGGTCTTGTGCAGATATTTCCATCCGGCCGGAACGCCGCCCTTGATCCGCTGCGGCCCGGTCTTCGCCTGGCTCATGATCGACATCAGCAGCTGGCTCGACGCAGGCGACAGCATCTCGCCTTCCTTCAGCTTCGCCAGCGCCTTCACGATCGATGACGGCGCGGCGCCGTCCGGCGGATTGGCGAGGTAATTGTCGAGCGCCTTCACCCGCACCGACATGGGCAGCCGCGAACGGGCCGCGTAGAAGTTGCGGCCGATCGAATAATCCTGCCGCCAGTCGAGACCGGCCGTCGCCGATTGCAGCAGCCGTTCGCCGGGGCCGAAGCGGATATCCTTGATCGTCCGCCGCGCCAGGAAGGCGCGCACCGCTTCGGGTCCGCCAACGGCGCGCAGCAGCGTATCGTTCGCCGTATTGTCGCTCTGCGTCATCGCGCGGCGCATCAGGTCGGAATAGCTGGTCGTCCAGCCGCTCGATCCCACGAGCGCGGCGGTCGGCTGGTGGAACAGCGTCAGGTCCTTGCGCGTGATGGTGGTCGTGTCGGTCAGGCGGATCTTGCCCCGGTCGACCGCGTCCAGGAACGTCATCGACACCCACAGCTTCGATACGCTCTGCTGCGGGAACAGCGCATTGCCGTTCCACGCGACGGTCCAGTCGGCGCCGATCCGGCGCACCGCGATGCCGACCTTGCCGTTGAAGCTCTGGCCCAGGTTGCGAATCACGCTGACCAGCGCCGGGGGCGGCGTTTCCCGCTGGTCGACGTTCAACTGATCGAAGGTCTTGGGCGGATTGGCGACGCGCTTGATGGGGTAGGTCGCGGTCGTCGGCTGCGGGCGCTGGGTCGCGCTGGCTTGCGGCTCCATCGGAGCGCTGACGCAGGCGGAAAGAGCCGCGACCAACAGGATGAGGCGGACCGATCCGCCTTCCGGGCGCTTGCCGCGCCCCTGATTTCGATTGTGCATGAACGTCCCCGAACTCTCCTTCGATTTAGGCCCGTCACCCCCTTTGGCTGACAAGGGAGATGCGACGAATGATTCCACATTTGCGATGTAAGGAGTCTGAACGGCATGGCCAATATGCGCTCACCTGCCGTTAAGCCGTGATGGGCAAGGGAGCATCGCATGATGGCATCGTTGATCGACCGGCGGACATTGCTGCGGACGGGCGCGGGCGCCTGTGCCGGGCTGCTGATGATGCGGCACGAAGGCGCGCAGGCTGCCCCCTTCGCCTCGCGCAGGATCGCCGTGACCACGCGCGGAACGGGGCGCGACGTGCTGCTGATCGCGGGACTCGCCAGCGGACCGGCGCTCTGGAACGGCATCATGGACAAGGTGCCGGGCTTTCGCTGGCACTTGATCCATGTTCGCGGCTTTGCCGGCCTCCCCCCGGACGCGAACGCCACCGGACCGCTGGTGCAACCACTAGCCGATGAGATCACTCGCTACATCAAGGCCGCAGGACTCGTCCGCCCGGCCGTGGTCGGCCATTCCATGGGCGGCACGCTTGCGATGATGCTGGGCCTCAAGGGCGTGGCGGGACGGATCATGGTCGTCGACATGCTTCCGGCGGGCGCGGCGATGGTCGGCGGCACGGCGCGCGGCATGGGCTTCCTCGCCGATCAGCTCAGCCAATATTTCACCGGCACGAAAGCAGGCCGCGCCTATCTGGCGCAGATCGTCGCGGATGCGCCCGGCGCGCGCGGCAGCGACCCGGACGTGATCGCCAATGCCCTGCGCGACCTTGCCAATATCGATCTGGGGCCGCAGCTCGGCCGCATCGCCGTTCCCATGGACGTGGTCTACGCCACCGGGTCCGATGCGGCGCAGGCGGCGCAGATCAGCCGCAATTTCCGCGCCGCCTACGCCGCCAAGAAGAACGCGCGGCTGCTGCCGATCGGTCCCAGCGGCCATGTCGTCATGGCGGACCAGCCCGCCCGTTTCGCAGCGATGCTAAAGGATTTCCTGACGTAGATACCCTGATCGGTTCAGGGCGCCAGCACCGTATCGACCGCCGCGGGCAGCATGCCGGGATAGTCGAGCGTATAATGCAGGCCCCGGCTTTCCTTGCGGCGCAGCGCGGAACGCACGACCAGCCGCGCGACCTCCAGCAGGTTGCGCAGCTCGATCAGGTCCGGCGTAACGCGGAAATGGCCGTAATATTCGTCCACTTCCTTGGCGAGCAGGTCGATGCGGTGCTGCGCGCGCTCCAGCCGCTTGGTCGTGCGCACGATGCCCACATAGTCCCACATGAACCGGCGGATTTCCTTCCAGTTATGCTGGACGATGACCTCTTCGTCGCTGTTGGTGACGCGGCTTTCGTCCCATGGCCGGATGGACGGGGGCGGGGGCAGTTCATTCCAATGCGCGCGAATGTGACACGCCGCCGCTTCGCCGAAGACGAAGCATTCCAGCAATGAGTTGGACGCCAGGCGATTGGCCCCGTGAAGTCCGCTTTCCGTCACTTCTCCAGCGGCATAAAGGCCCGGCAGGTCGGTGCGGCCATCCAGATCGATGATCACCCCGCCACAGGTATAATGCTGCGCCGGGACGACCGGGATTGGCTCCTTGGTGATGTCGATGTCCAGGTCCAGCAGCCGCGCATAGATGGTCGGGAAATGATGCTTTACGAATTCCGGGTCCTTGTGGCTGATGTCCAGATGGACATAGTCAAGGCCAAGGCGCTTGATCTCATGGTCAATGGCCCGCGCCACGATATCGCGCGGGGCAAGCTCACCGCGCGGGTCGAAGCGGGGCATGAACCGCTCGCCGCCGCCGGGCACGCCGGGGGGTAGCTTCAAATGCCCGCCTTCGCCGCGCACGGCTTCGGTGATCAGGAAATTCTTGACCTCCAGATTATAGAGGCAAGTGGGGTGGAACTGGTTCATCTCCATGTTGGAGACGCGGCAGCCCGCGCGCCATGCCATGGCGATGCCGTCGCCGGTCGCGCCGCGCGGCGCGGTGGAGAAGAGATAGGTGCGCCCCGCGCCCCCGGTGCACAGGATCGTCGCCTTGCCCAGCAGCGCGTCGACATGCTTGGTCTTCTTGTTGAAGGCATAGACGCCCCAGACATGGCCGTCGCCCGAATAGCGCTCGCCATGACGGCTGGTGATAAGGTCAATGGCGACCATATCCTCCAGCAGCGTGATGTTGTGATTGGCGCGCGCGGCCTTGAGCAGCGCGACCTGCACGGCATGGCCGGTCGCATCATCGACATGGACGATGCGCCGGTGGCTGTGCCCGCCCTCACGCGTCAGGTGCCAGCGTTCGCCAAACTCCTCCCCGCCGTTGAAGGGGACGCCAAGCTGCGCCAGCCGCTCGATCGCGGCCGGGGCTTCGGACACGACGAACTCCACCGTCTCCCGGTTGTTGAGGCCTGCGCCCGCCACCATCGTGTCATGCACATGCGCTTCGAAACTGTCGCCAGCGTCGAGCACGGCCGCAATGCCGCCCTGCGCCCAGTTGGTCGATCCGCTGTCCAGCGCAGCCTTGGCCAGCACCACGACCTTGCGATCCTGAGCCAGGTTGATCGCGGCGGTGAGACCGGCGGCGCCGGAACCGATGATGACGACGTCATGCGTGGTGGTGGGCATATTCGATACTCTCCCCTCCCGCTAGCGGGAGGGGCCGGGGGTGGGCAATAGCGCAAGCGTCGCCGTTATGTGCGACAGCATGCCTTCGATGTTCGTCAGCACATCTGCATTGGTGAAGCGCAAAATGGAATAGCCTTGGTCACGGCAACAGGCGTCACGGCGCGCGTCATGGTCAGCGCTGTTGTCGTGGCTGATACCGTCCAGTTCGGCAATGAGCCGGAATTCGCGGCAGAGAAAGCCGGCAAAATACGGACCTACCGGCATTTGGCGGTTGAACTTGTGGCCGCCAAGCTGGCGATTGCGCAGGTGCTGCCAGAGGAGACGTTCGGGAGGCGAAGCTACGTTGCGAAGGGACTTTGCGCGAGCCGTATTTCTGTTCTTGAAGCGTAGCGCTGGCCCACCCCCCCCACACGCTTGCGGGAGGGGAGTCACGCAGCAGCCGTAAGGTGAAGGAACACATCCTCCAGATCCGGGTCGCGCGTCACCACATCCACGATGGACAGCCCGTTCGCCTGCACCGCGCTCAGCACCTGGCCCGCATTGGCGCGGTCCTTCATATAGGTGATGGTCAGCGTCCGGGGATCGGACAGTTCCACCTTCTCGAAACAGGGCGCGTCCGGCGCGGCGGCGATGTCGCGGTCGACCGTCACCTGCACCACCTTTTCCTGGGCCATGGCGATCAGTTCGCGCGTCGGCTTGTCGGTGATCACCCGGCCATGGTTGATGATGCCGATCCGGTCGCAAAGCTCCTCGGCCTCTTCCAGATAATGGGTGGTGAGGACGATGGTCACGCCCTGCGCGTTGAGTTCGCGCACATAGGCCCAAAGCTGCTGGCGAAGCTGAACGTCGACGCCCGCGGTCGGCTCGTCCAGCACCAGGATCGGCGGCGAATGCACCATCGCCTTGGCGACCAGAAGCCGCCGCTTCATGCCCCCCGACAGGGTGCGGGCATAGGCGTCCGCCTTGTCCTCCAGATGGACCGCGCGCAGCAATTCCATCGATCGCCGCCGGTCCTTCGGCACACCATAATAGCCCGCCTGGTTCTCCAGCGTTTCGTAAGGCGTGAAGAAGGGATCGAACACGATCTCCTGCGGCACGATGCCGATGGAATTCTTGGCGTTGCGGGGATTCTGGTCGATGTCGAACCCCCAGATCCTCGCGTTGCCGCTGGTCTTGTTGACCAGCCCGGCGAGGATGTTGATCGTGGTCGACTTGCCGGCGCCATTGGGACCAAGCAGGCCGTAAATCTGCCCCCGCGGGATCGTCAGGCTGATATTGTCGAGCGCGCGCTTGCCGCCTTTATAGACTTTGGTGAGGTTGGTGATCTCGATGGCGGGGGCGGGTATGTCGGTCATGGCTGATCTCTATGGGGATCGCGCGAGCGTTCGGGAAGGGGCATTCCCATATCACGGAAGGAGGATCAAAACTCGTCCGCCACATCCATCAGACCCAGCAGCTTGCGCGGCGCGACCTCCCGCCAGCTTTTGCGCAGCCGGTCCTCGATCTGGTCCCAGTCGGTATCCCCAAGATCGAGGCGGATGCCGACCCAGCCGTCGCCGAAATAAGCGGGACGGTAATAGCGGTCTGGGTCGCTGTCGATCAGCATCGCCTGTTCTTCGGGCGCGGTCGTCTTTACCAGGACGGAGACGATGCCGTCGCCATGATGATCCTGACTGAAATATGCGAATTTCTTGCCCTTTTCGATGCCGAAGCAGGGCATGCCGTGGGACGTCACCTCGTCCGCCTGCGGCAGGGCGAGAGCGCGTTCGCGCACCCGTGCCAGCAGCCATTCGGGTTGCCGCTCGCGAGTCACAAAATCGGCGAGGGTGCGGGAATAAAGCTGATGTTCCGCGATCAGGATGCGGGCGGCCAGACTGTCGGCGGTATCGCCGGGCAGGATTGCGACTTCCGTCTGCGCCAGCACCGGGCCGTCGTCCAGTTCGCTGGTGACGACATGCACGGAACAGCCCGCATGGCTGTCGCCTGCATCCAGCGCCTTTTGATGCGTGTCCAGCCCCTTATATTTGGGCAGCAGGCTGGGATGGATGTTGAGCATCCGGTTTTCCCATCCCGCGACGAACTCGGGCGACAGCAGCCGCATGTAACCGGCCAGCGCCACATATTCAGCGCCTGCCGCGCGCAGTTGCGCGTCGATGATCCGGTCGAACTCGGCCCGTTTCATGCCCTTGTGACTGTGCGCAAAGGTGGGCACGCCTTCCGCCGTCGCCAGCGTCAGGCCAGCGGCCTGCGGATCATTGGCGGCGACCAGCACGATCTCATAGGGGCAGGATGGATGCTTGGCGGCATAGAGCAACGCCGCCATGTTGGACCCGCGCCCGGAAATCAGAACGCCGACTTTAGCCTTTGCCATATCCGAACGACCTCCGTTCGTCCTGCGTAGCCGCTGAGCGAAGTCGAAGCGGCGTATCGAAGGATGTTGCGCCCAGCCCCTGCTTCGATACGGGCCATCGACAAGCTCAGTCCCTACTCCGCACGAACGGTTGCGAGAATTGTGTTACCCCAGATGCGTCGCGGACCAATCGGCCTTAGCGCTCCAGGTCTCCTGCGATCCCTTGACGGTGCAGCCCTTCTCGCCGCTTTCCACCACGCCCACGCGCAGCACGGTCTCTCCCGCCGCTTCCAGTTCGGCCGCAACCGCATCCGCCACGTCAGCATCGACCGCCAGCACCATGCCGACCCCGCAATTGAAGGTTCGCGCCATCTCCTCCGGCTCGATATTGCCCTGTGCTTGCAGGAACGCCATCAGCCGGGGCTGTTCCCAGCCATCGGCGTCCACTACGGCATGGCAGCCATCCGGCAACACGCGCGGGATGTTTTCGAGCAGGCCGCCGCCCGTAATGTGGGCCAGCGCGTTGATCCTGCCGCCGCGCACCAGCGGCAGCAGCGCTTTCACATAGATGCGCGTGGGCGCCATCAGAGCGTCGATCAGCAGCACTTCATTGTCGAACAGGGCAGGGCGGTCGAGCTTCCAGCCCTTGTCCGCGGCAAGGCGGCGCACCAGCGAAAAGCCGTTCGAATGCACGCCCGACGAGGCAAGGCCCAGCAGCACGTCGCCCGCCTTCACCCTGTTGCCCGTCAGCGCCTTGCTGCGTTCCACCGCGCCGACGCAGAAACCGGCGAGGTCATAGTCCCCAGCGGCATACATGCCCGGCATTTCCGCCGTTTCGCCGCCGATCAGCGCGCATCCGGCCTGGCGGCATCCTTCGGCAATGCCCGCGATGACGCGCTCGGCGACGCCGCTCTCCAGCTTGCCGGTGGCGTAATAGTCGAGGAAGAAAAGCGGCTCCGCACCCTGCACGATCAGGTCGTTAGCGCACATCGCCACCAGGTCGATGCCGACGCCATCGTGCCGGTCATGATCGATCGCCAGCTTCAGCTTCGTGCCCACGCCGTCATTGGCCGCGACCAGCAGCGGGTCGTCATAGCCGGCGGCCTTCAAGTCGAAGAAACCGCCAAAGCCGCCCAATTCGGCGTCGGCTCCCGGACGGCGGGTCGCCTTGGCCAGCGGGGCGATGGCGCGGACCAGCGCATTGCCCGCCGCGATGTCCACGCCAGCCTTGGCGTAGCTGTAGGATTCGGTGTCGCTCATGCCCGCGCCCTAGAGCATTTTCGAGCCGGATGGAAACATCTGGCAGGCCGGAAAATGCGGCATGCCAGAAAGCACGCCATGACGCGGAAAAGGGAAAGGCAATGGGTTGGCGCTTGGCAGACGGGGGAAATCCCGCCAAAAGGGCGCGCGTGAGCCTGTCCACCGCCTCCCATCGCCCGATATTCCGGCCCTCGCAGCTGCTCCGCATGCTGTCGCGCCCCTTGCAGATACTGGCCGCGATCACGCTCGGCCTCGCCGCCGCGGCGCTGTTCGCGCAGATGGAGGGAGAGCGCGGCGTGCCGCCGATCGCCAGCGGCGGCGACTATCAGGTGAGCGGCATCAAGGTCGATGTCGTGGGCAAGGACGCCAACAGCGCGCGGCAGGCGGGCTGGCGGCTTGCTCAGCGGCAGGGCTGGCGGATGCTCTGGACGCGCACTCATGGCGCGGCGGGCGTGCCCAACCTGTCCGATTCGCAGCTTGAATCGATGATTTCGGGCATCGAGATCGAATATGAGCAGATCGGGCCGACCCGCTACATCGCGACGCTCGGCATGCTGTTCGACCGCGCGCGCACCGGCCAGTTGCTGGGTGTGTCCGGGCAGGTGGTGCGTTCGCCGCCGCTGCTGGTGATCCCGGTCATGTGGGACGGCGGATCGGCCGTGTCTTATGAGCGGACCAATGAATGGCAGAAGGCCTGGGCGCGCTTTCGCACGGGCGATAGCGCGATCGACTATGTGCGCGTCAGCGGATCGATCGCCGATCCGGTCCTGCTGAATGCCGGGCAGGTGGGGCGGCGCGGGCGGCTGTGGTGGCGCGTGCTGCTCGACCAATATGGTGCGGCCGATGTCGTGGTGCCGATCGCGCGGATCGAGCGGCAATGGCCCGGCGGCCCGGTCACTGGCACCTTCACCGCCCGCTACGGTCCCGACGACCGGCTGATCGGCAGCTTCTCCCTGCGGGCATCGGCCGAAAGCGCTATCCCGCAGATGCTGGACGAAGCGGCGCGCCGGATCGACCAGCTTTATACAGGCGCGCTCAACGACGGCCGGTTGCGGCCCGACCCCTCGCTCATCATCGAGGAGCCGGTGGACCCCGATGCGCTCGACATCGAAAATGCCGCCGACCTGCCGCTGAACGGCTTCGACCTGCCAAGCGCGCAGGTGCCGGGCATCGGCAGCTTCTCGATCCAGTTCGACACGCCTGATGTCGCATCCGTGGCACAGGGCGAGGCGGCGTTGCGCGGCATTGCGGGCGTTCGTTCGGCCCGTACCAGCAGCCTGGCGCTGGGTGGCACATCGGTCATGCAGGTCAGCTTCGAAGGATCGGCCGATGCCTTGCGCGCGGCGCTGCAAGCGCGCGGCTATGGCGTGACCGTCTCCGGCTCCACCTTGCGTATCCGGCGGCAGGCGGCGGCTCCTGCGGGCGGAGCACCGGCCCCGCAATGACGCAGATCAGCCTGCCGTTCGACTGGCCAGGGCAGGGGACGGACGATGATTATCTGGTGAGTGAAGCCAATCGTATCGCCGTCCGTCATCTGGAAGGATGGCGCGACTGGCCGCTTGCGGTCAGCGTGCTGGGCGGGCCGCCGCGCTCCGGCCGGTCGCTGCTCGGCCGCCGTTTCGCCGGGTTGAGCGGCGGAACGGTGATCGAGGATGCGCAGGGGCAGGACGAACGCCTGTTGTTCAACGCCTGGAACGATGCGCAGACCAGCAGGCGGCCGCTGCTGCTGATCGGGTGCGATCCCCCCGCGCAATGGCAGGTCGCGCTGCCGGACCTGCGATCCCGCCTTGCCGCCGCGCCGTTCGTGTTCATCGCCGAACCGGACGAGGCCCTTGCCCGCGCGCTCATCGAACGGGCGTTCGTGCGGATGGGGACGCCCTATGCGGTGGACCTGCCCGACTGGCTGCTGCGCCGGATCGAGCGCAGCTATGCCGCGATCGCGGGCGTGACGCGCATCCTTAATGAGGCCGCGCTGTCATCTGGACGTAAGATTTCCGTCGCTATGGCGAAAGAGGCCCTGCAAGGGTCCGGTTTTTTGCCTATAGTCGCCGATGACCCTCAATGAGCGCAGAGAGAAACGTGGCCGAAGCTGATCCCTCCGCCAGCATCACCCTGCCGGGCGACCGCTATTTCAACCGGGAACTGTCCTGGCTTGCGTTCAACCAGCGGGTGCTGGAGGAAGCGATGAACCGCGCCCATCCGCTGTTGGAAAGGTTGCGCTTCCTGTCCATCTCCGGCGCCAATCTGGACGAATTTTTCAGCGTCCGCGTCGCCGGGCTCAAGGGGCAGCAGTTGCAGGATGTCGACATGCGCTCCGCCGATGGGCTGACCCCGGCGCAGCAGCTCGCCGCCATCGCCGACGAAACCATACGCCTGATGGGCGCGCAGCAAAAGGTCTGGGCGGCGCTGCACGGCGAACTGACGCAGGTCGGGATCGAGGTGATCGGTCCGGGCAGCGAAATGGACGATGCGAGCGAAAGCTGGCTGCGCGAACATTTCCTGACGCAGATCTTCCCCATCCTGACGCCGCAGGCGCTGGACCCGGCGCATCCCTTCCCCTTCATTCCCAATCAGGGCCTGTCCATCGTCTTCGACCTGGAACGGCTGTCGGACAAGCAGCCGATCCGCGAACTGGTGATGATCCCTTCCTCGCTTGCGCGTTTCGTTCGCATGCCCGGCGAACACGCGCGCTACATTGCGCTGGAGGCGGTGATCCGCCGCTTTTCCGCCGACCTCTTTCCCGGTTACCGCGTGCGCAACAGCGGCGTGTTCCGCATCATCCGCGACAGCGACATCGAGATCGAGGAAGAGGCGGAGGATCTGGTCCGCTATTTTCGCAGCGCCATCAAGCGCCGCCGCCGCGGCCGCGTGATCCGTATGGAGATAGAGGAGCGCATTCCCGAACCGGTCGAGGAAATGTTGCAGGACATGCTCCAGGGCCATGAAGCCATGATCGCGGAAGTCGAAGGCTTCGTCGGCATCGGCGACCTGTCCGGCGTGGTCGATGAGGATCGCCCCGACCTGAAGTTCGAACCCTTCGCCCCGCGCTTCCCTGAACGCATCCGCGAATATGGGGGGGACTGCTTCGCCGCGATCCGGGCGAAGGACATCGTCGTCCACCATCCCTATGAAGCCTTCGACGTTGTCGTGTCCTTCCTGAAACAGGCGGCGTCCGACCCGGATGTGGTGGCGATCAAGCAGACGCTCTACCGCGCGGGCAAGCAGTCGGCGATCATCCGAGCGCTTATCGACGCGGCGGAGGCGGGAAAGTCGGTGACGGCGGTGGTCGAACTCAAGGCACGGTTCGACGAGGAGCAGAATCTGATGTGGGCCGACGCGCTGGAACGCGCGGGCGTGCAGGTGGTCTACGGCTTCATCGACTGGAAGACCCATGCCAAGGTGTCGATGGTCGTCCGGCGCGAGGCGGAGGCGTTCCGCACCTACTGCCATTTCGGCACCGGCAACTATCATCCGGTGACCGCGCGGATTTACACCGACCTCAGCTTCTTCACCGCCGATCCCGCCTATGGCCGCGATGCCGCCGCGCTGTTCAACTATATCACCGGCTATGTGGAGCCCCAGAGACTTGAGAAACTGGTGATGAGCCCGCGCGACCTTCGCAATCATCTGTGCCAGCTGATCGATGCGGAGATAGAGCATGTCCGGGCGGGCCGCCCCGGCACTATCTGGGCCAAGATGAACTCGCTGGTCGACCCGGCGATCATCGAAAAGCTCTATGCGGCGAGCAATGCGGGGGTTCAGATCGATCTTATCGTGCGCGGCATATGCTGCCTGCGGCCGGGTGTTCCGGGCATGTCCGAAAATATCCGGGTGAAATCGGTGGTCGGCCGTTTCCTGGAACATAGCCGCATCACCGTCTTCGGCAATGGCAAGGCGTTGCCCAACAACGGCGCGAAGGTGTTCATCAGTTCGGCCGACTGGATGCCGCGCAATTTCGACCGCCGCGTCGAATTTCTGGCGCCGGTGGAAAACCCGACCGTCCACGATCAGATATTGGACCAGGTGATGGTCGCCAACCTGATCGACACGGAACAAAGCTGGGAACTGGATAGCGACGGCCATTATGAGCGCGTCGTGTCGAGCGACCGGCCGTTCAACCTGCACCGCTATTTCATGACCAACCCTTCCCTGTCCGGGCGCGGCGCATCGCTGGACAGCGGCGCCGTGCCGACGCTCAGGCTGCGCGGGCGAGCCTGACGCATGAGTTCGATGCTGAGCCATGTGCGGGCGATCGCCGACACGATGGTCACCTCGCCCGCCCATGCCAAGGCGCGCACGGCGATCATCGATATCGGGTCGAACAGCGTCCGCCTGGTCGTTTATGACGGGCCGCGCCGCATCCCCTTCATCCTCTTCAATGAAAAGGTGATGGCGGGGCTTGGCGCCTCGCTCGGGCGGACGGGGCAGATCGAGCCCGAAGCGATGGAGCGGGGGCTGCGCGCCATCGGCCGCTTCGCCCATCTATGCCGCGACATGGATGTGCGCGACGTGCGCTGCGTCGCCACCGCAGCCGTGCGCGATGCCGCCAACGGGCAGGAATTCATCCGCCGCGCCAAGGCCATGGGCCTGGATGTCGAACTGCTGTCGGGCGCGCAGGAGGCGATCGCCGCGGGCTATGGCGTGCTGTCGGGCATACCGGCGGCGGACGGCATCGTCGGCGACCTGGGCGGCGGCAGTCTGGAGCTGGCGCGGGTGAAGGACGGGGCCGTGCATGAGACCGTGTCCCTGCCGCTGGGCGTGCTGCGCCTGCCGCAGATTCGCGCCAAGGGGCCGGGCGCGCTGGAACGCTGCGTCAAGAAGATGCTGGCAAAGGCCGATCCGGTCATCGAAACCGGCCTGCCATTCTACCTCGTCGGCGGGTCATGGCGCGCGCTTGCCCGCTTCGACATGCAGTTGACCAACTTCCCGCTGCCCGTGGTCCATCAATATGCGATGACGGCCAGCCGGGCGGAGCAGCTGACCCGCATCGTGTCCCATGTCGGGCGGGCGCGGTTGAAGGACATTCCCGCCATCACGGGATCGCGCGTTCCAACCTTGCCTGATGCCGCCGCTTTGCTTTCGGTGGTCGTGCGGCAGCTCAAGTCGAGCGAGTTGATCGTGTCCGCCTACGGCCTGCGCGAGGGGCTGCTGTTCGAGGATTTGCCGCCCGATATCCGCGCCCACGACCCGCTGCTCGTCGCGGCCGAGGCCGAAGGGGAGGCGCAGGGCCGTTTCGCGGGACATGGCGACATGATCGACCGCTGGATCGCGCCCCTCTTTCTGGACGATGACGGCGCATGGCGGCGCATCCGCCGCGCGGCCTGCCTGCTGGCCGATGTGGGCTGGCGCGCCAACCCGGATTTCCGCGCCGAACGCGGGGTGGAAATCGCTCTCCATAGCAATTGGGTCGGCATCACGGCGGCGGAACGGGCCATGCTGGCGCAGGCGCTGCACAGCAATTTCGGCGGCGGAGCGGCGGTTCCGGCGGCGATCGAGGGGCTGGCTTCCCCCGCCGCGTTGAAGCGCGCCGCGCTCTGGGGCCTTGCGATCCGGCTGGGGCAGCGGCTGTCGGGCGGCGCCGAAGGGCCGCTGCTTGCCTCCAGGCTGGAACTGGTTGCGGATACGCTGGAACTCCGGCTGCGCGGGGCTGATGCGGACCTGTTCGGCGAGGCGGTCGAGCGGCGGCAGCGGACCCTGGCGCAAGCCATGGGCGTCAAATATCGCATCGCCTGGTGAAGATTTCGCGCGCGGAAGCGCAAAGAAATTCCAGCGGGGATAGAGAATGCCAGCTCCGCCCCTGCAAAACTTGCCCCTGCCCCCATAAGGGCTTATGCGCGCGCGCATGAATGATAAGCACGCCCCCGATCCCGCGCTCCTCGCGAAGGCCGAAACACTGGTCGAGGCGCTGCCTTACATGCAGCGATATGCGGGCCAGACCTTCGTCGTCAAATATGGCGGCCACGCGATGGGCGACCCGGAAGCGGCGCGCAACTTCGCCGAGGATGTGGTGCTGATGAAGGCGGTCGGCATCAATGTCGTCGTCGTTCATGGCGGCGGTCCGCAGATCGGCGCGATGCTCAAGAAGCTGGGCGTCGAATCGCGCTTCGTGAACGGCCTGCGCGTCACCGACCGGGAAACCGCGCAGATCGCCGAAATGGTGCTGGCCGGGTCCATCAACAAGGAAATCGTGAGCTGGATTTCCGGCGCTGGCGGCAAGGCCGTGGGCATTTCAGGCAAGGATGGCGGCCTGGTCCTTTGCGAGAAGGTGGGCGGCAGCCGCGCGCCCGATCCCAATTCGGGGATCGAGCGCAATGTGGACCTGGGCTTTGTCGGCGATCCGGTGAAGGTCGACCGCAGCATCCTCGACACGCTGTCGGCCAGCGGCATCATTCCCGTCGTCGCGCCGGTGGGCATCGGCGCGGACGGCGAAACCTATAATGTCAACGCCGATACGATGGCGGGCGCGATCGCCGCGGAACTGCGGGCCTCGCGCTTCTTCCTGCTGACCGATGTGGCGGGCGTGCTCGACAAGCAGGGGCAGTTGCTGACCGATCTTGACCCGGCGGCGATCAAGCTGTTGCAAGAGGACGGCACGATCAGCGGAGGCATGATCCCGAAGCTGGAAACCTGCGTGAAGGCCGTGGAGGGCGGGGTGGACGCCGCCGTCATCCTCGATGGCCGGGTTCCGCATGCGATGCTGCTGGAAATCTTCACCAGGCGCGGCGCTGGCACGCTGGTGCGACGGTAAACCGGCGAAGGACAGGAGCGCGCTGCTCAATTTGAGCGCCCTCTTCCGTAACCAACGAAAAGCGCAAGCTGCCTTCTTGTCGCAGGGTCCCTGCCTCGGCTAAAGCACCGGCAACCAAATCGGAGACCGCATGGCCTACGCGCTCTATCAGATCATCGTCATCCTGCTCGATGTGCTATGGTGGATCATCATCATTCAGGCGATCATGAGCTGGCTGATCGCCTTCAACGTCATCAACACTTCCAGCGATCTCGTCCGCACCGTGATCATCGCGCTCGATCGAATGACGGCGCCCATCTACAATCCCATACGCCGCGTCATGCCTGATCTTGGCGCGCTCGACCTGTCGCCCATGGTCGTGCTTCTCGCCATCCTGATCATCCGCCAGGCCGTCCTGCCGCCGCTTTTCGGACTGGTGTGAGTGTCTGGAGCAGGGACGGGGGCGACCTGATCCTGGCCATCCGCCTGACGCCCGGCGCGACGCGGGAAGAGGTGGGCGGCCGGTGGACAGATGAAAAGGGGGCGGAGTGGCTGTCCGCCCGCGTCCGCGCTGTCCCGGAAAAGGGCAAGGCCAATGCCGCGCTCATCGCCCTGCTGGCAAAGCGGCTGGATTGGCCCCGCAGCGCGATTTTTCTGGAATCAGGCGACACCAACCGGCTAAAGCGGCTTCGAATTAAGGGAGGCGGCGACGCGTTGGCGCTAGAGCATTTCCAGGTCAGATGGCATCATCTGACGGATGGCGGAATGCGGCAATGACGGCGTCGCGGCTCTCCACCATCATCAAGGAGCGGGTTGAGGCAGTATGACCATCGGCAAGATCATCGACGGCAAAGCTTTCGCCGCAGGGCTGCGTGGCCGTGTCGCGGAAGGCGTGGCGCGCTTCGTCAAGCAGACCGGACGCAAGCCGGGGCTTGCCGTGGTGCTGGTGGGCGAGGACCCGGCCAGCGCCGTCTATGTCCGCAACAAGGGCAAGATGACGGTCGAGGCGGGCATGGAAAGCCTGGAGTTCAAGCTGCCCGCCAGCATCGGCGAGGAAGAGTTGCTGGACCTGGTCGAGGAACTGAACGCCGACGAAAGGGTCGACGGCATCCTGGTGCAGTTGCCTCTGCCCGATCACATCGACGAAGCGTCGGTGATCGCCGCGATCGATCCGGCCAAGGATGTGGACGGGTTCCATGTCGTCAATTCCGGGCGGCTGGCGACGGGGCAGGAGGCGCTGGTGCCCTGCACGCCGCTGGGCTGCATCATGCTGCTGAAGGATGAGCTTGGCGACCTGACCGGCATGGAAGCGGTGGTCGTCGGCCGGTCCAACATCGTGGGCAAGCCGATGGCGCAGTTGCTCCTCGCTGAAAACTGCACCGTTACCATCGCGCACAGCCGCACCCGCGACCTGGCGTCGGTCGTCCACCGCGCCGATATCGTGGTCGCCGCCGTCGGCCGTGCGGAGATGGTGAAGGGCGAATGGATCAAGCCGGGCGCGACCGTGATCGATGTCGGCATCAATCGCGTAACCGATACCGAAGACGGCAAGGCTCGGATCGTCGGCGATGTCGCCACTGCCGAAGCGCTGGCCCATGTCCGGGCGATCACGCCGGTGCCGGGCGGCGTCGGGCCGATGACCATCGCTGTCCTGCTCCGCAACACGCTTGTCGCCGCCCATGCCCGCGCCGGGCTCGCCAAGCCGGAGGAGCTGTGAGGGCAGGGCGCGCCGCTCTGCTGGCGGTGGGGCTACTTTCGCTCACCGCCGCGCGGCCGCCCATGCGCTACCAGCCCGATCCGAGTTCGGTGTTCGCCGCTGAACTCGCCTTCAACCGGCTCGCGCGCGAAAAGGGCCAGTGGACTGCCTTCCGCGAAACCGCGGCCGAAGACGCCATAATGTTCGTGCCGCAGCGCGTGCTCGCCAAACAATGGTTGAAGGGCCGCGCCGATCCGCCCCGGCCCGCCGCATGGACGCCGTCCACCATCTATGTGTCCTGCGATGGCACCCTTGCCGCTTCGACGGGCAACTGGACCCAGCCGGACGGAACAACGGGCTATTTCACCACATTGTGGCGGCGGGACAAGAAGGGCCAGTGGAAATGGATCGCCGCTCATGAGGACAGGTTGGCCGCGCCGCGCATGACATCGGATTTTCTGATGGGCAAGGTGGCAAGCTGCAAGCCTCGGCAGCGAGGTGCGCAGGGTATACCGCCGCCTGCCGACGACAGCCTGACCTGGAGTGCGGACGCCGCCGCTGACGGCAGCCGCCGGGTCACCGTGCGCATGTGGAACGGCAGCGGCTATGACATGGTGATCGACGACCGCGTGGCGGCACCCGGCCAATGACGGAGCTGTTCATCTCCGCCTTCGTGACCCTGTTCGTGGTCATCGATCCGCCCGGTTGCGCGCCGATCTACGCCAGCCTGACCACCGGCGCGTCCGCTGCGCAGCGCCGCGCCATGGCGATCCGCGCCGTCGCCATTGCGACCGCCATCCTCCTGGTCTTCGCGCTGTGGGGCAAGCAGTTGCTGGGGCTGCTGGGCATTGCGCTGGACAGCTTCCGCATCGCTGGCGGCATCATGCTGTTCATCATCGCGATGGACATGGTGTTCGAAAAGCGTACCCAAAGGCGTGAGGACCGGGCGCACAAGATCGCCGAAACGCCGGAGGTGGAGGATGTGTCGGTCTTCCCCATGGCGATGCCGATGATCGCCGGCCCCGGCTCCATCGCGACGGTGATGCTGCTCATGTCCCGCGCCGAGGGGCTTGGCGAGCGGCTGATCGTGATGGGCGCGGTGCTTTCGACATTGGCGCTGATGCTGGCGTCGCTGCTCGCGGCCGGGCCGCTCATGGCGCTGCTGGGCACTAAGATCGAGGCGGTGATCACCCGTCTGCTAGGCGTGCTGCTCGCCGCCCTTGCCGCCCAGTTCGTGATCGACGGCCTGAACGCGAGCTTCTGAAACCTCCGTTCCCCCTGAGCGAGGTCGAAGGGCTCCACCGGACGCAGTGAGGTGTCCTCGCCTCCGCTCAGCCGGACAGGGGGCGGAACCGGCGAGCCCCGGTCCCGCCAATCCCTTACGACCTGACGTCGCTTTCCGTAACCGGCGCGATCTTGATTTCCACGCGGCGGTTGCTCGCCTTGCCCTCTTCGGTGGCGTTCGACGCGATCGGCTGGGTTTCGCCAAAGCCGCGCGTCGCGATGCGCGCTGACTGGACGCCATGGGTAGTCAGATAATCCGCCACCGACTGGGCGCGCCGTTCCGAAAGGGCCTGGTTATAGGCGTCCGTGCCATCGCTGTCGGTGTGGCCGTACACGTCGATATAGGTTTTGGGATATTGCGCCAGCACCGACGCCACATCGTTCAGCGTCGGCTGGAACTGCGGCTGCACGGCGGCGCTGTCATAGCTGAAGGTGATGCCCGAAGGCATGCGCAGGACCAGATTGTCGCCGTCGCGGATCACGTCTACGCCACTGCCCGCCGTTTCCTCGCGCAATTTGCGTTCCTGTGCGTCCATATAAGCGCCGATGCCCGCGCCAGCGACCGCGCCGATGCCCGCGCCCAGGATTTTTTCCGTCCGGTCGCGACGCCCGCCGACCAGGTCGCCCAGCAGATATCCGCCCAGCGCGCCGCCTATGCCGCCGATCGCCGCTTTCGATATCTGGCGCTGGCCCGTATTCGGGTCGGTGGTGCAGGCAGCGGTCCCCAACATTGCCACCAGCCCCGCTGCCCCCATGATGCGATGAGAAATCCTCATTCTTTCCATTCCCTTATAGACTTGCGCCGAAAGACGCGGCTGGGTTCCCAATCGTCCAGAAGGCTGATTGTTCCACGACCGAACTGAACGGCGGATGAGGGGGTGGTTGTGAAACTGCAAGAAACAGGGTTATAGGGCGTAGCTGACCGCCATGGCCATGATCCCCCCACATGCTCCCACGCCCTTTCCCTGGGCCGACCTTGTCATCATCCTTGCGCTGGTGGCGTTGAACGGCGTCTTCGCCATGTCCGAACTGGCGATCGTATCCGCGCGGCGGCCGCGCTTGCAGGCGATGGAGAAGGCCGGTCGCCGCGGCGCGCGTACCGCTCTGGAGCTTGGCAGTGATCCCGGCAAATTCCTGTCCACGGTGCAGATCGGCATCACGCTGATCGGCATCGTCGCGGGCGCTTATTCCGGGGCGAGTCTTGGCGGGCCTGTCGGGGAACGGCTGCAAGGCTTGGGCCTCAGCCCCAACATGGCGGAAAATCTGGGTTTCGCGCTGGTGATCGGCCTCACCACCTACGCGTCGCTGATCATCGGCGAATTGGTGCCCAAGCAGTTCGCCCTGCGCGCGCCCGAGTCCATCGCCGTGCTCGTCGCCACGCCGATGCTGTGGCTGGCGAAGATCACCGCGCCCATCGTCTGGGTGCTGGACGGATCGAGCGCGCTGATCTTCCGCCTGTTGCGGCTGAACCGCGAATCGGATCAGCAGGTGACGGCCGAGGAGTTGCACCTGATCGTTGCCGAAGCCAGCCGGTCTGGCGTGATCGAGGAAAGCGAGCGAGCGATCATCTCTGGCGTGGTCCGGCTGGCTGACCGCCCGGTGCGGGAGATCATGACGCCGCGCATGGATGTGGACTGGATCGACGTTCAGGCCGATGAGGACACGATCCGCGCCCGCCTGCTGCAAACGCCGCATACGAGGCTGCCGGTAGGGCGGGGCACGGTCGAGGATATCATCGGCGTCGTGCAGGCGCGCGACATCATGACGGCGCTGTTCCGGGGCGAAGTGCTGAACCTGGAAGCGCTGATGCGCCGGGTGGAAGTGGTGCCCGATCAGGTCGACGCCATGGACGCGCTGGAAGTGCTGCGCCGCGCCGATGTGCCGATGGTCATGGTGCATGACGAATATGGCCATTTCGAAGGGATCGCGACCCCGGCCGACCTGCTGTCGGCCATTGCCGGTCATTTCGTGTCCGACCGCGACCTGCATGAGGAACCGGACGTTGTCGAACGCGAAGACGGCAGCCTGCTGGTTTCCGGGCAGATGCCGGTAGACCTGCTGGCGGAGCGTATCGGGCTCGAACTGCCCGATGACCGCGATTACGCCACTGTTGCGGGACATGCGCTTTGGCTGCTCAAGCGCCTGCCCGAAGTCGGCGACTTCGTGGACGATCAGGGCTGGCGGTTCGAGATTGTGGACATGGACGGGCGCAAGATCGACAAGCTGCTCGTGGCGGAGCGTTGATGGGCGCGCGCGTTTGGCTCGCGGCTCAGTTTATCGAGGAAGAAAAACCCGCTTAGGTTTCGCTCTGCCCCTGCTAATGAGAAATGGCGCGTGAGAGGTAACTCTGACGGAGGAACTGTCTCCTGCCTCCGCAACAGCATGTCGCTTCCATTGGCCCTTGATCCACAAGTTGAGAGCGAACGAAGCAGCTGGTGGAGGGAAATGCCCCAAGGATCAACAAAAAGCATCAGGCGCGGCAACAGGTGCCGCGCCTGACAAAACTCAACCCCGGAAAACTACCGCCCGATTACTTTCCGGTCGCCGGTGCGGCCGGGCCGCCAGCAGGGGCTGCATTGGCGGGCGCCTGGCCCTCCACGCTTGCCGCCGCATTGGTGGCATTCGCGGCGGCTTCGCCCGGCGTGGCGCTCGCGTCGGCCGGAGCGGCGTCGGCGGCGGGCAGGGGCAGGTTCGACCCCTGCGTGTTCATCCATGCGATCAGGTTCGCGCGATCCGCCGGATTGCCAAGGCCCGCAAAGGTCATCTTGGTGCCGGGCGCGAATTCACGCGGGCTTTCCAGCCAATGGTCCAGATTTTCGAAGGTCCAGGTGCCGCCCTTGCTCTTGAGCGCGTCTGAGAAGGCGAAGCCCGCCTTGCCCTTGCCGATTTCCTCGCCGACCGTGGCGTACAGATTGGGGCCGATGCCGTTCGCGCCACCCTGATTGATGGTATGGCAAGCCGCGCATTTCGCGAAGACCTTCTCGCCCGCCGCAATATCGGCGCTGGCGAGCAGCGTGTTGAGGCCGGGCCCCGCAGCGCCGCCTTCACCCTCTGCTTCCACGCCTTCGATGGCGTAGCCCATTTTTTCGGGCCGTTCGGCATGATAGAATTTCGAGCTCACGATGCCGCCACCCAGCGCAATGATCCCCGCGAACAACGCCCAGCCTGCAACGGTGTTGAAACGATCGCCCATTCGCTCGGATTCCCTTGACTTTCTGTTCTGGCGGCTTGGATTCCGCGCCCCCTTTAGCGCGCTGCCATAATGGCGCAAGTGCGAACGCGCAAGCCGGGTTGAAGCGGCGGGCGCCCGCTTTTGGCCTTGCAGCGCCTCTCCCACGCTTGCGCGCGCGCGCAGGAGTGCCTAAGCGCGCTCGCGTCCATGGAAAACTATCCCGCCCCCGCCCGCGTCATCGTCGCGGAAATGGCCGCGAAGGCCGCGCTCGATCCCGCCCGTGCCGTCGCCTATCAGGGCGCGCCGGGCGCGAACTCTCATCTTGCCGCCTTGGGCTATGCGCCCGATTGCGTGCCGCTGCCCTGCTTTGCGTTTGAGGATGCGATCGATGCGGTGCGGTCCGGACAGGCGGCCCGGGCGGTTATCCCCATCGAAAACAGCCTGCACGGCCGCGTTGCCGACATGCATTTCCTGCTGCCCGAATCGGGATTGCACATCATCGACGAATATTTCCTGCGCATCCGCCACTGCCTGATGGCGGTGGACGACACGCCGGTAAAGAGCGCGATCAGCCATCCGCAGGCGCTGGGCCAGTGCCGCCACTATCTGCGCGAACGGGGTATCCAGCCGGTCGCCTATGCCGATACGGCGGGCGCGGCCGCGCTGGTGGCCGAAGCGCGCAAGCCGGGGGAGGGCGCCATCGCCCCCTATCTGGCGGCTGAACTATACGGCCTTCGCCTCGTCGCGGAGAATATCGAGGATAGCGACGACAATATGACCCGCTTCCTGGTGCTGGCGCGCGAACCGGCCATGCCCCAGCCCGGCATCGGCCCGGTCATGACGACATTCCTGTTCGAGGTGAAGAACGTCCCTGCCGCGCTCTACAAGGCGATGGGCGGCTTCGCGACCAACGGCGTCAACATGACCAAGCTGGAAAGCTATCAGCGGGGCGCAAGCTTCGCGGCGACCGAGTTCTTCTGCGATATCGAGGGGATGCCGGGCGACCCGGCGGTCGACCGCGCGCTCGCTGAACTGGAATTCCACAGCAAATGGGTCCGCATCCTGGGCAGCTACCGTCAGGCGCGCCCGCGCACCTAGGCTCGCGCGCATCCGCCTTCCGCAATCGGGAAAGCGTGGCTATAGGGGGGCATGGCCGCGGCTCTGATCCCGTCCGCTCTGTTGATGAGCGCTATCGTCGCTGTTCGCTACCTTCTTTCCAGCGGCGGTTTCGCGCTGGCGACCCGCGTCCGCAAGCCGGGCCTCTACAGTGGCCTGCGGCGTCAGATCGGCCGGGAAATCGGCTGGTCGATGGTGGCGGCGCTGATCTACGGCGTGCCCGCTGGCGTGGTCGCTTGGGGCTGGCAGGCGCATGGATGGACCCGCATCTATAGCGATGTCCATGCCTTCCCGCTCTGGTATCTGCCGCTTTCGGTGCTGCTCTATCTTGCCGCGCACGATAGCTGGTTCTACTGGACTCATCGCTGGATGCACCAGCCGCGCCTGTTCCGTATCGCCCACGCCGTCCACCATGCCAGCCGCCCGCCCACGGCCTGGGCGGCGATGAGCTTCCATCCCTGGGAAGCGTTCACCGGCGCGATCGTCATCCCGCTGCTGGTCTTCCTCATCCCCATCCATGTCGCGGCGCTGGGGCTGGTGCTGACGATCATGACCGTGATGGGCGTGTCCAATCATATGGGCTGGGAAATGTTTCCGCGCTTCATGGTGCATGGCTGGGCGGGAAAGTGGCTGATCACCGCCAGCCATCATCAGCGCCATCACGATCTCTACACATGCAATTACGGCCTGTATTTCCGTGTCTGGGACCGGCTTTGCGGCACCGACAAAGGGCTGGGCAGCTTCAAGGGGGAGAAGGTTTGAAGGTTCGGCTTGCCGTCGTCACGGGCCTGTTGCTTGCCGCCGCAGCGCCAGCGGATCAGCCCCAGCCGCTCAGCCTCAGCCTGCAAGGCCTGCGTTCGGCCAAGGGGCAGGTCCTCGTCTGCATCACGCGTCAGGCGCGCTATTTCCCCGATTGCAGCGACGATCCGGAGCGGCGGCACATGACGGTCCCGGCGACGGAGCAGGCGACCTTCCTCGGCTCGCTTCCGCCGGGCGAATATGGCCTTGCGGTCATTCACGACGAAAATGGCAATGGAAAGCTCGACACGTTCGCGGGCATTCCGCGCGAAGGCGTGGGATTTTCCCGTAATCCGCCTATCCGCTTTGGCGCGCCCAGCTTCCGGTCGGCCTTGTTCCCGGTATCCGGCAGCGCGGTGCGGCAGGAGGTGAAGGTCAAATATTTCCTCTGACCCATGTTAACCGGAACTGTGTTGGCATCGAAACATTTTAGCGTTCAGCTTATCAGGGAAACAGGGGACTTCATGAACCATCGTCATTTTCTTGCCGCCGCGTCGTGCCTGGCGGCCGCCGCCATGACCGTACCGGCGCTCGCGCAGGAGGACAGCAACTCGCTTACGGTCGGCATCGGCGCGGCAGTGATCCCCAGCTATGAAGGATCGGACGATTATCGCGTCATCCCGATTCCCCAGTTGCGCGGCAAGGTCAGCGACTTCGCCTTCTGGACGCGCGGCCCCGGCCTCTATTTCGATGCGATCCCGAATACGGACCCCAACGGCCTCGACTTTCAGCTTGGGCCGGTGGTGACCGCCCGATTCGACCGGTCGGGCCTCAAGAATATCAAGGACGACGCCGTGCGCGCCCTTGGCAAACGCGACGTCGCGATCGAGGTGGGCGGCTTCGCGGGGATCGGCAAGACTGGCGTCTTCACCAGCGCCTATGACAATCTGTCGGTGCGCGTCGCCGTGACGAAGGATGTGGCGGGCGCGCATAAGAGCTATGTCGTGACCCCGGCGATCGAATATTTCACGCCGCTTTCGACCCGCAGCTTCGTCGGTTTGGGCGTGTCAGCCGACTATGTCGGCAAGCGCTACGGCCGCTATTATTACGACATCGACGCGGCGGATGCGCTTGCTTCGGGTCTTCCCGCTTATTCCGATGCGGGCAACAGCGCCGGGTTCAAGCGGGTGGGCGTCAACCTGACGGGCGGCGTGTCGCTGTCGGGCGATCTGCGCAAGGGCTGGGCGCTTTTCGCGCTGGGCGGCTATGCGCGGATGCTGGGCGATTATGGCGACTCGCCGGTGGTCAGCATCGCGGGCTCGCGCAACCAGTGGGCGGGCGCGGTCGGGATCGGCTACACCTTCTGATCGCTCCCTTGTGCCGGAAGGGTGACGCCCCACATATTGCGATGTATGGAGGCGGCACCCAACCGCATTGGCAGGAGACAGAAACGTGGCGACCCTAGGAATGAGCGACACCGATAAGGCAGCGGTGGAGGCGTTCCGCCGCGACGTTGTGGAACCTTCCCGCACCAGCCTGGTCATCGTCGATTTCTGGGCGGAATGGTGCGGCCCCTGCAAGCAGCTGACGCCCGTCATCGAAAAGGTCTGCGCCGGTTATGCGTCCAAGGGCGTGAAGCTGGTCAAAATCAACGTCGATGAGAATAAGTTCATCGCCGCCCAGTTCCGCGTCCAGTCGATCCCGACCGTCTACGCCGTTTTTCAGGGTCAGCCGGTCGCCGACCTCAGCCAGGCGCGGACCGAAGGGCAACTGAAGCAATATCTCGACCAGTTGCTTGCCCAGCTTCCCGTCGCCTCGGACGAAAAGGCGCAGCTTGAGGAGATCGCGCCGCTGATCGCCATGGGCGAGGAGCTTCTGGCGGGCGGCGAGCATGAGCGCGCCTTGTCGGTATTCCAGCAGATCGCGCAGATGGTCCCGGACAATGCCGATGTTGCATCGGGCGAGGCGCGGGCGCTGGTCGCGCTCGCCCGGCTGGATGAGGCCGAGGCGGTTCTGGCGGCGCTCCCGGCTGATGTGGCGAAGGATCAGGCGATAGATCGCGCCCGCGCCGCCATCGCCCTGGCCCGCGATGCCAAGCCCGTGGCCGACCTGACCGGCGTGGAGGCGCGCGTCGCCGCTGACCCGGACGATCAGGAGGCGCGGTTCGAACTGGCGGGCGGGTTGATGGCCAATGGCGATCGCGACCGGGCGGCCGAGGAATATCTAGAGATGATCCGCCGCGATCGTGGCTGGAACGACGGTGCGGCGCGCGCGCAATTGCTCAAGCTGTTCGAGGCGACGGGTCTGGAAGACCCATGGGTCGCGGCGCAGCGGCGGAAATTGTCCCAGATCCTCTTTTCCTGACGGCTGCGGCGGTGAACCGCGCCCGCGTTTCCATATTCCCGCTGGCGGGGGCCTTGCTCCTGCCGGGCATGGAACTGCCGCTCCACATTTTCGAGCCGCGCTACCGGGCGCTCATCCATGACGCGATGGCGCGCGACCGGCGCATCGGCATGATCCAGCCGCGCGGTGACGGGCCAAGGCCTGCACTGTTCGATATGGGCTGCCTTGGCCATATCAGCCATATCGAGGCGCTGGAGGATGGCCGGTTCAACATCGTCCTCAAGGGCCTTGCGCGGTTCCGCGTCATCCGCGAACTGGATGTCGCCACCGCCTTCCGCCAGATCGAAGCGGATGTGGAGCAGGCGCCGGAGGACGAGGTGCTGGCGGCGGTGGAGCGCGCCGCGATCGAGCAGGAATCGCGCCGCTTCGCCGAAGCGCTTGGTTATGTGGTGGACTGGACCGCCGTATCGCGGCTGGACGATATGTCGCTGGTCAACGGCATAGCGCAGGTCGCGCCGTTCGACCCTGCGGCCAAGCAGACGCTGCTGGAGGCGGACAGCCTGCGCGAGCGTTCGGAACGCATCATCCAGTTGATGCAGATCGTCGGCCGCATCGAACGCGATGGCGGAGCGACGATGCAATGAGCCGGGCACTTGATCCCGCGCTGTTGGCGAAGCTGGTGTGTCCGGTCACGCGGACGCCCTTACGGTGGGACCCGGAGCGGTCGGAACTCATCTCCGACGCGGCGGGTCTTGCCTTTCCCGTGCGCGATGGCGTTCCTGTTCTGGTGGTGCGCGAGGCGAGGGAACTGTCAGACTAAAATCCTCCGTACCAATAGAGAGAGAGGATTTAGTCCGGGAACCAATAGAAAAGGCCAGCTTCGTTTCCGAAGCCGGCCTCCTCCGCGACCCGATAGGCTTTTTAGAATTTGAACTCCAGGCGAGCATAGTAATAGCCGCCCGACGTTCCGTAAGGGCCATGGCCGTAGTAGCTGTTATAGCTGCCCGAACCGTTGATGTAGGGAGAAACGCCCGCTCCCACAGGGACATCGTCTCCCAGCAGCTTGGGGATTTCGGGGCGCTTGTCGAACAGGTTGTTGGCGCCGATCGCGAAGGTCACATGATCGGTAAAGTCATAGCTCGCCTCCAGATCGGTGATCGCCGTCGCCTTCACAACGCCGTTGAAGTAGAGCTGGCTTGCACCGCCTGCACCGTCCCCGATCAGGAAACCGCCGTCGGGTAGCGCGCCAGCGACCGTGCGCGCGTTGAAGGCGGGCCGCACCAGGACGCTGGTCTTGCCGTAGAAGGTTTCGCGCAGGTTGAGCGTGAACCTGCCGCTCTTGAACAGGGCGTTGGCTACGACCTTGTAGTCCGGGTTGGACCGTTCGATGTTGCTTTCCGACGCGGCGTTGAAGATCGGATAGCCGACCTTGTTGTCCGTGATCTTCGTCTTGTTATAGTTGGCGGTCAGCGACAGGTTCAGCGTTCCGAAGTCCAGCGCCACCGGATAGCTTGCGGAAAAGTCGATGCCCCAGGTCCGCGTGTCGATGCCGTTGGTGAAGCTGGACACGCCGATGGTGCCGTCGGTGAACAATGCGCTGTCGAGCACGATGCCAGCCGCGCTCAGGGCGTTCAGAATGTCCGCGCCACCCGCCTGCGGCACGCCGTTCAGCACGGCGTTGCGCGCCGCCGTCCCGGTGATGCGGTCCTTGATCTTGATAAGATAGCCATCAACCGTGACCGCCAGCTTGGGCACCGGCCGCAGCACGATACCGGCGGAGAAATTCTTCGACTTTTCCGCCTTCAACGATCCGAATCCCAGCAGTGCGGCAGCCGGGGTGCCTGCGGGAAGCTGCGCTATGGCGCTGGTCGGGCCCACATTGATGGTCGAATATTTCTGTTCGGCGAGGGTGGGAGCGCGGAAGCCGGTGCTGGCCGTGCCCCGGATGGCGATGGCGGGCGAGAAGTCGTAGCGCGTCGTCACCTTCCAGATCGCGGTATCGCCAAAATCCGTATAATCTTCATAGCGTCCGGCAAGATCGACGCTCCAGCCATCCACCGGCTCGCCGATCAGGTTGGCGTAGACCGCCTTAGAACTGCGCTGGAAATCGCCTGCGTCGGACGCCTTGTAGCCGGGGAAGGACTGGACGCCGGTCTTGTAGGTCGAAACGGCGTCGCCCTGAAGGATTTCATATTCGTCCTTCCGGTACTCACCGCCGAACGCGAAGGTCAGCGGAGAAGCCATGCCGGCATCGAATTCTTTGCGGATGTCGGTCGTAATGGTCGTCTGCGCCAGCTTGAACCCGCCGTCATAGGCGCTGCTGGGCGTGATCGCACGGGCGACGCCGCCTGCGGCAAAGCTTTCCTGCCACAATTCGCGATGCGCTGACTGTTCGGTGTAGATGCTGTCCTTCTGCGCGCCATAGGTGCCGCTGATGTCATAGTTCCAGCCGCCGCCGAACTCGCCCTTGGCGCCCACGGTGAAGCTATATTCGTCCTCGACGACATGCTGCAACGGAACCATGCCATAGATGCCGGTGTCGCTGTAGCAGATGCTGGGATCGTAGGGCGCCGGGGTCACGCTGCCGCCCAGATTGCCCGCTTCGTAGCAGATGCGCTTGGGATGGCGGTAGCCCTGCTTGGCCCAGCCTTCGCGGCGGGCATAGTCGCCGAAGCTGTACAGTTCGACGCCGCCGAAATCATAGCCCATATTGTAGAAGCCGAGCGTCAGCTTCGTGCGGGGCTGGCCGCCATTGATCCCCGACAGGGCGTCGCCGGTCAGGTTCGACCATTGGGCCGGGGCGTTGGGTTGCAGCGATCCGTCGCGTTGCGTCACCTGCACCTGGCCTTCGCCCACGGTCGTATAGTCCTGCCGCCTGTGGAACAGGGTCAGGTTGAAGAAGCCGTCCTCGCCCAGCTTGAAGCCCATATTGCCGGATGCGGAGAAAAGCTCGCCCTCGCTGTCATAATGCTGGCCGCCGGTGATCTTGAAGGTGCCGCCTTCGTCCTGGTCCTTGAGGATGAAGTTGATGACGCCCGCGATCGCATCGGTGCCGTAGACGGCCGCCGCGCCTTCCTGAAACACTTCGACGCGCGCCACGGAGTCCGGCGGGATCAGGTCGATGCTGGGCGCGGCCGAGCCCTGGAACGCGCCGGAAATCACCTGAAGGATGCCGTTGCCGTGGCGGCGCTTGCCGTTGACCAGCACCAGCGTGTGATTGGGGCTAAGGCCGCGCAGCCGGGCGGAAAGAGAGAAGCTGGAAAGGTCGGTGCCCTGCGTCTGCGCGGTGAAGCTGGGGACGAGCTGCGTCAGCACCTGGTTGAGGTTGGGCTGGCCGACATGGCTGATCGCCTCTTCGCTCAGCACCTGGATCGGCGCGGCGCTTTCGGCGGCCTGCATGCCGGTGGCGCGGGTGCCGGTGACGATGATGGCCGATCCCTCGTCGGCCTGCGGTGCTTGCGTCGCCTCCTGTGCAACCGCGCAAGCGGACCAGGAGGAAGCCAGAACAAGAGAAAGTCGAACTGCGGATAATCGTTTCATCTATTGCCCCCTGCTTATGCGTTATCGTGCAGTGGGGGAAACGGAGATGGTCTGAAAAACCGCTATTGCGCCGCACAATTTTTCAGATTTATGAAGTTGTTTCCATAGATTTACTATCGATCTCGCCAAAGGATATTTTAGCTTGTGCGTGCTCTGCAATTGAGAAGCGCGCAACATGCCTGCGCACTTTGCATGCGCCGAAAATAGCGGGTTTCCGGCGCTTGTTCGTTTTGGCGATGCCTTACGTTTAAACACAAGTTCAGCATGACGGAGCAGGGGCGAGTAGATTCCGTCAGGACTCCAGCGCCGCCGCGATCAGATCCCGGCCTTCCTTGCTGTTCCAGTCCAGCGCGCCGACGACCCGCGCCATTTCCTTGCCCTGCCGGTCGTACAGCACGCTGGTCGGCAGCATGCCGGTGGCGAAGTGGAAGCCGAACTGGTTTTCGGGATCGGTCCAGCCTTGCAGGTTCGGCAGCTTATGCTTGGCGAAGAAGGGCTTGACCACGCTTTCGCCCTGGCTGTCCTGCGATATGGTCAGCACGGCCAGACCGTCCTTCTTATAAGCCTTGGCCAGGCTGTCGAGCGTCGGCATTTCAGCGACGCAAGGCGCGCACCATGTCGCCCACAGGTTCACCAGCACTGGCTTGCCCGCGAAATCCTGCAACGCCGCGTCCTTGCCGTCCGGCCCGGTGAAGGAAAAATCCGGGGCGGCGGCGCCCGCCTTCGAACGGTCGATCGTATAGCTGAACACGCCCTTCGCGCTTTGCGAAGCGCCCGTCGCCTCGCCGCTTGCCGCCGGGATTTGCGCGCTGCTATTGGCTTGACCTTGCCCAGGAGGCGGCGATTGCCTATCGCACGCGCCAAGGCCAGCCAGCAGGAGCAGTGTCATTACGCAGGGCAAAGTTGATCGGGACGGGGAAGTTCGCAACGAAGGCTCCAACAGCATGTGGGGCGGACGCTTCGCAGCGGGCCCGGCTTCGGTCATGCGCGAGATAAATGCCTCCATCCCGTTCGACAAGCGATTGTGGAAGCAGGACGTCGCCGGATCGAAGGCGCATGTCGCGATGCTGGCGAAACAGGGCATCGTCAGCGGTGAGGACGCGCAGGCGATAACCGCCGGACTGGACAGGATCGCGGCCGAATATGAAGCCAATGGCGTGCCCGTGAACCTGGACCTGGAAGATATCCACATGGTCACGGAATCGCGCCTCGCCGAACTGATCGGCCCGGCGGCAGGAAGGCTGCACACCGCCCGGTCGCGCAATGACCAGGTGGCGACCGACTTCCGCCTTTGGGTGCGCGACGCGATCGACGAGGTAGAGGCGGGGCTCGATGCGCTCCAGCAGGCGCTGCTTGCCCGCGCGGAGGAGCATGCCGATGCCGTCATGCCCGGTTTCACCCACCTTCAATCCGCGCAGCCCGTGACGCTGGGCCATCACCTGATGGCCTATCATGAGATGGTCCGCCGCGACCGCAGCCGCTTCGCCGATGCGCGCACGCGGCTGAACGAATGCCCGCTGGGCGCGGCCGCGCTCGCCGGAACCGGCTTTCCGATCGACCGCCACGCGACGGCGGCGGCGCTGGGCTTCGCCAAGCCGACCGACAACAGCCTCGACAGCGTGTCCGACCGTGACTTCGCGCTCGACTATCTGATGGCGGCCACCCAGTGCAGCCTGCACCTTTCGCGCCTGGCCGAGGAGTTCATCATCTGGGCGAGCCAGCCCTTCGGCTTCGTCAAGCTGCCTGACGCCTATTCGACCGGCAGTTCGATCATGCCGCAGAAGCGCAATCCCGATGCCGCCGAGCTGGTGCGCGGCCATGCCGGGCGCATCATGGGCTGCATGAACGCGCTGTGCGTCACGATGAAGGGCCTGCCGCTCGCTTATTCGAAGGACATGCAGGACGACAAGCCGCCGGTGTTCGAGGCGCATGATCTGCTGGGCCTCAGCATCGCCGCGATGACCGGCATGATCGAGACGGTGACGTTCCGCACCGATCGCATGCGTGGCCTTGCGGAAAGCGGCTTCGCCACCGCCACCGACCTTGCCGACTGGCTGGTGCGCGAAGCCAATGTGCCCTTCCGCGAGGCGCATCACATCACCGGCCGCGCGGTGGCGGCGGCGGAGAGCGCGGGCACGCCGCTGGCCGACCTGCCGATCGAAACGCTGAAAGCCATTGACGCCCGGATTGATGAGCGCATCTATGCGGTGCTGACGGTCGATGCATCGGTCGCCAGCCGGAAAAGCCATGGTGGCACCGCGCCCGATCAGGTGCGGGCGCGCATCGCGCAGGCTCGAAAGGACAGGCAGGCATGAGGACCGGCATCCTCCTTCGCGGCATAGGCTTCGCCATGCTGCCGCTCGCCTTGGCGGCATGTGGCGGGCGTCAGCCGCTGAAGCCTATTGAGGGGCAGAAGATGCCTGCCGTGCCGGTGGGCGCCGCCGCAGCGCCGACCGCGCAGGAACTGATGACGCCTTCCATCCAGGCGCGGCCCGAACGCACCGTCGACCTGCTGACCAATTCACGCGTCCGGGAGGATGATCCCTTCGATCTGCCGCCCGAAAGCCAGCCCTGACCAGACCCGCTAGGACAAGAGAGCCTTGGACCATTTCGATTATGTGAACGGCGCCATGCATGTGGAGCAGGTGCCGATGACGGAGATTGCGGAGGCCGTCGGCACGCCCGTCTATATCTATTCCACCGCCACGCTCACCCGCCATGTCGGCGTGTTCCGCGAAGCCTTGTCGCGCCTTGCCGATCCGCTGATCGCTTTCGCGGTCAAGGCGAATCCCAATGGCGCGGTGCTGGCGACGCTGGCAAAGCTGGGACTCGGCGCGGACGTGGTGTCGGGCGGCGAGTTGCTGCGTGCCATCGCTGCGGGCATTCCGGCCAGCCGCATCGTCTTTTCCGGCGTCGGCAAGACGGCCGGGGAGATGCGTCTGGCGCTGGAACATGGCATCTACCAGTTCAACCTGGAAAGCGAGCCGGAAGCGGAGATGCTGTCCGAAGTCGCGCTGTCCATGGGCAGACAAGCTCCCGTCGCCTATCGCATCAACCCGGATGTCGATGCAGGCACCCATGCCAAGATTTCGACCGGCAAGTCGGAGAACAAGTTCGGCATTCCCTATGACCGCGCGCTGGAAAGCTATGCCGCCGCGCGCGATCTGCCGGGCCTCGACGTGCAGGGGGTCGCTGTCCATATCGGCAGCCAGCTCACGGACCTTGCGCCGCTGGAGGCCGCCTTCGTCAAGGTCGGCGCGCTCATCGGTCAGTTGCGCGCTGCGGGGCATGACATCCGCACCGCCGACCTGGGCGGCGGCCTTGGCGTGCCTTATGATCCCTCGCTTCCCATTCCGCCGCTTCCCGCCGCCTATGGGGAGATGGTGACGCGCGTGACCAGCGGCTGGAATGTCCGCCTGATGTTCGAACCGGGGCGAGTCATCGTCGGCAATGCGGGCGCGCTGCTGTCCCGCGTGGTGCGCGTGAAGCAGGGCGCGCAGGCTCCCTTCGTCATCGTCGACGCGGCGATGAACGACCTGATGCGCCCCAGCCTTTACGACGCATGGCACGACATCCGCGCCGTCAACCCGGTCGGGAAACGCGCGACCGCCAATGTGGTGGGGCCGGTCTGCGAAACCGGCGACACCTTCGCCATGCACCGCGACATGGACGTGGTGCAGGCGGGCGATCTGGTCGCCTTCATGACGGCGGGCGCCTATGGCGCGACCATGGCGGGCACCTATAACAGCCGTCCGCTGACGCCGGAGGTGCTGGTTTCGGGCGGCAAATGGGCGGTCGTTCGCGCCCGCCCGCCGATCGAGGCGCTGATCGAGGCGGACAAGATCCCCGACTGGGTGCGCGACTGATGCACAGCCTGCCCGTCTTCCTGACGTTGAAGGGCAGGCCCGTCATCCTGACCGGGGCAGGGGAGGCGGCGGACGCCAAGCGCCGCCTGCTCGAACGCGCGGGTGCCCGCATCGTGGCGGAGGAGGATGAGGCCGCGATCGCCATCGTCGCCGACGGGGACGAGGCGACGGCCGTCCGGCTCCGCGCGCGCGGCGTGCTGGTGAATGCGACTGACCGGCCGGACCTGTGCGACTTCACCCTGCCCGCGATCGTCGACCGGGCGCCCGTGCTGATCGCCATCGGCACCGGCGGCGCGTCTGCTGGCCTTGCCAAGGCGCTGCGCCAGCGGTTCGAGGCGCTGTTGCCGCAACGGCTGGGCGCGCTCGCCACGGCCCTTTACGGCATGCGATCGGCCATAAGGGCGCGCTGGCCGGATGCAGCCGCGCGCCGCCGCGCCATTGACGCGGGCCTCAGCCCCGGCGGCGTGATCGACCCGTTCAGCGATAATGCGGCGGACGCCCTGCCGCTTTGGCTGGAGGGGCAGGGCGATATCGCCGCCTCCCGCTTCGTTCCCATCCGCCTCTTGTCCGGCGACCCTGATGACCTCACGCTGCGCGCCGCCCGTTTGCTGGGTGAGGCCGACCGCGTCTATCATC
>NZ_ATHO01000103.1 GCF_000445065.1 Sphingobium quisquiliarum P25 | reverse complement strand
CGTCTCGCCGGTGACGAACTGCTCCCCCATCATCCGCATCGCCAGGAAGGGGTGGCGCTGATGTGCCTTGCCGAAGCGCTGCTGCGCATTCCCGACGATGACACGCGAGACGCGCTGATCCGCGACAAGATCGCCCATGGGCGATGGGCGTCGCATCTGGGTGGGGGCAAATCGCTGTTCGTCAATGCCGCTACCTGGGGGCTGGTGGTCACCGGCAAGCTGACCGGCAGCGTCGATGATCGCGGCCTGGGCGCGGCGCTCACCCGCCTGGTCGCTCGCGCCGGGGAGCCGGTCATCCGGCGCGCGGTGGACCTGGCGATGCGGATGATGGGGGAGCAGTTCGTCACCGGCGAGACGATCGGAGAAGCGCTGAGCCGGGCGAAGGCGATGGAGGCCAGGGGGTTCACCTACAGCTATGACATGCTGGGTGAAGCGGCGGCGACCGCTGCGGACGCGGCCCGTTATCATGCTGATTATGAGCGGGCGATCCACGCCATCGGCAAGGCGTCGGATGGGCGCGGCGTCTATGCCGGGCCGGGCATTTCGATCAAGCTGTCCGCCCTTCATCCCCGCTACAGTCGTGCGCAGGCGGATCGCGTCATGGCCGAACTGCTGCCAGCGGTGAAGCGGCTGGCGCTGCTGTCGAAAGGCTATGACATCGGCTTCAACATCGATGCGGAGGAAGCGGACCGGCTGGAACTGTCGCTCGACCTGTTGGAAAGCCTGGCGCTGGACCCGGACCTCGCCGGATGGAACGGCCTTGGCTTCGTGGTGCAGGCCTATGGCAAGCGCTGTCCCTTCGTCATCGACTGGATCGTCGACCTCGCCCGCCGTACCGGCCGCCGCATCATGGTGCGGCTGGGTAAGGGCGCTTATTGGGATGCGGAGATCAAGCGGGCGCAGGTGGACGGGCTGGCCGGATTTCCCGTCTATACCCGCAAGGTGCATAGCGACGTCGCCTATATCGCCTGCGCCCGCAAGCTGCTGGCGGTGCGGGACGCGGTTTTTCCACAGTTCGCCACGCATAATGCGCAGACGCTCAGCACCATCTATCACCTTGCCGGGCCGGATTTCGCGATCGGCGATTATGAGTTCCAATGCCTGCACGGCATGGGCGAGCCGCTTTACGAGCAGGTCACTGGCGCGGGCGGGCTGAACCGTCCCTGCCGCATCTACGCCCCGGTGGGGACGCATGAGACGCTGCTGGCCTATCTGGTGCGCCGCCTGCTGGAAAATGGGGCGAACAGCAGCTTCGTCCATCGCATCGCCGATCCCGCCGTTTCCGTCGAGGAGATGATAGCCGATCCGGTTTCTCTGGTGCGGGCCATGCCCGATCCCGGCCGGGGGCATGACCAGATCGCTCTGCCATCCAAGCTTTATCCTGACCGCCGCAATTCGGCGGGGCTGGACCTGACTGATGAAGGCGTGCTCGCCAGCCTGACGCAGGCGCTGCGCCACAGCGCCGCGACCGGCTGGACCGCAGCGCCGGAGCAGGG
>NZ_ATHO01000102.1 GCF_000445065.1 Sphingobium quisquiliarum P25 | reverse complement strand
AAATGTCGAGCGGCAGGGCGGCGTCCTGTGCGGGGCGGAAGAGATAATCCTCCAGTTCCGCCGTGCGTTCGCCATCGCCCCAATTGCCGATCCAGACGATGCCCTGCCGGTCGCCTCCCTGCGCAGGCGGGTGGAAGTGGCGGAGGTCGGCGGCTTCATGCCAGGTCCAGACGCGCGCCCCCCAGCCCCAGCGGCGATAGACGTCCGACAGCGCCTCGCCAAAGGCCAGCACACCGTCATAGCCGCTGAGGTCGAAGGCGCGGATCGCTTCCGGGTCGGACACGGCGCGGTGATGGGTGTCGTGGAACAGCAGCGTGAAGTCGCCGCCCGCGATCCGCAGCGCGCCGATGCGGGCGACGAGGGCCGGGTCGTTCCATTCGTGGACGATGACCACGTCCGCGCCGTCGAGCAGCGGCTCCACATCGTCAGCGGGATCGTAGCTGCGGGTGACGAGTTCGGGATAGGCGGCGCGGAAGGGTTCAAGGCCCGCTTCGCCATGGTCGGCGAGCAGATTGGCGAGGCTCCAATTCCCCTCCGGCTCCAGCGCGAGCACGTCATGACCCATCGCGCCGAGTTCGCGCAGAACGCCGCGCAGGAAATGGGCGTTGCCGTGGTTCCAGCAGGACAGCAAGGAATGAGTGAAGTATACGACTTTCACGCTGCTGCCCTCCGCCGCAGGGTTGCGTAATGGTCCGCCATCCGGGTGGCGAGGGCGGGCAGGCTGTAGCGGGCGGCCCTTTGCTGGGCGCGGCGGCCCGCTTCGGCGCGGGCGGATTCGTCCTCGATCAGCGCGTTGATGGCGCGGGCGAAACCCGGCGCGTCGTTGGGGGGGACGAAAGTGGCCGCGCCGTCCCACAGTTCGCGGAAGGTGGGGATGCCGGACAGGACCAGCGCGCAGCCTGCCAGAGCGGCTTCCAGAACAGCGAGGCCGAACGGCTCGTACAGCGCGGCAGAGGCGAAGACCGGGCGGGAAGCGAGATGATGGGAAAGCGCTGCGCTGTCCATCACGCCTGCATGTTGGAGCGCTTTCAGCGTAACGCCGCCGCCATGGGGGGCGGACAGCGGACCCGCCGCGCAGAAGGGCACGGCGATGCGGGCGGCTGCTTCGTCGAGCACGCCTATATTCTTGCCTTCGTCCCACAGGCGCCCGGCGGTGAAGACATGATCCCGCATCGCCCGGCGCGGAAAGTCCATGGCACGGCCGTTGTGGACCGGCACGGGCGCGACGCCATATTGACGGCGCGCGGCGTCCGCGAAGGCGGCGGTGGGGGTGATCGCGAGGGTGGCGTTGCGCAGGCCGCGATCGACCAGGGCGGTGCGCCAGGCGAAGTCTCCGGGCATCGGGCCGTCCTTCACCGCCGACCACCAGGTCGCGACGCAACTGTGCAATAGCGCGATCGTTGGGCAAGCGTAACGGCCCTGCGCGGCCAGCGCAGGCGTGTGGAGCTGGACGATGTCGGCGCGAAGGTCGCCCGCCATTTCGGCAAGCCGCGCCTCGGCCATCAGGATGGGTTCGGCCTGCGCGGCGAGCCATTCCAGTTCCAGCCCGGTTTCGACCACATGCACATTGGCGATCGCCGCCGCTTCGGCCCGCTGCGCCTGGGTGAGCGCCGGGCCAAGGACGGCGAGCGTCACCTGCCAGCCCAAAGGCCGGAGCGCGCGGGCGAGGTCGGTCGAATATTGCCACACGCCGCCCACGGCATCGGCGGCCAGCAACAGGTGTCCGCCAGCGCTCATAGCGCCCTCGCCGTCACGAGCGAGGGTGCGGCCACAGGCGCGCGCTCGCCAGCCAGCCAGTCGGCAAGGTCAGCGACGCCTTGCCGCCACGGCTTGCGCGCGGGCAGATCGACCGCCGCTTGCAGCGCGCCTGTGTCGGCGACGAAATAGCGCTGGTCGCCCGCGCGCCAGTCCGACGTCTCCACGCCAAGCGGACGGCCCACTTCCTCGCCGATCAGCGTCAGTATCTGGCGCAGGCTGACCGCATTGTCTGCCCCGCCGCCAAGGTTGAAGGCGCGGCCCGACAGCCGGTCGATGTTGCGCCAGACGGCGAGATAGGCGTTCACCGCATCGCCCACGTCCAGAATGTCGCGAACCTGATGGCCGTCGCCATAAAGGATGATGTCGCGCCCTTCGAGAGCGCTGATCAGGAAATGGGCGACCCAGCCCTGATCCTCCGTCCCCATCTGGCGCTGGCCGTAGATGCAGCTCATCCGCAGCACGGCGGTGGGCAGGCCGAAACTGCGCGCGTAATCGAGCACATATTGATCGGCCGCGCCCTTGGAACAGCCATAGGGGGTGTGGAAATCGAGCGGGCGGCTTTCATCGATGCCGCGCGCGCGCAGTGCGTCGTCAACCGGCTGGTAAGCGCCGTCCGTCAGGCGGAATTCCAGATCCTCAAGACCGCCATAAACCTTGTTGGTGGACGCGAAGATCACCGCTGGCGGCGTCGAACAGCGCCGTGCGGCCTCCAGCACATTGAGCGTGCCCAGCACATTCACTTCGAAATCGGCGCGGGGGTCGGTGAAGCTGGTGGTGACGGCGACCTGCGCCGCCATGTGGAACACGGCGCGCGCTCCCGCCACGGCCCTCGCCAGCGCCGCATCGTCCCGCACATCGGCGATGACGGGCGTGATGGCCGCGCCGTGACGCTGCTCCAGCCAGGCGAGGTTGCGCTCGACACCGGGCCGGGCGAGCGAGTCATAGATGATCACTCCCTCGCCCTGGCCCGCCAGCCGGTCGGCGATGTTGCAGCCGATGAAACCGGCGCCGCCCGTGATCAGCACGGGTTTGCGGTCAGCGCCTTTCATGCGACCAGCCCTCTGGCTTCCAGTTCGGCGCGCGCTTCGGCCACGCGGTCGTCGGCGGTCTGCTGCGCGACCCATTCGGCGAGTTCGGCCAGCCCCTGCCCGAAATCCTGCCGCGCGCGGAAGCCGAGCTTTTCTTCGGCAAGGCTGGTGTCGCAGAAGCAATGGCGGATGTCGCCGGTCCGCGCCTTGCCGACGATTTCGGGCTCGATGTCATTGCGGCCCATCGCCTGCGCCAGACTCTGCGCCACTTCCGTCACCGAACGATCATTGCCCGAACCGATGTTGAACGTGCCCCCCGCCGCCTGGGGCAGGTGCAGCGCGTCGGCGAAGGCGCGGGCGACGTCGGTCACATGCACGAAGTCGCGGCGCTGTTCGCCATCCTCGAAGATCATCGGCTTCTGCCCATTGAGCAGGCGGGAAGCGAAGATGGCGAGGACGCCGGTATAGGGGTTGGACAGCGCCTGCCCCGGCCCATAGACGTTGAAGAGACGCAGGCACACGCCTTCCATCCCATAGGGCGCGGTCATGATGTGGGTCGTGCGTTCCTGCACATATTTGTTGAGCGCATAGATGGAGGCGAGGTTGGGCCGCTTCCATTCCGGCGTCGCCACGGGGGTCAAGGGACGGCCGTTCGCATCGACCGGGTCCCACACCTTCTGATTGTCGCGCAGCGATCCGCGATCGGCATCCTGCACGATCTGCCCATCCTGGTCGCGGTAGAGCCCCTCGCCATAGATGCTCATGGAAGATGCGGTGACGACCCGCCTTACCGGATTGTCGATCAACCGTTCGAACAGCACCGCCGTGCCGACATCGTTGACGGAAGTGTAGCGTTCGACCTCGTACATGGACTGGCCGACGCCGACTTCCGCCGCCAGATGGATGACGGCGTCCACGCCATTCAGCGCGCGCTCCACCGCATTGCCGTTGCGCACGTCGGCATGGATCAACTCGACCTGCGGGTCGAGATCGGCGGGCCGCTCGCCATTACCGTGCACCTGGTCGATCAGGGCGTCGAGCACGCGAACTTCATGGCCGCGCTCCAGCAGTTCCCGGCAGAGTGTACGGCCGATAAAGCCCGCGCCGCCCGTGACAAGTATCTTTTCCACGGCCAATCCCCTTGTTAATTAAGAATATCACGCCCGGACGGGCAATCATTATGATAGGGAAACATATGACCGGGGAGGAACATCTTCTTCTACCGCCTTGTTCCCGCGGAAATCCGAATTTTTGTTTCGAACGACACAATATTAACGCAGGAAAATAACTCATGTTATTGGCACTAACATGGGTAATATGATGTGGATCACTTGTTGCTATTCCGTAATTTAGATAGGGAACTTTCACTCTACCTTCTCGGTTGGGCCAGCATCTATGTTGATGCTGTCACCTTCACACCAGCCGCCGCGCACCTGCTTTCACCTTGTAAGGCATGGCGTGCATGGCGAATTCGGCCGGTTGCTGAGCGGCCGCGCGGGCGCGGCGGCGTTGACCGGGGCCGGGCGGGCGCAGGCGGAAAATGTCGCGTCGTGGCGCGGGCTGGGCGAACTGACCGCCATCCACGCAAGCCCCCGGCAGCGCACGGTCGAGACCGCCACCATCATCGCGCGGGCATTGGGACTGGAAGTGGAGATCGTTGCGGCGCTGGACGAGATCGATTTCGGAGAATGGAACGGCAAGTCCTTCGCGGAGCTCAGCGATGATCCCATGTGGCGCGAGTGGAACAGCAGCCGGTCCACCAGCCCCACGCCGGGGGGCGAAACCATGAAAGCCGCCGTCGAAAGGGCCGTCCGGCACCTGGAAGACATGGCGGCCGCGCGGCCGGGCGCATCGATCCTTTGCGTGACCCATTGCGACATCATTCGCGGCGTCATGGCGCATTATCTGGGGCTGAGCCTGGACAATCTGCTGCGGTTCGACGTCGATCCCGGATCGATCAGCACGATCATGGCCGGGCCGGAAGGAAGATGCGTCACTCGCCTGAACGAGGTGCCTGCATGAAGACGATGACGATCGCCGCTACTGCCCATGAGGAGGAACAACTGCGCCGCCAGATCGAAGCATTGGGGCCATGGTTCCACAATTTGCGGATCGGCGGCGTCGAAACCGCGCCCGATCATTTCCTGGGGGACTATCCCGCCTTCAAATTCGCGGGTTTCGCCCATGCGCTGCCGGAGGACCTGACGGGCAAGACGGTGCTCGACATCGGGTGCAATGCGGGTTTCTATTCGATCGAGATGAAGCGCCGGGGCGCGGCGGAGGTGATCGGCATCGATTCCGACGACCGCTATCTGGCCCAGGCCCGCTTTGCCGCCGAAACGCTGGGGCATGAGGGCATCGAGTTCCGAAATATGTCGGTCTATGACATTGGCAGCCTTGGCCGCCGGTTCGACCTCGTCATCTTCATGGGCGTGCTGTATCACCTGCGCCATCCGCTGCTGGCGCTGGACCTGATCCGCGAGCATGTGGCGGGCGACATGCTGCTGTTCCAGACGATGCAGCAGGGGTCGTCCGACGTGCTGATGGTGCCGGAGGATCACCCCTTCCACGTGCCGGGGACCAGCAGGCCGCCGGGCTTTTTCGACAATCCCGCCTATCCGAAGATGCATTTCATCGAGCGCAAGTTCGCGCATGACTGGTCCAACTGGTGGGCGCCCAACAAGGCCTGTTCGCAGGCGATGCTGCGCGCGGCGGGCTTCACGATCGAGGCGGAGCCGGAGGAGGAAGTCTATCTGTGCCGCGTCGCGCCGGTGCCGTTCGAGGAATGGATGGGCAAGGCGGCGGTCTATCCGGCGCGCGGACCTGAGGACATGACAAGCGAGGAGGGAAAGCCCGCATGATCGAAGCGGCGATGATCTGGAACGAGCCCAACAACAAGTCGCATTGGGACCTGGAGATCGACCCGGACTGGTCGCTCTATGCCGACATGGTCGTGCGCGCGGGCGCGGCGATCCAGGATGTGAACCCTGCCGTCACGCGCGTGCTGGGCGGCATGTCGCCGATCGACCCGCATTGGGTGAACCGGATGCGCGACCATGGCGCGCTGGACGCCGTGGATGTGGTCGCGGTGCATGGCTTTCCGCTCGACTGGAACCTGTGGCCGATCCACGATTGGCCGGACAAGATCGCCGAGATCGAGGCGGTCGTGCCCGACAAGCCAATCTGGGTCACGGAGGTCGGCGTCGGGTCGTTCGGCGCGGAGGAAGTGCAGGTCTTCGGCGTCAATCGCACGGCGGAACTGCTGATCGGGCGAGTGCCGCGCATCTTCTGGTACAGCCTTTACGACCTGCCGCAGGAATGGGGCGCGACCACGCGCCACCGCGAGGCGGAAGGATCCAGCTATTACCGCCATTTCTACATGGGCCTGATCCGCGCGGACGGCACGCCCAAGCCCGCGCTGGAGGATTATGGCCGGGTCGCGGACAGGATGGGGCTGATGCAGTGGTTCCATTTCGAGGACCCGCGCCTGGACGACGCCGTCGCCTGGATGAAGCGGCTGGGCGTGCGGCAGCTGCGCACCGGCCTTAGCTGGGCCGACAGTTTCCGCCCTAACGCGATCGACTGGTTCGACCGGCAGATGGAGGCTCTGGCGGATTTCGACGTCACCGTCACCTTCTGTTTCACGCCTGAGCATCTGGGGATCGCCCCGCATCACAGCAGCGCCGTGCATGAGCCGCAGGCCTTCGCCGATTTCTGCGCCTGGATGATCGATCGCTACGCCCCTGCCAGCGCGGCCATGCCCGTCGCGCAGACGGCCTGACGGAGAGAGCCCATGAAGCATTCACCGCTGCCACCCCGCCGCCCCGCAATCAATATCGGCATCATTGGCGTCGGCAATTGCGCCAGTTCGCTGGTGCAGGGCCTCAGCCACTATCGCGCCGAAAGCAACGAGCATTTCGGCCTTACCCATTGGGAGATTGGCGGTTACCGGCCGTGCGACATCCATGTGGCGGCGGCGTGGGACATCGACCGGCGCAAGGTGGGACGGGACGTCGCCGAAGCGATCTTCGCGAAGCCCAATTGCACGCAGGCCTTCTGCCGTGAAGTGGACGCCACCGGCGTCGCGGTGGAGATGGGGCGGATGCTGGACGGCTTTGCCGATCACATGGCCGACTATCCCGACGATCGCACCTTCCTGCCGGCGGACGCGCCCGAACCCAGCAAGCAGGATGTCGTGGACCGGCTGCGCGCGGCCAAGGTCGACGTGCTGATGAACTATCTGCCCGTGGGGTCGCAGCAGGCCACGGAATTCTATGCGGAGTGCGCGCTGGAGGCCGGGGTCGCCTTCGTCAACAACATCCCTGTCTTCATCGCCAGCGATCCGGTGTGGGCGGAGCGGTTCGAGGCGGCGGGCGTGCCCATCATCGGCGATGACATCAAGGCGCAACTGGGCGCGACGATCGTCCATCGCGTGCTGACTGACCTGTTCGCCAAGAGGGGCGTGAAGCTGGACCGCACTTACCAGCTCAACACCGGCGGCAATACCGACTTCCTGAATATGTCGAACCGGGCGCGGCTGAAGTCCAAGAAGATTTCCAAGACCGAAGCGGTGCAGTCGGTCGCGGAAAGCCGGTTGGAGGATGAGAATATCCATATCGGCCCGTCCGACTATGTGGCCTGGCAGAATGACAACAAGGTCTGTTTCCTGCGGATGGAAGGGCAACTGTTCGGCGGCGTGCCGATGAACCTGGAACTGCGCCTGTCGGTGGAGGACAGCCCCAATTCGGCGGGGGTCGCGATCGACATGATCCGTTGCGCCAAGCTGGCGGCGGATCGCGGGCTGTCCGGCCCGATCCATCCCGCCGCCGCCTATTTCTGCAAGCATCCGCCGCAGCAGATGACCGACGACCGCGCGCATGAGGCGGTCGAAGCCTTCATTCGCGGGGAAAGCGCCGTGGCGCTGGCGGCGGAATGATGGACATGCTGGTGAAAGAGGCTGAACCTTCGCTCGATGCCATGACCATGCGCGCCGTCACCGTGACCGGGCCAGGCGCGATCCGCGTCGATCAGGTGCCGGTGCCGCAGCCGGGGCCGGGGCAGGTGCGGGTGCGGATGGAAGGATGCGGGGTGTGCGCGTCCAACCTGACGCCCTGGGCCGGGCCGGAATGGCAGCAATATCCGCTGGAGCCGGGCGCGCTCGGCCATGAAGGCTGGGGCATCGTCGATGCGGTGGGAGAAGGCGTCACATCAGTGGCGGTGGGCGATCGGGTCGCGGCGCTCAGCTATGCCAGCTATTCGGAATATGATCTGGCCGAAGAGGCTGCGGTGGTGAAGCTGCCGCCAGCGCTCAATGGCATGCCCTTTCCCGGCGAGCCGCTGGGCTGCGCGTTCAATATCTTCCGCCGCGCCGATATTGAGGCCGGGCAGACGGTGGCGATCATCGGCATCGGCTTTCTGGGCGCGCTGCTGACGCGGCTTGCCACCGATGCGGGCGCGCGGGTGATCGCGATATCGCGGCGGTTATCCTCGCTCGATCTGGCGCGGGATTTCGGCGCTGCGGAAACGATCGTGATGGACGATCATCAAGGGATCATCGATCAGGTCAGCGCGCTGACCGGCGGCCGTTTTTGCGAGCGGGTGATAGAGGCGGTAGGCAAGCAATGGCCGCTCGACCTGGCGGGAGAGCTGACGGGCGAGCGCGGCAAGCTGATCGTCGCGGGCTATCATCAGGACGGGCCGCGTCAGGCCAATATGTGGCTGTGGAACTGGCGCGGCATCGACGTCATCAACGCGCATGAGCGCGACCCGCTGGCCTATGCGCAGGGCATGCGCGAAGCGGTGGAGGCGGTGGCGTCCGGCCGCATCGACCCTGCCCCGCTCTACACCCACAGCTATCCGCTTGACCGGCTGGACGAGGCGCTGAACGCGACCCGCGACAAGCCGGACGGCTTCGTAAAGGCGATCGTCATCCCATGAGCAGCGTCACCGCACCCGCGCGCCCGGCCGCACCTGTCGAGACACGCCCGCGCATCGGCTTCCTGGGCACCGGCTGGATCGGCCGCAACCGGATGGAGGCGATGCTGGCCACGGGACGGATCGAAGCCGCCGCCATTGCCGACGCCCTGCCCGGCAATGCGGCGGACGCGGCGCTGCTCGCCCCTAACGCCGTGCAGGCCGATACGCTGGACGCGTTGCTGGACCAGCATCTGGACGGGATCGTGATCGCGACGCCCAGCGCGCTCCATGCGCAACAGTCGATCCGCGCGCTGGAAAGCGGCCTGGCGGTCTTCTGCCAGAAGCCGCTCGGCCGCGATGCTGCGGAAGTCAGGGCGGTGGTGGATGCGGCACGGGCGGCGGACCGGCTGCTGGGCGTCGACCTTTCCTATCGCGGCACGGCGGGCATGCGCGCCATCCGCGAGCGCATTCAGGGCGGGGAACTGGGCGACGTACATGCGATCGACCTGACGTTCCACAACGCTTATGGGCCGGACAAGCCATGGTTCTACGACCCGCGCCAGTCGGGCGGCGGGTGCATGATGGACCTTGGCGTGCACCTGATCGACCTGGCGCTGTGGACGCTCGATTTCCCCAAGGTGGACAGCATCGACGCGGTGCTGTTCAGCAAGGGTCAGCCCCTGCACGACCGCACGGCCCAGGTGGAGGATTATGCCGTCGCCACGTTGCGGCTGGCGGGCGGACGCGTAGCGCGGATCGCCTGTTCCTGGAACCTGCATGCGGGGCAGGACGCTGTCATCGCAGCGGATTTTTTCGGGAGCAAGGCTGGCGCGGCGTTCCGCAATGTTGGCGGCTCCTTCTACGACTTCACCGCCGAACTGTTTCACGGGACGGCGCGGGAGACGCTGGCGATGCCAGGTGACCCGTGGGGCGGGTGGATGGCCGGACAATGGGCGAAGCGGCTGGCCCGTTCCGCGCGCTTCGACCCGGAATGCGAGACATTGGCGCAGGTGGCGGAGGTGATGGACGGGATTTACGCGGCTGCGGCATGAGGGTCGAAGGTTTGACGAACGGAGTGAGGTGTCTTGGCCTTCGCTCAGCCTGAACGGCTAATATTAACGCCCTTCCCTTCCTTCCCCAACAGCCGCTCCGCCCGGTCGAACATCCTGCCCAGCCAGCCACGCGAATAGGTGAGACCGTGGTAGAGCGTCACCATCACCCGTCCCCATGACAGGAACAGGCCCGGCCGTCCAAGCGCATGGGCCGCGCGGAAAGCAGTGCTGCTGCCCCGGCTGATGCGATGGCGCAGGCGGTAGATGAGCTTCCGGCGCCATCCCAGATGCGATGCCGAAGGCTGGATGCGCTTGCGGGGCTTCACCCCGGTGCGACGCCACGCCAGCCGGTAGGCGAGGCCATCGCGCCGCTGCCGGAATCCCGCCGCCTGCGTTTCGCGGATGAAGGCGGCGTCGACCGGCTGCAACGCCAGCCTCCCCTCCCCCATCGCTGCCTGAACGAGCCGGTGCAGCACGGGCGAGCGCACCACGACGACATTGGTGCCGCGCCCGTCGGACGAATAGGGCTCCACCCATGCGTCACCAAAGGAAATGTCCGCCGTTTCCGCCACCACATCGTCGCAATAGTCGCAGGCGCGGTTCTGGAAGAAGCCCGACCCCCAATCGCCATCGACCAGATGCCACCAGTCCTGCTGGCGTTCTTCACCATCACGGGCCGCAAGCCGCGCCCTGTACCAGTTTGCCGGGCGGCTTGCGTCCTTCACCCGGTAATCGACCGCGGCGACCGCAGCGGGATCAAGGCCCATCTGCCAGGCGAAGCTGTCCACCATCTGGCGGCTTTTCATATGGCCGCAGACAAGGCCCAGGGTGAAGGCGACCCGTTCGCGCAACAGGGGATCGTCCAGCATCGCCAGGTTCACCGCCTTGATGAAGCAGGGAATGCCGACAATGGCATAGCGGCCGGGCACGTCCCGCATTTCGCGCAGGATGGCGGACATTTCGACGGGATAATAGCGCGACTGCGCGCCCTCCATCAGCGCGTCGCGGCTGCGCGAGATGCTGTAGCGGAAGAGGCGGCCTTCGGCGGCGGGGTCGGCCCGCACGACATGGGCGACGCCATCGACCAGTCCCGCACGCAGCAATTCGGCCGCGACCCAGCTTACCATCCCGCCTGAACTGCCCCGATCGCGATAGTCCCGCTCGGCGGCATGGCCGACATAGGCGGCGGCGAAGCGGCCGATCCAGGGGTCCTGTTCCGGCGCGCCGGGGAAGCGCTGCTGCGCAATCTCATCCTCATCGCGCGCGCTGGGGGAGAAAGGGCAAAGCCGCGAAAAACGGGCGCTGCGCTCCCTGCGCCAGCCTTCCGGCGCGGCGGGCTTCAACTGGCCTTCGACATCCCAATCGAGCCGCGCATCGGCGGGGCCGGTCATGGCGGCGCAGGACCCGCAGCCGGTGCACAGCCCCGATGCGGTCATGTCGCGCGGGCTGAGCGGCCCGCTCATCGCACCATCGCCAGCGCATCGTTCAGGAAGGCGGCGGAACGCTGCCGCAGGGCGGCGATGCGATCCTGCACCGCCGCGTCCATTGGTTCGGTCAGCAGCCGCTCATAGACCGACGCATCCTGATCCTCGCTCACCATATGCCGCCCGGCCCCCAGCGCGCGCATCAGGTCGCGGACCTTGTGAAAGCGATAGGGCGTGGGCGCGGTGAGAAAGGGCCGCCGGTTCAGCAGCGCGAAGACGCAGCCATGGAAAAAGTTGGTGACGACCCCCTCCGCGCCCGCCATCAGCGTCGCAAATTCCTCCGGCCCGGCGGTGATCCGCTGCTCATGCGCCCAATCGTTGCGATAGCCGATGCTGACGATGGGCATGCGGCGTGCATCGGCCCAGCGCCGGACATGGCCACTCAGCCAGTCCGGGAAGTTATGCCCGTAGAGGGCGAGATACCCCCCCTGCCCGTCTTTCATGGTGCCAGACTGCATCGGCGGAAATTGCAGGCAGGGGTCGAGCACCAGCGCCGGGTCGCATCCCAAGGCAGCGCGCACGATCGCGCGGCTGTTTTCATCCCGCACCGACACCGCCGCGAACTTGCGCAACTGCCCGGCCCAATGGTCCGGCAGCCCTTCGGACGCATCATGATTGCCGAAGCTCGCCGCGTAGGAGAGGAAGGGCGCGCGCAGGCCAGCGCCGTAGAAGATGGGGCTTTCGCCATACCAGGGGTGGCGCTGGTTCCACACCTCGTCACTGCCCACGATGATGGCGTCGAAATCATCCATCTGTTCGGGCTGATCAATGGGAAACGGACGCGACAAGGGCAGTTCCTCAAACGCGGCCAGGAACTTGCGCGTCTTTTCCGCATAGGCGGGAAAGTCCGTTCGCTGCGCGGGCTGCGGCAGTGTCGGATGCAGGGCGCAACGCCATTCCGCCCGCTGGATCGCGGGGGAATGATGGTCGAGCAGCACTGCATTCATTCCCATGGCGCGCAACCCCTCCACGAGGCAGCGCGCCTGCCAGTAGGAGCCATAGTTGATGCAGCGGTGAAAGGTCAGCACGCCGCAGGACCGGCCGCGCGCGCCTGCTCCGCCGTCAGTCAGGGGCGCGGCGGCCATGGTCCGCATAGCTTTTTTCCTCGATCAGTTCGGAGCCGAGCAATTCGTTGATCTGGCGCTTGATCGCCGCGCGCCGGTCATTCATCCGGTAGACGGCGCGGGCCAGGCCGATGAAGGTCGCGCCGAACTGCGCGCTCGCCTCCTCCTCACGAATGGCATCCTCGATCTGCCACAGCTCCTCATTGACCTGCTTTAGCCGCTCCACCAGCGGGGCGATGGCGGCGACCTGCAACGCCTCGCTGCCGATCATGCTCAGCAGCCGGTATTCCTTGCCGACATTGGCGCGCGCGTCCGCCGCGGCGATGCGCTGCTGCTTGATTTCCAGGATGGTCATCTTGTCGAGCAGTTCGCCCCAGGAAACCGGCACTGACGGCGTGGACATATATCCCATGGCTTGGCTATCCCTCCTTCCTTTCCGCGTTCCACTGCGCCAGATCGCTCCGCACCCGCTCCACGACCGGAGCCCAATCGCCGGGGCGCGGCTGGGCATAGATGCGCATGGAGGGATACCAGGGCGTACGGCCGCCGCCCGCCGGCCAGCGCCAGTCCGGTTCCGCCTTCAACAGCAGCCATGCGGGCTTGCCCATCGCTCCCGCCATATGCGCGATCATCGTGTCGACGGTGATGACAAGGTCCGCCGCCGCGACCAGCGCCGCCGTTTCCATCATGTCGAAGGGACAGCCCGAAGGGTTCAGCACGTCCAGGGTCGTGGCTTCGGGCATCAGCGTGACGCACCGCGCCTCCGAACAAAGGGGCGCGAGAAGACTGGAGGGCACCGCGCGGTCGCGATCCCAATCGCCCGCGCCATAGCATAGGCCGACGCTTCCGGGCGGCAGCGGCCCCGCCTTTGCCGTCAGATAGGCAGGCTTCGCATCGGCGGGCGTCGCGCGCAGGGCGAAATCCAGTTCGGTGATTTCCAGATCGCATTCGGCGGGCGGCAGCGGATGGGCTTCATCGAACGCGACGAAGCGCACGCCGGGGCAATCGAGGCCGGAGACGAACAGATCGCGAAGCCGCGCCTGCACCTCTACCGTCAGGATCCGCGTCCGCCGCGCCAGCAGCGGCAGGAAGCGCGCGAACTGGATGCTGTCGCCAAGGCCATGATAGCATCGCACCAGGCAGTGCCGGTCTTCATAGGACCTGCCGTCCCAGACCCAGCGCAGATGATAGGGCAGCGCCGGATCATCCCGCCGCACGGGATCGCGCTCCGCAAGATCCTGCTGCGTCAGGTCCCAGGCCGCATGATAATCCCCCGCTCTCATCGAAGCGACCCAGTCTGCCATGCGATCCGCCATGCAGGACCCAATTCGTCCATGGCGGCCCGGTTCCGCGCGGGGAGCGCCCTCCCATCTATGACATTATCATGGGTTATCGACGGTGAACCCGCCCGGCCCTTCGCGGTTGACGCTGCACCCCGAAGCGCGAGGCCCGATGTCCACCGAAATACGCGAGCCGCTGGAAAGTGAAACGCTGGGCGCTCCCCGCGCGCCGGGCCTGATCAGGAAGCTGGGCGCGGGGATCGTCACCGGCGCTGCGGACGATGATCCCTCGGCCATCGGCACCTATGCCAGCGTGGGAGCCAAATATGGGCTTGGCTTCCTGTGGATCGCGCCGGTCCTGCTGCCGATGATGTATGTGGTGGTCTATCTGTCGGCGAAGATCGGGCAGGTCTATGGCAAGGGGCTGTTCGCCTGCATCCGCGACCAGTTTCCCCGCTGGGTGCTGTTCCCGATGGTGACGCTGGCGATCATCGGCAACGTCATCGAAGCGGCGGCGGACCTGGGCGGCATCGGCGCGGCGCTGAACCTGTTCATCCCCCTGCCGGTGCCGGTGATCGTCGTGGGGGCCGCCGCTATCATCTTCACCCTGCAATATTTCGGGTCCTATTCGCTGATCCGGCGAGTGTTCCGCTGGCTGGCGCTGATCCTGCTCGCTTACGGCGCGGCGGCTGTGATGGCGCGGCCGGACCCGGTGGAGGTGCTGCGCGCGACGTTCCTGCCCACGATCCGCCTGGATGCAGGATCGATATCGCTGATCGTGGCGTGCATCGGCACGTCGCTGTCCGCCTATGTCTATACCTGGCAATCGAACCAGGAGGTGGAAGAACAGATCGCCATCGGCCGCCGCCAGCTGTGGCAGCGCAAGGGCGCGAGCGCTGGCGAGATGAAGCGCACCAGCCGCGACGTGCTGACCGGCATGATCTTTTCCAACATCATCCTCTATTTCATCCTGCTCGCCACCGGCGTCACGCTGCACCCGGCGGGCGAAACGGACATCGCCACCGCCGCGCAGGCCGCCGCCGCGCTGGAGCCGGTGGCGGGAGAGGCCGCCAAATATCTGTTCGCGGCGGGCATTGCCGGGGTCGGCTTCCTGGCGGTGCCGGTGATGACCACAGGCGCGGCCTATGACGTCGTGCAGTGCATGGGCAGCGAAGGCAGCCTGCACGACGCGCCGCGGCAGAACCGGCTGTTCTACGGCATCATCGCCCTGGTCACCGTGGTTGCGGTGGCGATGAACTTCCTGGGGCTCAATCCCATGAAGGCGCTGGTCTGGTCCGGCATCGTGCAGGGCATGCTGGTGCCGCCGCTGTTGCTGATGATGATGATGCTGACCAACAGGCCGGGAGTGGTCGGCGCGCGCACCAACGGAGGCTGGACGAATATGCTGGGATGGATGACGACGCTGGTCACCTTCCTGTGCGCCGCCGCGCTGGTGACAAGCTGGTTCCTGTAACGCCCTTTCATCGCTCCCGAATTTATTATACGATCGTCAAATAATAAGCCGGGGAGAGGGACCGCGATCATGGACGGCGACGATCTGGAGCATGATCCTGACGCGGACTGGAGCCTTCCGGCATGGACCTGTCGCGATCCCGAATTTCTGAGCGTCGAATGCGCGCGCATCTTCCGCCGGTCATGGCAGATCGCCGCGCATGAAAGCGCCCTGCCCAGCCCCGGCGATTTCCAGCGGCTGGACCTGACCGGCGAAAGCGTCCTGATCATCCGGGGCGAGGATGGGATTGTCCGCGCCTTCACCAACGTCTGCCGCCATCGCGGCGCGCGCATCGCCAGCCAGCCATCAGCCTGCGCGCGCAGGCTGATATGCCCCTATCATGGCTGGACCTATGACAGCGCCGGGCGGTTGACCGGCCTGCCGGACGAAGCGCTCTATGGCGGGATCGACCGCCGCCGGTTGGGGCTCGCACCCGTGGAGCTGGAGAATTTCCACGGCTTTCTGTTCGTCCGGCTGGAAGCATCCGCAGGGCCTTCCGTGGCGCAGATGCTGGCGCCGCTCTCCGGCGAGATCGCCGCCCATCGCTTTGGCAGCCTGCGCCCGCTGGGCCGCGTGACGGAACGTGTCCGCGAGGCGAACTGGAAGATCGTGGGCGACAATTATGCCGATGCGCTGCACGTCGCCACCGCACATCCGGGACTCAAGCGGCTGATGGGCGGCAGCTATCGTCTGGAATCATTCCCCTATGCCGACCGGATGCGAGGCAACATCACCACCTTTCCGTCAGCCAATCTGTCGGAGCGGGCCTATCAGCATTTCCTCCCCACCGGCCCGGAGGCTGTATGGAGCTATATCAGGCTATGGCCGAACATGGCCTTCGATATCTATCCCGACCAGATCGACTTCATGCAATGGCTGCCCCTGTCTCCCACCCGCACGCTGATCCGCGAAGTCGCCTTCGCCCTTCCCGATGACAGGCGGGAGATGAGGGCGGCGCGCTATCTCAACTGGCGGATCAACCGGCAGGTGAGCGCCGAGGACAAGGCGCTGATCGAAAGGGTGCAGGCCGGGCTGGCGTCGGCAAGCTACAGCAGCGGTCCGCTGGCCAGCACGGAAACGGGGTTGCGGCAGTTCAACCGCCGGATGCGTGCGATCGTGCCGGAGGCGCGATCTCCCCATCCGCCACCTGCGGGCTGGAGCGCTTCGCCCCCTCCCCTGCCCGCACTGGTACGGGCGGCACAGGGGTGAGCGGCGCTTATGACGCCGTCATCATTGGCGGGGGGCATAATGGGCTGGTCTGCGCCTTTTATCTGGCGCGCGCGGGCTATAGGGTGCGCATCCTGGAGCGGCGCGCGGTGATCGGCGGCGCGGCGGTGACGGAGGAGTTCCACCCCGGTTTCCGCAACTCCGTCGCCAGCTATACCGTCAGCCTGTTGCAGCCCAAGGTCATCCGCGACATGAAGCTGGCCGATCATGGCTATCGCGTGATCGAACGGCCGATCGCCAATTTCCTGCCGCAACCTGACGGCGGTTACCTGAAGACCGGCGGCGGGACGGAACGGACGCAGGCGGAGTTCGCGAGGTTCAGCGCGCGCGATGCCGCCGCCCTCCCCGCCTATCTCGACATGCTGGAGGGTGCGGCCGACATGCTGCGCGCGCTGGCGCTGAAGGCTCCGCCCAATGCGGGAGACGGGCTGACGGGCATGATGGCGGCGTTCGATCAGGGACGCCGGTTCACCCGCCTGCCGGTCGAACGGAAGCGCGACATATTGGACCTCTTCACCAAATCCGCGCGCGATCTGCTGGACGGCTGGTTCGAGAATGAAGCGGTCAAGGCGCCGTTCGGCTTCGATGCGACGGTAGGCAATTACGCATCCCCCGACACGCCGGGCAGCGCCTATGTGCTGCTGCATCATGTCTTCGGGCAGGTGAACGGGCGGAAGGGCGCGTGGGGCCATTGCCCCGGCGGCATGGGGGCGATCACGCAGATCATGGCGCGGATCGTCACCGCCATGGGGGTCGAGATCAGCCTGGAAGCGCCGGTCGCGTCCGTGCTGACGGATGGCGCGCGCGCGGTTGGGGTGCGGTTGGAAAGCGGGCAGGAAGTGGCGGGGCGCTGCGTCATCGCCAATGTCGGACCCAAGCTGCTGTACCAGCGGCTGATGGACCCGGCCAGCCTGCCAGCGGATTTCCGCAGGCGGATTGCGGGCTACAAGACCGGCTCAGGCAGCTTCCGCATGAATGTGGCGCTGTCCTGCCTGCCCGATTTCGCTTGCCTGCCGGGCATGGGGGAGCATCTGCAATCGGGCATCATCATCGCGCCCACGCTCGATTATATGGACCAGGCGTTCACCGATGCGCGGCGTGAGGGCTGGTCGCGCGCGCCGATCATCGAGATGCTGATCCCCTCCATCATCGACGACAGCCTCGCTCCGCCTGGCCTTCATGTCGCCAGCCTGTTCTGTCAGCAGTTCGCCCCGGTCCTGCCACCAGCGCCAGACGGCCGCGCGCGGAGCTGGGACGAGGAACGGGAGGCGGCGGCCGATCAGATCATCGCCACTATCGATGCTCATGCGCCGGGTTTCGCGCGGTCCGTCATCGCGCGGCAGATCCTTTCTCCTGCCGATCTTGAACGGACATTCGGCCTTGTGGACGGAGACATCATGCATGGGCGCATGACGCTGGACCAGCTATGGGCGGCCCGTCCCGTGCTGGGCCATGGCGCTTACCGCGGGCCAGTGAGGGGGCTCTATATGTGCGGCGCTGGCACCCATCCGGGCGGCGGCGTGACGGGCGCGCCGGGCCATAATGCAGCGCGTGCCGTCCTTTTGGATCATGCCGGGCTTGGCCGATGGCTCCGCCCGCGATACAGATAGCGCGCGACGTGCCTTTTCCGGCAAGCTGCCGCGATCGAAAGGCCCGGAAAAAAGCGGGCTGGTTGAGCGCGCTAAGACAAGGTAAGACGCGTCGTCCACGAAAGGGAGATCATCAATGAACAACACCGAACTCGCCGAAACCATTGCCGCCGAGCATGGCCTTACCAAGGCCGACGCGCGCAAATATGTCGACGGCATCTTTTCCGCCATCGCCGGTGCCGCCGCCAAGGGCGAGGAGGTTTCGCTGAACGGATTTGGGAAGTTCAAGGTCAAGGACCAGCCCGCCCGCGAAGGCCGCAATCCTTCGACCGGCGCCACCATCCAGATCGCCGCTTCCAAGAAGCTGACCTTCACGCCCGCCAAGGCGGTCAAGGACCAGCTGAACGGCTGATCGCGCCAAGCGCGCGGCCATCTTCATGACGGTTGCGCGTAACGCAATCGAAAAGCATCATTCGGCAATTGCAAGAGAGGGTCCGGCAGGCCACATGCGCCCTGCCTTTCAGGCATCCTCTCCTAAAACTCATCAGGCCGGTCGCAAGACCGGCCTTTTTTTCATCGTCTCAGGGCTTTGCCGATATCCGTAGTGATCGTGACGAACGCCGTGCTCGTCCTATCAATCGCGGTCTGGAAAGCCGGTGATGTTGATAGAAAATTCATCATTCCGGCACCCTATTCACAAGCAGTTAGGGTATGAAAAATGGCATTGTCCTCCAACAGGACAGATGATTTCCATTATTGTGCAGCGAAAGATTTACATTTTCACTCAAACGGCGCACAAGGCGGTCGCATCATCTTTTCCAGGGGAAGCGTGCCAATGTCTGAAAATATGTCGCCGGATATCACAACGCTCACGGTTCAGCTATTGAGCGCGTTTGTCTCCAACAATAGCATTCCCAGCGAGGGGCTTGCCGATCTGATCCGCACGACCCGCTCGGCGTTGACTGAAACGCCGCAGTCCAATCCTGCCGAAGCGCAGGCGGCAACTTACACGCCCGCCGTGTCGGTGCGTAAAAGCCTGTCTTCGCCCGAACATATCCTCAGCATGATTGACGGAAAGCCTTACAAGACGCTGAAACGGCATCTGGCGACCCACGGCCTGTCGCCCGATCAATATCGCGAGCGCTATAATCTTCCCAAAAGCTACCCGCTGGTCGCACCCAGCTATTCCGAAGCGCGCCGTGCGGTTGCCAACAAGCTGGGACTGGGCCGCAAGCCCGTGACCAAGGCTCCGGCCGTGAGCGAGGCAGCCGCGCCTGCGGCAAAGCCAGTTGCTGCCGCTTCGTCCGCTTCACCCGCTCCTGCCTCTCCGGCCAAGACGAAGACGAAAGCGCCCGCCAAGAAGGCCGCGCCCAAAGCTGCGGCGAAGCCTGAGGGCAAGAGCGCGGAGAAGGCAGCCGAAGCCAAGCCTGCAAAGGCGGCTTCACCCCGCCGCGCCAAGCCAAAGGCCGCACCGGCAGCCGCCGCGGGTGGCGACAAGGCCTGACGTTAGTCCTGAACGGATGTTGGGGCCGCTGCGTGCAGACGTGGCGGCCCTTTTCTTTTGGTTTGCCTTCCCGATGATCGGGGTGCCTGGGATCGGCGTTGTTTCGGTTGCTTTTACCCTTGGCCTGACCTTCTGTAGGTGGACGTCGCTATTAGCTGTCTTCTCCCCACGAAGGAATGAGAACTTTGGTATCTCCTTGCCTCTTTCAATCAGTTAAGTGGATCGAACGATTTAAATACTTGCGCGATGATCGACTGAGCAGCTTCGCTGCGGAGGTGCGGGGATCAGGAAAGCAGTTCCTCGATACAGCCTCCCTCACGACGCTCATAATTCGAATATGCTTGTCAAAGGGCTGATCGCTGGGGCATGGTTCTCGCGGTCCTGAAAGGTCCTACGGCGTTCTCCCAACGCTTTCCTGTCATCAGAGGCATTGTAACCAACCTGGCCTTTTGGTTACATCATGAATGCGCTAAGGCGCAGAAATGCGCGATTTTCCTTATGATTATGGCTATGCCCTTCTGATGCTGGGCCGCCTTGACGGGCGGCTTGGCAATAGTCCTGCTGCCGACATATGGCTCGCCCGGTCACGGTTGAAGGGAGCGGCGATGCTGGCCAGTTCCGCCGGCATTCCCATCACTGTCGCCGAGTTGGAGGACTGGATTTGCGGACGGCGTCCACCGCCGCGACATAGCGAAGGGCTGAACGACCCGCTTTCGGTGGCGGCGCTGGTGCATTTCGCCTTGTCGGCCAATGACAGCCTGCTTGATCCTGTCGCGCGCGCCACGCTTAACATCTCCCGTTCGCTGCTGGACGACCGCAAGGAGGCGGAACTGTGGGGAGCGGAAGATCTGGTGCGTTTCGGACCGGCTTGGCGGTCGGTTCAGAGCGCCCTGGAAGCCCCCTACCCTGCTGTCAGCCTGGAAGCGGTCGCCGAGCGTCTGATCGCCGCCAGGGAGCAGTTGCAGGCGCCTGTGGCCGGGGGACAGTTGCTGACGACGGCGGATGGCCGGCAGTTCCGGCTCGATCCACGCAGGCCGGATCTTGGCTGGGTGATCGCCTGCCATGTTCCGGCTGCGCTCAAAGCCTGCGGCCTTGCCATGCGCCACCTGCCGCCGTTCGTGGATATGGGGCGCTTTCCATCTGAAGATGTGGATGCTTTGGCGGAACAGCTGGCCGCGATGATCGCGCGGCAGGCGAGTGAAGGTCTGCGCGAACTGGACCGGATTGAACGGCGCGTCAGCCGCCTGCCGCAGGAACTGGAGGTGACGAAGCGGAGCAAGGCGCCTTTGCTCATGCGGCTGGAACTGGCCTATCCGGGATTGAGCAGAATGGCGGCCGCGCGCTTGCTGGGAATCTCGCACCAGGGCGTAACCAAGTTGATGCGTCGGATTTCCAGCAGGACAAAGGAAGGTGGTGGATAGCCTGACGTCTGGATCCTCATCCTTCTTCATTCCCAATAACAGCATCTGCCAGGTTACAAAGTTTATAGGAAAGTTAGAGAGTTACGTGGGGCTCTAAGGCGGAAAAGCTGGCGGAACTCGGCGAGTCGGGCGAAGACCGCCGTTCCTGAAGGATCGGTGATGCGTTCCCGAAATGTCGGCCATGCCGTTCCCGAAATGTCGGGTAACCGTTCCCGATGGTGCGTTGGCCGTTCCCGGAGTGTCGACGGCGCCCGGCATATAGTGGATGGCAGTGGGGGATTGAATCAGTTCGAGCGGAGCTTTGCGAGGACACGTTCAAAAGCTGTGGACAAGTTGCGGGGCGGGTCGGGTGGCTCATCGAACGGTGGAAGCGTAGCGATCGGCACCCGACACTTCGGGAACGGATTATGTTTGGTGCTGTGGCGGTCCTGCAAAGTCGAAGGGTTTGGGCATTCCCTGGATATGGTGATGGACCGGCGGGCAGTGCGAAGCCGGTCAGCTGTGCGCTGCGCATTGCCTGATCTGCGTCGTTAAGTGCGGGAAGCGGCGCTTTAGCAAAGAGAAGGAAGGCCGGTGGCCTCTTCGGCTGTATTCCGTAGACGCTGTCCCGATTAGCGCTTTGCATATGGATATGGCTGGGTGAGCAGCAGATGTCGGCAGCGGGGGAATGGCATCATCAAAGGCGGTGATGGTTCTTTTCGTGGAAACGGCGGACGAAGCCAATGAAGGCCTTTTGATAGTTGACCGGGGTGCGGGACGGATCGGCTTCTAGCCAGTCGCGGAATTCCTGATGGAGGGATTGGTAATCCCAGCCCGGATAATTGGCGCGCAATGTTGCCAGGGTTGCATCAGTGACCTCCCCGGCGCTGGCGCGGGAGGAAAGTCCGGTTACCGTACGGCGGATGACCTCGCTGGCATCGAAAAGGGGTTGCGATGCTTCGGTTGCGGCCTGGGGTTGGGTTCCGCTGGGATCGCTTGTGTGTCGCGCCGTTCTGGCCGTGGCGGGAACGTCCCCATTTCTTTCGGAGGCACGGAATGGTGAGGTGATCCGCGCTGCTTCGGCCGCGCGCCGGCGCATGCGCAGGGAGGGTTCGCGCTTCCCTTCGGGCTGTTCGAGCGCGAGCGTATAGCCGGGGAGCGGGTCGCGCTCGGCGATCTTGGCGATCTCGAACTTGAAGCGGCGGTAGGCGCCTTCTGCTCCTGACTTTTCGAACAGGGTCGGCATGGAGATGGCAAAGCCCCCCTCCCCCGCCCCGCCAGCATGCTTGCGCGCGACCTTGTAGAGCCAGCGTTCGCGGCCGCCGGTGAGGTCGAAATAAGCGCGGTCGATGGACAGCACGCCGCCCTGCATCAGCACGCCTTCGTAGAACCAGTTGCTGAGTTCGATCGTCATGCCGCGCGAACGTTCGGTGCGTTCATCGACCAGCTGGGTCCAGCCATCAAGCCAGCTAAAGGTCGCCTCGCGGCGGTTTTCGGCGCGAATGTTGGTCTTGATGGTAGTGGCGACGAGCCGGTCGAGCGATTGGCCGAGCAATTCATAAGCGCGGCCAGTGGTGGGACGGTGAATGGCGCGCAGCAGATCATAGGGCATGAGGTGAAGCTTGCGCGGAACGTCATTGACGCCGCGGCGCGCCATGTCGGCGAGGACGGAGGCGCAATAGATCAGAATGTCGGCATCCCAGATGGTCGCCATGCCGTAATCGGGATTGGCCGACACATGGACCCACGCCTTGCCATCGGGGGAGGTATAGTCGATGGGCTTCACCCGCTTGGACTTGGCGAGGCTGAAGAAGGGGCGCTCCATCATCTCGCGCTGGTCGCGCAGGGGCATGTCCGCGATATAGGGGAGGAACAGTTCGAACTGGTCCGTGATGTCCTGCTTGCCGGTGCGGCTCATGGGCGTTTCCCCGGCAAGAAACAGGCGGATTTTGCGGAAGATGCCAGGGTGTTTCCCCAGGGAAACCAAGAGAGAAGTAGAAGGCTGAAAAGATTTTTCGGGAGGGGCAGGGGGAGGGGATTGGCGGCTCCCTTCCTTCTGGGGCTAACCTGTTTCCCCGGGGAAACAGGGCGCAGCGGCAAGGGCTGCCCCCTTCCGGCGTCATAACCCCAATGCTGATGCCCCCCCGAATGCATCACTGCTGCAAGCCCAATCCCTGGCGTTCCAGATGTTCCAGCGTGTCGCGCAGGGCCTGGCTCAATGTTTCCATGTCCGCGCCGGAGCCCGCGTGAAAGCGGATGGTGACGCCCTGACGGTTGACCGACTGCACGGTGAGGGCAGGGCGGCCGTACCGCGTGGTCCAGGTGAAAGGCTCCTCCTTCGGCTGTGACACGGCCACGCGGGGCGCGTCGAGCAGGCGCTTCAATATCTCGGCAGCGGGGATGGCGGGCGCTCCTGCGGCGCGGCGTTCCCGTTGTGTCGTGGCAAGGCGGGCGGCTTCGGCATGAATGACCGTCGCGGCCGCATGATCGTCCAGCGCCTGCGCCAGCGGATAAGCGGGCTTCAACTGAACGTCTCCGGGGGAGGGGAAGGCATCGATAATATCGTCGGGAATGCCCGCGACCTTGATCATCTTGCTGAGCCAGCCCTTGGAGAGCTTGAGCCGCTCCGCCATGCGCGTCAAATGGCTGCCATAATGCGTGCCCAGCGCTTCGGCATAGTTGCGCGCACGCTCAAGGTCGGTGACGTCCTTGCGCGCGCGGTTCTCCAGATCGGCGAGACGGAAGGCCGCTTCGTCATCGAGCTGGGCGACCTGCGCCACGAACATCATGTCGGGATAGCTGTGCGCCCGCAGCCAGCTAATCGAGAAATGGCGGCGCGTGCCCGCTATCACTTCATAGTCGTGATCGGGATCGCCCTCGACACGGCGGACGACGGCGGGCACCTTCTGCCCGCCCTCCGCGATGATCGAATCGATCAACTCGCGGCAATTTTCCTCGGTAAGATGCTGGTACAACCGGGCATTGCCGCGCCAGATGCGGACCCTGGCGGGATCGAGCAGCAATTGCGTCACCTGCCGCACCTCGCCCGAAGCGAGGCGGGCGAGCGCCGTTTCGCGGCCCAGCAATGTCGCGCCACGCACCCGTTCGGCGCGGGGAGGGGCAGGGGAGGGGGCGGAAGGCGCGCGCTCGGCCTCACTGTCCTCAGGCGTTTCGCTCACCGGAGCGGGGGAGGGGCTTTCCGCCTCGTCGGACAGCAGCGCCGCCAGATAATCCGATTGCTTACGCGCCATGGGCTTGTCCTCCGATTCGCGGGGAACATAGAGTGAACATATTGCTGTAGGACAGAGCTGATTTTGGTTCACGCGGAGGCGCGGAGACGCGGAGATCCTTCGCCTCGCCAGAGGCTTTTCCATCCATGCACAGAGCATGCCGCGTTGCGCGGCGTGAATTTGTAGAGCGGCCATGCCGCGGGCGGGGCCGCTCCCCGTCTCCGCGCCTCCGCGTGAACCAAAACTCACGCCGCATTGACGATATCCTCTTCCCGCGCGGGCGCCACGCGGCCCCAGCCCTGGCGGACGAGCGCTTCGATCTGGGCCATCGCTTCGTCCAGGTTCGCGCGGCAGCGTTTGTGGGTGCGCGGCGTGCCGATGGGCTTTTCCAGCTCATAGACGGTCATCATGCGCAGCGCCGCATGGCTGATTTCCGCGCTGTCGAGGATGGGGATGGGGAGGAGGGCAGGGCCAAAGCTCTGCTCCATGATCGCGCGCACCATCGAATGGCTGGGATCATTGCTGTCGAATTTGGAACAGAGCAGGCGGACGAACTGGTAATCGACCTCTATCCCCGCCGTTTGCAGCTGGTTGATGACCTGATCCATCATCGAGAGGAATTGCACGGTCGAGCAGAAGTCGGGCGTCGTCGCGGCCAGCGGCACCAGCAGCGCATTGGCCGCCTGCATCACCGCAAGGCTGATCGTGCCCAATGCTGGCGGCGGATCGAGCAGCACCACGTCATAGTGGCGCGCCAAATCCATCAGGCCCTGCTTCAATTTGCGGAAGCGCGCGGCGAGGACGGAGCCGCCGTCGCTGCCCGCGGCCGCCAGCTCATATTCCACATCGAACAATTCAAGGTTCGACGGGATCAGATCGACATTGGGCCATGCGGTATGCTTGACCGCGTAGAGCAGATCGACCTGGGTCGGATCGATCGAGAGGTAAGGATAAAGCGTCTCTTCCCGCTGAATATTGAAATGGGGGTTGAAGCCGAACAGCGTGGTGGTGGTCGCCTGGCTGTCGCAGTCGACGACCAGCACGCGATAGCCCTGCACCGCGAAATAGTGGGCGAGATGGGTCGTGACGGTCGATTTGCCGACGCCGCCCTTGAAATTCTGCACCGCGATGATCGCAGGAACGTCCAGCGGCGCGCGTTCGGGCGAGGCGCCCAGCACCTGGCGCATGTTCAGCAGTTCCTCCACCGTATAGCCGGGGCGGCGGCCATTTTCGGTTGGCGGGGCAGGGGGCAGGCGGCCGTCATCCTCCGCCATGCGGATCCGATTCGTGGAGCAGCCGAGCAGTTGCGCCGCCTCCGCTATGCCGAAGCGGACATTGAGTTCCTTGCGGCTATCCGGCAGAAAAGCCTTGCGCCGCAGCCTTTCGACCATCTTTTCCCCGGCTTCGGCCAGGTCGCCAATCTGGTCAACAACTGCGTTCATTTCCGCCCCCAAAAAGGAAGTTGAAGCTTATCTGGCGATGCTATCGCAGATTTCCTTCAATTTCGCAATCTATCGCGGAATTTGATGCGGTTGAGTGCGCGATGCAGCGGCACGGTTGCACAGGACAGGAAGCTGGGGAATAAACCCGCCGGACCATATTGCCTAGCATCGGGGATTTCGCGCATGCCGCAACCGTTTCCCACCCGCCAGATCGGCCCCTTTACAGTGTCGGCCATTGGCCTTGGCTGCATGAATTTGAGCCACGGCTATTTGCCCCGTCCCGGCACGGCGGACGCCGAAAGGCTGCTGCTGCATGCGCTCGATTCGGGGATCACCTTCTTTGACACGGCGGCGCTCTATGGCTTTGGGCGCAATGAGGAGCTGCTCGGCCGCACGTTGATGCACCGGCGCGGCGAATTCACGCTGGCGAGCAAATGTGTGCTGGCGGAGATTGACGGCAAGCGCGGGCTGGACGGCTCGCCCGAAGCGATCGCGCGGGTGCTGGAGGATTCGCTGCGGCGGCTGCGCGTCGATCATATCGATCTTTATTATATGCACCGGCTGGACCCCAAGGTGCCGGTCGAGGAATCGGTCGGCGCGCTGGTGCGGGCGAAGGAAGCGGGCAAGATCGGCGCGATCGGCCTTTCTGAAATGTCGGCGGCGACGATCCGCCGGGCGCATGCGGTGCATCCGATCGCGGCGGTGCAGACGGAATATTCGCCCTGGACGCGCAATCCTGAAATCGCGGTGCTGGATAGCTGCGCGCAGTTGGGGATCGGTTTTGTCGCCTTCTCCCCTCTTGGGCGCGGCCTTCTTGCCGGTAATGTCAGCGGGGCCGGAATAGGGGAGGGGGACCTGCGCGCCGACATTCCCCGGTTCCAGGGGGATCATCTGGCGGCGAATCTGGCGCTTTACGAAAAGATGCGGGCCCTGGCGGCGGAGGCTGGCTGCACGCCCGCGCAACTATGCCTTGCCTGGCTGCTGTCCAGGGGACCGCATATCGTGCCGATTCCCGGCACCACCAATATCGCGCATCTGGACGAGGATCTGGCGGCGTTGTCGCTCGACCTTTCCGATGACGTGCTGGCGGCGGTCGATGCCCTGTTCCCGGCGGGCGCGGCGGCGGGCGCGCGCTACAGCCGGATGGCGCAGGCGCAGGCGGGCACCGAAACCTTTCCGGACGAGGAACTGGTCTGAGGCGGGACGGGGACCCAGGAAAATAAAAATCGCGATGTCTGATTTTTCCTGTTGACCGACTCATCCGGCACGCCTAGATGCCACTCCACCGACGCGGTGAGCGCCACTGGTTCTCGCTTCGATCGGTCGCCAACATAGTCGGACGCCAGTCCCCCGGAACGCAAGGATCGGGGTGGTTGGGTTGTCCGCTTCGATGATTGGTCGAGTTCTTTGACATTGTTGATTGATGAAGGGACATGTGGGCGGCGGCTCCGGGTCCTGCGGCTTCTAGGCGCAGGGTGCTCGGTTAAATATGCCATTTCTCACGATGTCCTTACACACCATGTAAGAATTGTGCAGGAATGGCTCCTGGAAATGAGCGGTTCATTCTCGGGAATATTCCTCCTGGGATTGGATCGGACATCAAACTTGAGAGTTTGATCCTGGCTCAGAACGAACGCTGGCGGCATGCCTAATACATGCAAGTCGAACGATCTCTTCGGAGATAGTGGCGCACGGGTGCGTAACGCGTGGGAATCTGCCCTTGGGTTCGGAATAACGTCGGGAAACTGACGCTAATACCGGATGATGACGTAAGTCCAAAGATTTATCGCCCAGGGATGAGCCCGCGTAGGATTAGCTAGTTGGTTGGGTAAAGGCTGACCAAGGCGACGATCCTTAGCTGGTCTGAGAGGATGATCAGCCACACTGGGACTGAGACACGGCCCAGACTCCTACGGGAGGCAGCAGTAGGGAAT
>NZ_ATHO01000101.1 GCF_000445065.1 Sphingobium quisquiliarum P25 | reverse complement strand
CCCGGCTGGACGTCGCCGCCGCGCTGGCCGAACGCGCGGCGGAGGGTGGCTGGGCGCGGCCCCACTTCCTTCCGGCCGAGGGCGAAGGCCCCTGCCTGGAAATCATCGGCGGCCGCCATCCGGTGGTGGAGGATTCGCTGCGCCGGGATGGCCAGCCCTTTATCGCCAATGATTGCCGCCTTGGCGCGGCTGACCGGCTCTGGCTTGTCACCGGCCCCAATATGGGCGGCAAGTCCACATTCCTGCGGCAGAATGCGCTGATCATCATCCTGGCGCAGGCGGGATCCTATGTTCCGGCCCAGTCGGCGACCATGACGCTGGTCGACCGGCTGTTCAGCCGCGTGGGCGCGTCGGACAATCTGGCGCGCGGCCGTTCGACCTTCATGGTGGAGATGGTGGAGACGGCCGCCATCCTCGCCCAGGCGACGGAGCGCAGTTTCGTGATCCTGGACGAAGTGGGGCGCGGCACATCCACCTATGACGGTCTGGCGCTGGCCTGGGCGGTGGTGGAGGCGGTGCATGAGATCAACCGGTGCCGCTGCCTGTTCGCCACCCATTATCATGAGCTGACGCGGCTTGCCGAAACGCTGGGAGCCTTGTCGCTCCATCATGTCCGCGCGCGCGAATGGAAGGGCGATCTCGTCCTGCTGCATGAAGTGGCGGAAGGCCCGGCGGATCGCAGCTATGGCCTTGCCGTAGCGCGGCTGGCGGGGCTTCCGGCGCCCGTGCTCAAGCGCGCCAAGGACGTGCTGGCGCGGCTGGAGGCGGGCAAGGCGAAGACCGGCGGCATCGCGGCGGGGCTGGACGACCTGCCGCTGTTCGCCGCCGCCGCCGCGCTGGAGGAAGAGAAAAGCGATCCGCTGCGCGCCGCGCTGGAAGCGATGGATATCGACGCCTTGTCCCCGCGTGACGCGCTCGATCAATTATATCGGTTGAAACAACTGGCCGCCGCATCCGGCGAGGACTAGATAAGCCCCATGGTCATGCAGTTTCCCACATTGGGATCACGCCGGGCGATCATCGACCGCCGCGCGATTTCCGACCGCATCAACGCCCTGGCGCAGGCGCATCGGGGCGATGGGATGATGCTGCGCGGCCTGATCGTCGCGGAACTGAAGGACGCTCTCGACGCCGGGCGGCAGGAAGTCGCCCGCCGCCTTGAGGCGCGGCCGACCAAGGGGCGGGAGGCGGTTACCGCCTTCGCCTTCCTGATCGACCAGATATTGCGCCTTTTGTACGACGCCACCACCCATCACCTCTATCCCGCAGGCAACCGCAGCACCGGGGAGCGGCTGGCGCTGCTGGCGGTCGGCGGATATGGACGTGGCGAAATGGCGCCGCACAGCGACGTGGACATCGCCTTCCTCACCCCCTGGAAACCCACCGGCTGGACCGAGCAGGTCATCGAATCGATGCTCTATTCGCTGTGGGACCTGGGCCTGAAGGTCGGTCATTCCAGCCGGTCGCTCGACGAAACCATCCGCATGGCGAAATCCGACCTGACCGTCCGCACCGCATTGCTGGAGGCGCGCTACATCTGGGGCGACCGCGCCCTTTATGAAGAAGCGACCAGGCGCTTCGATACCGAAATCATGCAGGGCACGGCGCGCGCCTTCGTCACCGAAAAGCTGGAGGAGCGCGACGAGCGCCACCGGCGGATGGGGGACAGCCGCTATGTGGTCGAACCCAATGTGAAGGAAGGCAAGGGCGGGCTGCGCGACCTGCACACGCTGTTCTGGATCGGCAAATATGTGAATCGCGTGCCGTCCGTGGACCAGCTGGTCGATGTGGGCCTGCTGACCGAAAGCGAGTTGCGGCAGTTCCAGAAGGCGGAAGATTTCCTGTGGGCGGTGCGTTGCCACCTGCACATGATCACCGGCCGCGCCGAGGACCGGCTGACCTTCGACCTGCAACTGGAAACGGCGACGCGCATGCACTTCACCGGGCGGCAGGGCCGTTCGGGGGTGGAGCGCTTCATGCGCTATTATTTCCTCAATGCGAAGACGGTGGGCGACCTGACCGCCGTGTTCCTGGCCCATCTGGATGACCAGTTGGGGGCGAAGGGCCGCCGCTATATCCCGTCCCTCTTCCGGCGGCCCAAGAAGCTGGACGGGTTCGTGCTCGATCGCGGGCGGCTTGCCCTGCCCAGCGACGATTTCTTTCAGGCTGATCCCGTTCGGCTGCTGGAAATCTTCGCGCTGGCGGACCGCCATGGACTGGCCATCCACCCCAGCGCCATGCGCGCGGCCAGCCGGGACGCTGGCCTGATCACGGCGAAGGTCCGCCGCGATCCGCGCGCCAATGCCGCCTTCATGGATGTGCTGACATCGCCGCGCGATCCTGAAACGGTGCTGCGCTGGATGAACGAGTCCACCGTCTTCGGCCGCTTCATTCCCGATTTCCGCCGCGTCGTCGCCCAGATGCAGTTCGACATGTACCACCATTATACGGTGGACGAGCATACCATCCGCGCCGTTGGCCTGACCGCCCGGATCGAAAAGGGCGAACTGGCGCAGGATCATCCGGTGGCGACCGAGCTTATGGGCAAGCTCATTTCCCGCCGCGTGCTCTATGTGGCGGTGCTGCTGCACGACATCGCCAAGGGGCGCGGAGGCGATCACAGCATATTGGGGGCGGAGGTCGCCGAACAGCTCTGCCCGCGGCTGGGCCTGACCGCCGCCGAAACCGAAACGGTCGCCTGGCTGGTCCGCTATCACCTGCTGATGTCGGCCACCGCCTTCAAGCGCGACCTGGCCGATTACAAGACCATCCTAGACTTCGTGGAGGTGGTGCAAAGCCCTGAGCGCCTGCGCCTGCTGCTGTGCCTGACGGTGGTCGACATCCGCGCGGTCGGGCCGGGGGTGTGGAACAGCTGGAAGCGGCAGTTGCTGGCCGACCTTTATGAAGCGGCCGAAGAGGTGCTGCGCCTTGGCCATAAGCAAAGAGGCCGGGAGGAGCGGGTCATCGCCAAGCAGGAAGCGCTGCGGCTGGCGCTCGACCTGTCCACCCCGGATTTCGCCGATCTGGTCAAGCGCCTGCCCGAATCTTACTGGATCGCAGAGCCCGAAGACATATTGATCCACAATGCCCAGCATATCCTGGCGTCGTCCGGGTCGCAGCTGTCGATCGCGGCGCAATATTATCCCCAGCGCGGGGCGACGCTGGTCACGGTTTACGCGGCCGACCATCCCGGCCTCTTCTACCGCATCGCCGGCGCCATCCATCTGGCGGGCGGCAACATCATCGACGCGCGCATCCATACGACCCGCGATGGCGTGGCGATCGACAATTTCCTGGTGCAGGACCCGCTCGGCGGCGCTTTCCACAGTCCCGACCAGTTGAAACGGATCCGCACCGCGATCGAGGATTCGCTGTCGAACCGCCATCGCATGATCACCAAGCTGGAAGCGCGCCCCCTGCCCCGCACCCGCGCCGAAGCCTTCCGCATCGAACCCAATGTGCTGATCGACAACAAGGCGTCGAACCGCTTCACCGTGATCGAGGTGAATGCGCGCGACCGGCCCGCGCTGCTGTTCAGCCTTGCCAACGCCCTGTTCCAGTCCAAGGTCACGGTGCACAGCGCCCATGTCGCCACCTATGGCGAACGCGCGGTGGACACATTCTATGTGACCGACCTTCTGGGCGGCAAGATCGAGAGCAAGGGACGGCTCCAGACATTGGAGCGCAGGCTGCTGGACGCGGCGGGCGGGGTGATCGGCGAGACGCTGGAGCGGGCCTGAGCGCCCCCGGCGCGGACCTTTTCTACTGAGTGAAGTCGAAGCTTTGAAAGAGTGCGGCAAAGTGCCTCATATGCCTTCACAGCCTTCTACTTCGCTCATGAGAATGGAAAGGACGCCGCGCCAGGCCTACATGATTTCCATCACGTCGCCCGGCATGAGCATCGGCAGCAGCCTGAGCATATCCGCCCGCTCCACGGCCACGCACCCGGCCGTTGGACGTCCTTCCGACAGGTGGAAGAAGATCGCGCTCCCCCGGCCCGGCACCGGCGGCGCGTCATTATGGCCCAGCACGACGATCACGTCATAGGCGTCATCGTCGCGCAGCAGCGTCTCGGCGGAAAAGCGGCGCGGCAGATGAACGGGGCGGTTATAGGCCGGGTCGGCGGGATCGTCCGACCAGCCATCCCCTTCCCTGATCCAGCGCCATGGGAGGCGGAGGCCGCCCGGCGAAACCTTGCCCTGCCGCAACAGCACGCCACGCACCGGCCATTGCCCCAACGGCGTGCAGCCATCCCCCTCCCGCTTGTCATCCGCAGGGCAGACGCCGCTCCGCCCGATCGTGCAGGGCATGCCGATCGCGCCGCAACGCAGCCGCCCGGCCGCGCCATCGACGCGGATCACGGTCATAGCTGATGCCCGGTGCGGTCCCGCTTGGTGGCGAGATAATGTTCATTATGGGGGTTGGCGGGAAGGATGATGGGCAGGCGCTCGGCCACCTTGATGCCAGCGGCTTCCAGCCCTGCCACCTTGTTCGGATTGTTGGTGAGCAGCCGCACTTCGCCGACACCCAGCAGATCCAGCATCCGCGCCGCCACCGAAAAGTCGCGCGCATCGATGGCGAAGCCCAAACGGACATTGGCATCGACCGTATCAAAGCCCTGATCCTGCAAGGCATAGGCGCGCAGCTTGTTGATGAGGCCGATGCCCCGCCCTTCCTGCCGCAGGTACAGCAGCACGCCCCAGCGGGAATCGGCGATCTGGTGCAGCGCCTGATGCAGTTGCGGTCCGCAGTCGCATTTCAGGCTGCCAAGCACGTCTCCGGTCAGGCATTCGCTGTGCAGCCGCACGACCGGAAGCGAGGCATCCCGCTTGCCGATGATCAACGCCACATGCTCGCGCGGTTCGTCGGGGCTGCGGAAGGCGACGATCTCTGCCGTCTCGCTGGCCGACACGGGAAGCCGCGCCCTGGTCGCTATCGCCAGATGGGCCGCATCGTCATAGGCGTCCACATCCCCGGCGGAGACTTCTGCGTCGCTGCCGCCAGCAGCCGTCACGAAGAAGGCAGGCAGGATTCCCGCCAGCCGCGCGAGCCGCAGCGCTGCCTTGGCCGCCAGCGGCGCGGCCAGCGGCTTGGCGGCGAACGGCCCTTTCAGCGGAGATGCAAGGTCCAGCACCGGATCGGCGATCGCCATCGCCACATCCGCGTCGATCCAGGGCGCACGGGCGATCAGCACCGGCATGTCAGGATCGGCGGCGGCAAGCTGGTTGGCGAGTTTCAGCGTCTCGCCACGCGCGGCCGCCACCAATATATCGGCCTCTCCCGCAGGGTCAAAGGCGGACAGGGTAATCGCATCCGCCCCTTCGACCGCCATCAGGCGGATCGCGCCATCGCTGGCGCGGACGATGACGGCCCAGCCCCGCCGCAGCGCGTCGATGGCGCGGGCTGCTGCGCGTCCGCTCATCAGAAAGCGAATTCCGTGATGATGGGGACATGGTCGGACGGCTTGACCCAGCCGCGCGCGGGTTCGACGACGCGGTGGCCGACCGCCTTGTCCGCCACATCCTGCGTCATCCACATATGGTCCAGCCGCCGCCCCCGGTCCGATTCCGCCCAGTCGCGCGCGCGATAGCTCCACCAGGTGTAGAGCCGTCCGGGCGCGGGAAAGAATTTGCGGCCAATGTCCACCCAATCATTGGATTGCTGCAATCTGGCCAGAATCTCGCATTCTATTGGCGTATGGCTGACGACGTTCAGAAGCTGCTTGTGGCTCCACACGTCGCATTCCATCGGCGCGATGTTGAAATCGCCGGTCAGTATGGTCGGCTTGTCCTCAAGCTGGGACGACCATTGGATCATCCGCTCCAGAAAGTCGAGCTTCTGCCCGAATTTGGGGTTGATCGTGCGATCCGGCACGTCCCCGCCAGCGGGCACATAGACATTTTCGATCCTGACGCCATTGTCGAGCCGCACACCGACATGGCGCGCTTCGCCATTGGCCTGCCAGTCGAGCCGGTCATCCTCCCACACCGGCACCTTGCTCATGATCGCGACGCCATGGTGCATGCGCTGGCCATTCAGCACCTGATGCACGTAACCCAGACGCTTGAACATTTCGGTGGGGAATGTCTCGTTCACCACCTTCGTTTCCTGCAAGCACAATATGTCGGGCGCTTCCTCGGTCAGGAAACGCTCCACAATGTCGAGCCGGGCACGGACGCTGTTGATGTTCCAGGACGCGATGCTGAGTGTCTGCGGCATGCGAAATCCACTAGGAGCCTGCGACCGGGCGCGCAAGTCCGCGCCATTCGCAGGGCATGGCTATGCTGTCCTGCTGCTCAGGGCGAGGCGAAAATGGAAGTTTTCGAGCACCGGCGCGCAGCGTGCTTGCAGCACGTGAGCACCGAAGCACAGCCAATCGCGCTTCGCAGGCCCGCATGGGCTGAACGTCGCGCGGCCACAAAGTAAGACCCCCGCTCCGGGGGCGTGGAACGGGGGTCTCGATCGCGCCCTTGAAGCGCTTCGCGGCGAGAGCGGGGTTCCGGGTAACAGGGGGGAAATCCCGGTCTTCGTCTCGCGCCGTGGGTTTCTTCTTAGGGCTCCTCATATGAGCGGCAGATGAACGGTCGGGTCAGATTTTCCATCCACCGCGCGCCCGGAGCAATTCACCCGCCAGCGGCGCGCCCCTTTGGCCGGGGATCGGTCCAGCGGAAGGTCGAATCAGCCACGGGCACGCCATAGGCTTGGTTGGATAACCGCACCGATGTGCGGTTGTTCTGCGAATCCAGCGCCACCCATCCGTAGAGTTGCAGTCCGGCCGGACCGGACGGATCGCGTTTGAAGATCATCGTGATCGTGCCGAATTCGGGACGGCGCGGATCACGGGCCTGGACGCTGATCACTGACGGATCGCCCGTCTGGATCACCTTGCCGAATTTCGACAGATCCTTGCTTGGATCGATCAGCGCGCCGAGCGGCGAATTGCCGATGGGCCAGCGCTGCACCTGCCGCACCTCATAATCGATCATGGTCAGCGCCTTGCCGTCGCCCACGATCAGGAGGGGAACCCCCTTTTGATATTGGAACCGGATCTTGCCCGGCTGCTTGATCGTCAGCTTGCCGGTCAGCGTCTGGCCGTTGCGGTCGGTCTGGGTGAAATTCGCGGTCATCGTGGTGACGCCGCGAATATAGGCGCTGACCCGGCTGAGGTCCGATTGTTGCTGCTGCGCGAAGGCGGTGGCCGCAGGCATCAGGACAGGAGCAGCGGCCAGGCCCAGGATAAGGGGCGCAATCATGCGCTTCATGCAATCTTCTCCGCTATGTTCAGGATGATGGTTGGTAACGGGTCCGGTTTGAACCCGCTCTGAACTGGCTCGTTCCCTTTGAGACAGGTTGGGCGCAAGAGCAACGGTGATGCCGCCGTCTTCCCGACTTGCGATTGCTGCGGGCAGACATGAGCGCCGGGCAAAAAAAAGGCCGGTCCAAAGACCAGCCTTTGAAGTTTTTAGGAGAGGATGCCTGAAAGGCAGGTCCCTTTTCCCCGAATCCGGTCCCTGCCGCAAATGCGAAGGGATCAACCACGGTTGCGCTTTTTGCAACCAAATGGACGATGGCGTTCATTTGCCCTTAAAGCGGGTTGCCATTCTCATCGCGCAACACTTCGCGGCGGCCGACATGGTTGGGCGGGCCGACAAGCCCCTCTTCCTCCATGCGCTCGATGAGCCGGGCGGCGCTGTTATAGCCGACGCGCAACTGCCGTTGCAGCCAGCTGGTCGACGCCTTCTGATTCTCGAACACGAGCTGGCACGCCTTGCGGAACAACTGGGCATCGGGGCTGTCATCGCCCAGGTCGACGCCGTCGAGGGCGAAGCTGCCTTCTTCGGGTTCTTCGGTGACGGCGGCGATATAGTCGGGCTGGCCCTGCGCGCGCCAGTGATCGGCCACCACGCGCACCTCATCGTCCGAGACGAAGGGGCCGTGCACGCGCATCAGCCCCTTGCCGCCATGCATGTAGAGCATGTCGCCCTTGCCCAGCAGCTGCTCCGCGCCCTGCTCGCCCAGGATGGTGCGGCTGTCGATCTTGCTGGTGACGAAAAAGCTGATCCGGGTGGGAAGGTTCGCCTTGATGACGCCGGTGATGACATCGACGGAGGGACGCTGCGTCGCGAGGATCAGGTGGATGCCCGCAGCGCGCGCCTTCTGCGCGAGCCGCTGGATCAGGAATTCCACTTCCTTGCCCGCCGTCATCATCAGGTCGGCCAGCTCGTCCACGACCACGACGATCTGCGGCAGCGGCTGGAAATCGAGCTGCTCCTCCTCATAGATCGGCTTGCCGGTTTCGGGATCGTAGCCGGTCTGCACGCGGCGGCCCAGCGGCTTGCCCTTCGCCTTCGCGGCGCGCACCTTTTCATTATAGTTGGCGAGGTTGCGAACGGAGATCGACGCCATCATGCGATAGCGGTCCTCCATCTGCTCCACCGCCCATTTGAGGGCGCGGATCGCCTTGCTGGGTTCGGTGACCACGGGCGAGAGGAGATGCGGAATATCGTCATAGGTCGACAGTTCCAGCATCTTGGGATCGATCATGATCAGGCGCAGCTGATCCGGCGTCATGCGGTAGAGCAGCGACAGGATCATGGCGTTGAGGCCGACCGACTTGCCCGACCCGGTGGTGCCCGCGATCAGCAAGTGCGGCATGGGCGCGAGATCGGCGATGATCGGCTCGCCCGAAATATTCTTGCCAAGGATGATGGGCAGCGTCGCTTCCTGACCGAATTGCTCGCTGGTGATCAGTTCGCGGAAGGATACGCCTTCCCGATTGGCGTTGGGCAATTCGATGCCGATCACGGTGCGCCCCGGAATGGTCGCGACGCGAGCGGACAGCGCCGACATGTTGCGGGCGATATCGTCGGCGAGCGCGATGACGCGGCTGGCCTTGATGCCGGGCGCGGGTTCCAGTTCGTACATGGTGACGACCGGGCCGGGGCGAACCTCGACAATGTTTCCCTTCACATGGAAATCGTCGAGCACGCTTTCGAGCAGCCGCGCATTGCGCTCCAGCGCCGCCTTGTCGATCTTTTGCCCCTGGCTGGCGGGAACGGGATTCAGCAGGTCCGGGGAAGGCAGCGAGCTGTTGCCGAACAGATCGTCCTGCGACACGGGCGCCATCTGCCGTTGCGCGGGTGCGGGCCTGGGCGTCTGGATATTGATCGGGGGCTTGGGTTCGTTGCTGACGGCGCGGCGCGGGGCGATGACGCGATCCTCCGCCTCCTCCGCATCTTCGGCTTGCGCGCCGGGGGCGGCGCCTGCGAGCGCGAAGCTTGGCTTGGGCAGGGTCAGCCGTGGCAGGCTGGGCCGCCGCAGGGCGATGATCGGCTTTTCCAGCGCCAGACTGCGATACCAGATGAAAAAGCCGCTGATCAGCATCAGGGCGACGAGGACGCCGGTGATCCATCCCTGCGCCGCCGGGGCCTGCGCGGTGAGGCTGCGCACGCCGTTGGCCGTCGCCAGCCCCACCAGGCCGCCCCAGCCGGACGGCAGGTCGATCAGCGAATCAGGCTGGAACATGGCAAGGCCGATGCCGACCAGGACGATGCCGAGGAAGCATTTGCCGAACTGCCCCTTCCAGCCCGCCATGTCCTGATCCCCCCACAGGCGGCGCGCGGTGATCGCCAGCAGCGGCAGGAGGAGGATGACGGGCACGCCCAGCAAGGTCAGCAGGAAGGCGGACACCCATGCGCCCGGCAGGCCCATGATGTTCTGGACGTGATTGTCGGCCACGGTCATCATCGACGGGTCGCTGAGGCGGAAGCTGAGCAGCGCCAGCGCCAGGAACAATGTCGCCAGCATGAGCGTGATCGCGCTGATCAGCGCGCCGCTTCGAATAAGGCTGCGCTTCAGCATTTCGCGCCATTCCGGCGTGCGCTTGGCTCCGCGGCTGACCGCCATGGCTTGGATGTCCCCCAAATGTTCCGTTTCGGCACAATGCGCCGAGCGGGGAGTCCGCGTCAAGAGTCCGCCCGAACGTCTCGTCCCGCGCGGCGTCTCACCGGACCAGCGCCCGCCGCGATCAGGCACCCGGCGACGATCAGCGCCGCCCCTGCAATGGTGGAGAGAGTCAGCCGCTCGCCGAAGATCAGCCAGCCCAGCAGCGCCGCCCACAGGAAGGCGCTATATTCGACCGGGATGAGGGACTGCGCCTCCGCACGGGCATAGGCCCAGGCGAAGGACGCCAGCGAGGTGAAGGCCAGAACCGTGGCGAGCAGGACCAGCATCCAGCTCCGCGCGTCCGGTATCCGCAGGCTTTCGGCAAGACCGGCAAGGGCGAAGGGGGCGGGCGTCAGCCAGCTTGCGAGCGCGGCGAGGGCGAACAGGGCGAACATCACCAGATGCTGGAAGAAGGCGACCTCGACCGGCGAAGCGAGTTGCGCCTGCTGCCGTTGAAGGATGAGGTTCCAGGCGAACAGCAGCGCTGAAAGCAGGACGGCGATCGCCCCCGCAAGCGCGCCGCCGTCATAGGAGCCGCCCAGGCGCGCGGACAGGATGACAGCGACTCCGGCGAGCCCCAGCAGCGATGCGAGCACGGCGCGCTGGCTGATCCGTTCCTTGAGCAGCAGCGCGGCGAGATAGAGAGCGACCAGCGGCGCGATGAAGGACAGGGCGATCGCTTCGGCCAGGGGCATGCGCATGATGCCCCAGAAGAACAGGCTGGCCATCACCGCCACCACCGTCCCGCGCAGCAGATGCAGCCGCAGCACGTCCCGCGACGGCCAGCGCTGACGCATCAGCAGCATGAGCGCGACGCCCAGCAGCGTTCCGGCGAGCGCCCGCCAGACCAGCGCGTTGAACAGGCCGATCGAGAGGCTCAACCCCTTCATCGTCGCGTCCATGATCGCGAACAGAGCGACGGCCGCGCAGCAGACGGCAAAGGGAATCGCGAAAGCGCGGGAGTCCGGCACGTTGACGGGCCCCTGACCCGCTATTCCGCCGCCTGCGCCCGGCCCGCGTCTGTTGTCTCGGCTTCCAGCCGGGCCGCCTCGATCTCCGCCGCCTTGGCTTCCACCAGGCGCACGATATGGTCGATCATGCCTTCGTCCTGAACCGTGTGATCGGTCAGGCCGGAGAGATAGACCATATGCTTGCCCGCGCCGCCGCCGGTGAGGCCGATGTCGGTTTCCCGCGCCTCGCCCGGACCGTTGACGACGCAGCCAAGGACGGAGAGCGACAAGGGTGTGTGGATATGCTGGAGCCGTTCCTCCAGCGCCTGCACCGTGCGGATGACGTCGAAGCCCTGACGGGCGCAACTGGGGCAGGAGATGACCTTGACCCCGCGCGTGCGGATGCCCAGCGATTTCAGGATTTCATAGCCGACCCGCACTTCCTCTTCCGGCTCGGCGGACAGGGAGACGCGGATCGTGTCGCCCACGCCGGCCCAGAGCAGATTGCCGATGCCGATCGCGCTTTTGACCGTGCCGCCGATCAGCCCGCCCGCTTCGGTAATGCCAAGATGGAGCGGGCAATCGACCGCGTCGGCAAGCTGCATATAGGCCGCGACCGCGAGGAAGACGTCGCTCGCCTTCACCGCGACCTTATATTCGTGGAAATCCTGGTCCTGTAGCAGCTTGATATGGTCGAGCGCGCTTTCCACCAGCGCTTCGGGACAAGGCTCGCCATATTTTTCGAGCAGGTCGCGCTCCAGGCTGCCCGCATTGACGCCGATGCGGATGGCGCAGCCATTGGCCTTGGCCGCGTCCACCACTTCCTTGACGCGGGCTTCCGACCCGATGTTGCCGGGATTGATGCGCAGGCAGGCCGCGCCAGCGTCAGCCGCCTCAAGCGCGCGCTTATAGTGGAAATGAATGTCGGCGACGATGGGCACGCGCGCGGCGCGGACGATCTGTTTCAGCGCCGCCGTCGATTCCTCGTCCGGGCAGGATACGCGAATGATATCGACGCCCACCTCTTCGCAGCGCCGGATCTGGTCGATCGTCGCGCGCGCGTCCGATGTCGGCGTATTGGTCATGGTCTGCACCGTGACCGGCGCGCCGCCCCCCACGGGCACATCGCCGACCATGATCTGACGGCTCTGCCGCCGCGCTATGTCGCGCCAGGGACGCAGGCCGGGATTGTGATCGGACATGAAAATGGGGCTCCAGGATGATGAAGCCCCTATAGTGATTTATCGCGCGGGTTAAAACCGTGCCGTCAGCGATGCGGCAAGCTGGTCGGCATTGCCGCTGGCCCGCGAGCGCGTCGTGGCCGTCACGGCCGCAGCGCCCGAATAGAAATGGTCGGGGCGCAGGATCGTCACGGTCTCGATGAAATTATGAGCATAGCTGAGGTTGAGCGCGAGCGAGGGCGACATATTCCACGTCGCCCCGCCCGACAGCCACGCCCGGTCGCCATCGGGCACCCGCGTGGTGAGATATTGCGGATTGGTCGGGGTGCGATCGAACATCGCGCCCGCGCGTAAGGTGAAGGCGGGACTCACATCATATTCGCCGCCCACGCTGACGCTGTAGCTGTCGCGATAACGCACTTCCTTGACGGACGTGCCCGTGCCGGAGGTGATCGCGATATCCTTGAACACCGACCAGTTGTACCAGCGGGCCGTCAGCATCGCCCGTGCGCGCGGCGTCAGCCGGTGCATGATGCTGACCGTCGCGATATCGGGCAGATGAAGGGGCGCGGTCGCATCCGAGGTGCCGTTGACGGCGGCGAGCGGACCTTGAAGACCCGACAGCGTCGAATGCCCCTCTATCCGGTGGTCCATGCCCGATCGATAGTGGAGACCGACACGGGTATCGCCGCCATCGTAGAACAGCCCGGCATTCCATCCGACGGAAAGGTCGTCCCCCTTCACCCGCGCCAGCCCGTCCGCGGCCAATGGCGACAGATTGGGCAGCGCGTTGGTCAGCGTGACCTTAACATATTGAACATCCACGCCGCCCCCGATCGACAGCGAATCCGTCAGCTTGAAGGCGGCGGAAGGCTGAACATTATAGGTTTTGAGGTCGGTATGCAGGGAATCATACCGTCCGAAGAAATCCGCATCATAATCGAGCTTCAGCCCGAACGACGCGGTGACGGCAAGGCCGAGCCACAGGCGGTCCGTCACGGCGCTGGTCGCATAAAGGCTGGGGACGGCGATCAGGCTGGCGAAGGGATTGCCGCCCGAACTGCCGCCCACGGCAGCTTCGCTGACTCTGCCGGGGATGCTTCTGCTGCTGCCGATATTATTCTGGCGCGCGGTGACGGACAGGAGCACGCCGCCCATCGACATCTGCGTGCCGGGCAGGGCGGTCATGGCCGCAGGATTGAAATAGACCGTCGATGGATCATCCGCCGCCGCGGCTCCGCCGGACAAGGCGCGGCCAGTTTCCAGCGGCGATTGTTCCTGTAGATAGAAGCCGCCTGCAAAGGCTGGCGCAGGCACCAGCGAAACTCCCAGGGTTAGCAGGCTGGCAATGATGGGACGGCGCAGGGGCATGATGTTCCTTCGTAACGCTGGCGAGCGGCAGCAAGGCGCCGCGCTTCTGCCGTTTCGCTAGCGCGAACATGGTTAAATTCCCGTTCGCACATTTCCCGGCCATGCCGCCGAAGCAAAAAAAAGCCGCCCCGGAGGACGGCTTGGAAGTTTTTAGGAGAGGATGCCTGAAAGGCCCGTTCCTTTTGCGTCGCAGCGTAGAATGTCGCAAATGCGAAATATGCGCCTATGGTTGCGTTTGATGCAATCGCTTCGCAGGCCGATGCTTTCCGTAGCGTCAGTTCAGCAACCATCGAGAAAAAAACAGATGTTTTTTATGTTCCGGTATCAGCGCCCGAGGGGAACACAGGATTTTTCCAACTGCGATTCGACGTCCTTCATCAACCGGTCAAGCCCCGCCTGATCCCGCGCCTCGACTCGCGCGACCAGTTCCGCCTGCGTATTGGAGGCGCGCAGCAGCCACCATCCGTCGCGAGTCGTTACCCGCGCGCCATCCGTCCGGTCGACATCAGCGCCCGCATGGTGCAGCCGGTTCATTATCTCGGCGATGATCGCGAACTTGCGCTCCTCTTCCACCGGAAAGCGCAGTTCGGGGGTGGTGAGCAGCGCTGGCATGGCGTCGCGCAGCGCAGTGACGCTGCCGCCAAGCAGGGCGAGGGCACGGATCAGCCTGACCGCCGCGTAAAGCGCATCGTCAAAGCCGTAATAATCGTCCGCGAAGAAGATATGCCCGGTCATCTCCCCGCCCAGCGGACTGCCGGTCTGCTTCATTTTGGATTTGATCAGGCTGTGCCCGCTTTTCCACATCAGTGGTTGCCCGCCCAGATCGGCCACGCGGTCGAACAATGCCTGGCTGGCCTTCACATCCGCGACGATCGTTGCGCCTGGCGTTTGCTGGAGCACGACCTGCGCGAACAGGCCCAGCAACTGATCGCCCCAGATCGGCCGTCCTTTCCCATCGATCACGCCGATGCGGTCGCCGTCGCCATCGAAAGCCAGTCCGAAATCGAGATTATTTTGGAGGACAAGCGTGCGAAGATCCTCCAGATTGGCGTCAATCGTAGGATCGGGGTGATGATGAGGGAAATAGCCGTCTACCTGGGTGAAAAGCGTGTGGTGCTCACCCGGAAGCAGTTTGATGAGCTTTTCGATCACCGGCCCGGCGACGCCATTGCCTGCGTCCCAGCCGATGCGGCAGGCGGGGCCGTCGAACCCTTCCACAAGGCGCGCCACATAGCGGTCCATGATGTCCACGGTTTCGACCGCGCCCGCGCCTTCGCTCCACGCTCCCGCTGCGGCGATGCCGCCGAGCCGGGCGATGTCGCTCCCAAAAAAGGGCTGATGCGCAAGTGTCAGCTTGAAGCCATTGTGATCGGGGGGATTATGGCTGCCGGTTACCTGAATGCCGCCGTCCACGTCCAGCACCGCTTCGGCATAATAGAGCATTGGAGTCGGGCCGAGGCCTATGCGCAGCACGTCCACGCCGCCATCCGCAAGACCGCGAACCAGTTCGGATTCAAGCAGCGGTGAACTCAAGCGGCCGTCATGACCGGTCGCAATCCTTGACCCGCCATTATCCCTGACCACGGTCGCGAAACTGCGGCCGAGGGCATAGGCGTCAGCGGCGCTCAACGTCGCCCCGAAGACGCCGCGCATGTCATATTCGCGCAGCAGCGAGGGATGGAAGCGATGCGCCATGGTCCCTCCCCTCCTTCCGCCTAGGGGCGCGAGGCCCTGCCCTGTTCAGCGCGCTGGGCAAGCAGCAGGTCGCGCGCGGCATTGAGCTGGGCGGCCAGTGCCTCCGTCCCGCCCCGGTCGGGGTGAACGGACGCGATCAACCGGCGATGCGCCGCCCGGATTGCGTTGGCGTCGGCATCGGGCGCAACGCCCAGTAGCGCACGCGCCTTCGCCAGATCATCCGCGCCGGAAGGGGGCTGCGCCTTGATCCTGGTCCGGCTTGCCTTTCCCTTTTGACCTTCGACAAAGAAGAAAAGCGTCGCGCCCAGCAGCAAGGGGGCGCCCAGCAGGGGCTTTCCCTTGGCCGCCATCACCGCGCCAACCAGCGCCACGCCCAATGCCATGCCATCCTTGGCGCTCATGCGTTGCAACCGTCCCGTCCAGATGAGCCAGGCCGCAAGCCCGGCAAGCAACAGGGCGAACAGCCCCATCAGGCCGCGCCGAGCAGATCGACAGGCGCGGTTTCTTCCCTGGCTGGCAAGGCGAGGCCCGCCACCATTTCACGCAGTTCCTGCCGCGCGGCGATGTGGCTGACGCCCAGATCGCCCAGATGGCCCTTGTCCAGCAGGGTCAGGCCCGACGGGAAAAGTTCACGGAAGATCACGCGCTCCGACAGGCCGGGGATCACGCGGAAGCCGACACGGCGCGACAATTCCATCAGCGCGTCGCCCACCCGCTTCTTGTTGCGCGCGTCATGATGCTGGACTCGGTTGCGCAGCACCACCCAGTCGATCGACACGCCATCAGCCTTCGCCCGCGTCTTGCGCGCTTCGAAGATCAGTTCGGAATAGAAGGACAGGCGGCGGACCTTGAAGGTTTCGGCGTCCACTTGGCCGATCAGGTCGAAATCGACGAAGCTGTCGTTCATCGGCGTCACCAGCGTATGGGCGCGGGCCGCCATGTGCCGTGCGAACAGGTCGTCGCGGCCGGGCGTGTCCACGACCAGGAAATCCTTGCCCTCCGCGACCGCCGCGGCTTCCTCCTCCAGCGCTTCTATGCTGTCGCCCTTCAGCACCGTGAAGTCGGGCGCGGGCAGGTCGATACCGCGCCGCCGCGCGGTTTCGGCGCGGTTTTCCATATAGCGGGTCACGGTGCGCTGACGCGGATCAAGGTCGATCATGCCGACGCGATGCCCCAGCGCCGTCAGCGCGATCGCCGTATGGACTGCCGTGGTCGATTTGCCGGTTCCGCCCTTTTCATTGGCGAAGACGATATGATGCGTTTGGGCGTTCGCCATCGGACCTCAATAACCCCGTTCATGTGCCGCAATGATTCTTGACCGCCTTGCCCGGCCATGCCTTAGCAAGGATAATCCCCTTGGCTGATGCCTTATCGGAGCCCCTCGTCCCGTGCAAATCTTCCGTGATATTCCCGCCCTGCGATCCGCTCTCAAACCGATGAAAAGCGATGGAAGGATCGCGCTCGTGCCGACCATGGGGGCGCTCCACGAGGGCCATATGGCGCTGGTCGAGGAAGCGCGCAGGCATGCGGCGCATGTCGTCGTGTCGATCTTCGTCAATCCGCGCCAGTTCGGAGCGAATGAGGATCTGGATTCCTATCCCCGGCGCGAGGCGAAGGACGCGCAAATGCTCCAGGCCGCAGGGGTTGACCTGCTGTGGGCGCCCGGCGTCGAGGTCATGTATCCGGCGGGCTATGCGACCAATATCAGCCTGTCGGGCCTGACCGAGGGTCTGGATGGAGCGGCGCGCCCCGGTCATTTCGACGGAGTCGCCACTGTCGTCACCAAGCTGTTCAACCAGGTCCAGCCCGATGTGGCGCTGTTCGGCGAGAAGGATTATCAGCAGCTCGCCGTCATCCGCCGCATGGTGCAGGACCTTGACCTGCCGGTCGAGATCATCGGCGTGCCGACCCAGCGGGCGGAGGACGGGCTCGCCCTGTCTTCGCGCAACGCCTATCTCAGCGAAGAGGAACGGCGCGAGGCGCTCGCCCTTCCCCGCGCGCTGGGAGAAGCGGCGCGGCAGATGGAGAAGGGAATGGCGGTGGAAGCGGCGCTGGCCAAGGCGATCGCGACGCTGGCCGCCCATGGATTCGACCCCATCGATTATGTCAGCCTGTGCGACGCGGCGACGCTGGAGCCGATGCGCGTGCTGGACCGCCCTGCCCGGCTGCTCGGCGCGGCGAAGCTGGGGCGGACCCGGCTGATCGACAATATCCCGGTCAACCCGGCGGCTGAATGATAGCGCCGCTGCCTGTCAAAAGGGCTTCACGATCACCGCGACGACGATCACCGCCGCGGCGATCCCCGGAATCTCGTTGAGCAGCCGCAACTTCTTCTCGCTCATCGGCCGCAGGCCCTTGGCGAGCTTCTTCGTATAGCCAGCGATCCAGCCATGATAAGCTGACAGCCCCAGGACGAAGAGCAGTTTCAGGTGGAACCAGCCGAAGTTCCACGCGCCGATCTCCACCATCAGCATCAGGCCGAAGACCCACACCAGGATCAGCGACGGGTTGAGGATGATCTTGAGCAGCCGCCTTTCCCTGTCGATCCATTTGCGGTCTTCGTCCGATCCGGCGGGGCATTGATGGTGATAGACGAAGAAGCGCGGCATCATGAACAGCCCGGCCATCAGGAAGATGACGAAGATGACATGGGCGGCCTTCACCCACAGATAGGCAGCGCCAAGATAGGGCATCAGCCGTCCTTTCCTTGCCGGAGATAGGTGATCAACGCCTCGACATGCGGAACCGGCGTGTCGGGCAGGATTCCATGACCCAGGTTGAAGATGTGCGGGCGTCCCGCAAAGGCGGCGCGGATATTGTCCACCGCCTCTTCGACCGCGCGTCCGCCCGCGATGAGCGCAAGCGGATCGAGATTACCCTGTACGGCCAGCCCCGCTGGAAGCACGCGGTTGGCCCAATGCGGATCGACGGTTTCATCGATGCCCACCGCATCGACGCCGGTCCCCGCCGCATAGTCCGCCAGCTTCGCGCCCGCGCCCTTGGGAAAGCCGATCACCGGAATGCCGGGATGAAGCTGCCTCAACCGTTCCACGATCGCGCGATTGGGTGCGATCACCCAACGGTCGAACTGCAAGGGAGCAAGGCTGCCCGCCCAGCTGTCGAACAGCTGCACCGCTTCGACCCCCGCCTGGATCTGGCCGGACAGATAGGTGACGGTCGCATCCACGATGGCGTCGATGATGGCGGCGAAGCGTTCCGGGCCGTTATAGGCGAGCCGCCGCGCCGCGCCCTGATCCTTGCTGCCCTGCCCCGCGACCATATAGGTGGCGATGGTCCAGGGGCTGCCCGCAAAGCCAAGGAAGGTGACGGCGGGATCAAGCGCCGCCTTCACCTGCCGCACCGTTTCATAGACAGCGTCGAAGCGGCTGAAATCGGGTTTCAGCGCGGCAAGATCCGTCTGGTCCAGCGTGGGCGCGAGGCGGGGCCCCTCCCCCGCTTCGAACCAGAGGTCCTGGCCCATGGCGTAGGGGATGATCAATATGTCGGAAAAGAGGATCGCGCCATCAAAGCCGAAGCGGCGCAGCGGCTGCAAGGTCACCTCGGCCGCCGCCGCGCTGTCATAGACCAGTTCCAGAAAGCCGCCCTTTTCAGCCCGCAGCGCGCGATATTCGGGCAGGTAACGGCCCGCCTGCCGCATCAGCCACATGGGCGGCACGGCGGGGCATTCACCGTTGAGGACGGAAAGCAGCGGCTTGGAAGGCCCGGCGGACTGGCCGGCATCTGGTCCCGTCATAAACTCTCTTATTTAGATTCTAAAAGGATGATGGAGATAGTTGGGCGCTTGGCAGCGGGGTTTATGCGCTACGCCCGGATTTGCCAACAGCTTGACTCTTTCGAGCTAGGCCGACCCGGTCGATTCAATGGGCTTGTCCCCGTTACTCACAGCATGTGGATGAAATTACGGGCTTGTTGAAGGGCTGTGGGTAAAAAAAGGCGGAGCGCAGAGAGGGAAAAGGAGGCGATTTGCTCCGCAACCTATCCCTTGCTTTATCCACAGCCTCCACACAGAGATATGCTCCATGTCGCGCATTCACCTTCACCTCCTGTCGGACTCCACCGGCGAAACGCTGGAAAATATCGCCAAGGCGGCGATCGGCGCATTCGAAAATGTGGAGGCGGTACGGCATTTCTGGCCCATGGTGCGGTCCGATGTCCATCTCGACCGGATCATGGAGGAGATCGCCGCCAATCCGGGCCTGGTGCTTTTCACCCTGTCCAATCACCAGTTGCGGCGGCGGCTGGAGACGCGGTGCCGGGCGCTGGGCCTGCCCCATGTCGCCGCGCTCGACAGCGTGACGGACGCGCTGTCCAACATATTGGGGCAGGAAACCCGCAACCGGCCGGGCCGCAAGCATATATTGGACGAGGCCTATTTCGCACGGATCGAGGCGATCCAGTTCACCATCGCCCATGATGACGGCGTGGGACATGAAAATTGGGAGGAGGCCGACATCGTCCTGGCGGGCGTGTCGCGCGCGTCCAAGACGCCAACGTCCATCTACCTTGCCAACAGGGGTTACAAGACCGCCAATATCCCGCTGGTGGTGCAATCGCCCCCGCCGCGCAGCCTGTTTTCGCTGAAACATCCCATGGTCGTCGGCCTTACCGTCAGTCCCGAACGGCTGGTGCAGATCCGCCGCAACCGGCTGCTGTCGCTCAACCAGGCGCCGGAAACCAGCTATGTGGACATAGAGAAGGTGCAGGAGGAGCTGGCCTTTGCCCGCCGCATGTTCGCCGACAATGGCTGGCCGGTGATCGACATGACCCGCCGGTCGATCGAGGAAGCCGCCGCGGCCATCATCAACCTGTTCAACGACCGCGTGCTGGCGGAAGGAAATGACATATGATCGTGCTGGCTTCCCAAAGCGCGAGCCGCCGGGCCCTGCTGCAAGCGGCGCAGGTGCCGTTCGAGGCGCTGTCGCCCGGCGTGGACGAAGAAGCGGCGAAGGGCGCGCTGCGTGCCGACGGGCTGGACGCGCGGGCGCTGGCGGATGCACTGGCGGAGTTGAAGGCGCTTCGCGTTTCGCGCCGCGTCGCCGGGGCGCTGGTGCTGGGATGCGACCAGACGTTGAGCCTGGGGGACGGAAGCATGATCGACAAGGCTGTCGATCGGGCCGACGCCGAACGGATATTGAAGCTGCTGTCGGGTCAGGTGCATCATCTGCACAGCGCCGCCGTCATCGTCCTCAACGGAGAGCCGATCTGGCGGCATGTCGAACGGGTGCGCATGACCGTGCGGCCGCTGTCCGATGAATTCATCGCCTCCTATCTCGACCGGGAATGGGATGAGTGCCGCTGGTGCGTGGGCTGTTACCGGATCGAAGGGCCCGGCGCGCAGCTGTTCAGCAGGATCGAAGGCAGCCAGTTCGCGATCCAGGGCCTGCCGCTGCTGCCGCTGCTTGACTTTCTGCGCACACGGGGCGTTCTGCCGTCATGACCGACACGCTCCCCTATGCCGAAGTGATCGGCGACCCGATCGCGCACAGCAAATCGCCGCTCATCCATAATTTCTGGCTCGACTGCCTGGGCATCGAGGCGGAATATCGCAAGACGCATGTGACCAGCCAGGGCCTTGCCGCCTATTTTCTGGAGCGGCGGGCCGATCCCGACTGGCTTGGGTGCAATGTCACCATCCCGCACAAGATCGCCGTCATGGATTATACCGACGATCCGGGCGGCGTTCGCGAGCGGATCGGAGCGATGAACACGATCGCCAGCGAGACCGGCGGGCCGCTGATCGGCACGAACACCGATGCGGGCGGTTTCCTCCAGCCGCTGCTGCGCGACAAGTGGAAGGGCGAAAGCGCTGTTCTGGTGGGGGCTGGCGGGGCCGCGCGCGCCATATTGTTCGCGCTCACCAGCCTTGGCGTGCCGGACATCACCATCATGGCGCGCGATGCGGCGAAGGGACAGGCGCTGCTCGACCGTGCGGGAATCAAGGGCCGGGTCATCGGCATGGCCGATGTGCTTCCGCCCGCTGACCTGCTGGTCAACAGCACGTCTTTGGGCATGGCCGGACAGCCGCCGCTGGAACTCGACCTGACGCCCCTGGCCACTGGAGCGACGGTCTATGACATCGTCTATGCGCCGCTGGAGACGCCGCTGCTGAAAAACGCGCGGGAGCATGGGTTCAAGCTGCTCGACGGTCTGGAGATGCTGATCGGGCAGGCGGCGCTGGCGTTCGACATATTTTTCGACGCGCAGGCGCCGCGCGAGCGGGACGATGAACTGCGCGCCCTGCTTCTCGCCGCCTGAGCCATGAAGATCTATGGGCTGACCGGATCGATCGGCATGGGCAAGTCGGCCGTCGCGCGCATGCTGCGGCGGGAAGGCGTGCCGGTGTTCGACGCGGATGCCGAAGTGCATCGGCTGCAAGGACCAGGTGGCGCCTTGCTTCCCGCGATCGATGCGCGCTTCCCCGGCACGACCGGTCCCATGGGCGTCGACCGGGTGAAGCTGGGCGCGGCCGTGTTCGGTCATCCGCATGAACTGAAGGCGCTTGAGGCGATCGTTCATCCGGCGGTGCAGCAGCGGCGCATGGCCTTTCTGCGGCGGCACCGGGCGCGCAGCTTCGTCGTGCTGGACATCCCCCTCCTCTTCGAGAAGCATCATGATCGCAAGGTGGCGGGGGTGATCGTCGTCACCGCCCCTGCCTGGAAGCAGCGCAAGCGCGTGCTCTCGCGTCCCGGCATGACTCCGGCGAAATTCCGCCGGATCCTGCATTTGCAGACGCCCGATGCCGAAAAGCGGCGGCGCGCCGATCATATCATCGACACCGGCACCACTTTCGCGGCCACGCGCGCGCAGGTGCGGCGCCTGGTCGCTTGCCTTGAGGCCAAGAGGGGCCGATAAGGAAGATCCGGCCAGAATCGGTTAAAGAGGCCAATGCGCGAGATTATCTTTGATACCGAAACGACCGGCCTTGACCCGGCGTCCGGCGATCGGCTGGTGGAAATAGGCTGTATCGAACTTTTCAACCGCGTGCCGACCGGCCGGACCTTCCACGCTTATTACAATCCGCAACGTTCCATGCCCGCGGCGGCCGAGGCGGTGCATGGCCTGTCGGACGTCTTTCTGAGGGACAAGCCGCTCTTTTCGGCCGGAGTCGAGGAACTGCTCGACTTTCTGGAGGACAGCCATCTCGTCGCGCATAATGCCCGGTTTGATTTCGGCTTTCTGAATCATGAATTGAGGCTGTGCGGCTTGCCCGAAGTAGGCATGCACCGGATGATCGACACCGTCGCCATAGCGCGGCAGCTTCATCCCGGCGCGAAGCACAGCCTGGATGCCCTGTGCAGCCGCTATGGCATAGATCGCAGCCATCGGATCAAGCATGGCGCGCTGCTCGATGCCGAACTGCTCGCCCAGCTTTACATCGAACTGACCGGGGGGCGTCAGATCGGCCTTGGTCTTGCACAGCAGGAGGAGAAAGGCACGGTTCAGGTGGAACTTGCGGCGATTGTCGCGGTTCGCCCTGTTCGTCCCGCGCGCGTTTTTCAGGCGAGCGCGGTGGAGCTGGAACGGCATGCAGCGTTCGTCGCGACGCTGGAAAAGCCGCTCTGGCTGGAGGAAGCTTGAAGGCGGGGCCGTGAAGCCCAACCTTTGAGTTTCGGCCACCGGGCCGCTGTCCAGCGGCCCGCAAGAATAAGGAGAAGGCATATGGATATTCGTGTTTCCGGACATCAGGTCGACACGGGCGATGCGCTCAAGCAGCATGTCTGGACCCGGCTGGAGGCGATGGCCGAGAAATATTTTGCCCGCACGATTTCCGCGCAGGTCACGTTCCGGCCTGCTCCACACGGCGCCTTCCATTGCGACATCGTCTGCCATGTCATGACCGGCCTGATCCTGAAAGGATCGGGAGAAGCGCAGGAAGCGCACCCCGCCTTCGACCAGGCGGCCGAACGGATCGAACGGCAGCTCAGGCGCTATATGCGCCGGTTGAAGGACCGGCACCAGCAGGCCGTCGCGGCCGAGGCGCAGCGCGCGAACGGCTATGACCTCGATGGCGTGGATGGAGCGGGATATACGATTTTCGCCGGGTCGTCGGACGAGGAGGAGCCCGCCGAAGCGCCTCTGATCGTGGCGGAGACCCGCGTGGACATTCCCGAAGCCAGCGTGTCTGACGCCGTGATGATGCTGGACCTGCGCAACACCAATGCGCTGCTGTTCCTGAATGCGGGCACGTCGGCCTATAATATGGTCTATCGCCGTCAGGACGGGACGATCGGCTGGGTAGAGCCGCGTTCCTGACGTTAAGGCCGTCCCCTGGCCGCCGGTTGACCTTCGCTGGCCGGCGGCTTATGGGGCCGGGCTTCATATCCCCGAGTGTCGCGCAATTTGAAGAAACGGAGTGCGGCTCGGCTGTTCCGGGTTGGTCATGGTTCATTTCACCGATATCGTCGCGCTTGATGCGCTCGCCACAGGCCTTTCGGTGAATGGCAAGAGGCCGCTTTTCCAGAAGATCGGGCAACTCGCGGCATCAGCCTATGGCCTGGAATCCCAGGCTGTGGCCGAAGCGCTGCTTGAGCGCGAAAAGCTGGGATCGACCGGCTTTGGCGGCGGAGTCGCCATTCCCCATGCGAAGATTCCCGGCCTCGACCGGATGCGCGGCGTCGTTGCTTTGCTCAACCCCGCCATGCCCTTCGATGCGGTGGATGATGCGCCGGTGGATATCGTCTTTGCCCTGCTGTCGCCGGTGGACAGTGGCGCCGAGCATTTGAAGACGCTGGCGCGGGTTTCCCGATATCTGCGCGAGGAAGGCAATGTCGCCCGGCTGCGCGGGGCTCAATCCCCTGAAGCGCTGCACGCGCTGCTGGCGGGCGGCGAAGCGCGTGACGCGGCCTGACGCGGCGGCGTCTCCCAGCGGCGAGGCGGCGCATTTCCGTGCGCTGGAAAATCTCTACCGCTCCGCGCCGATCAACAGGCTGTTCCGGTCCGAACTGACGATCAGCGAAGCGGGCCGTTCCGTCATCGAATTCGACGTGGACGAAAGCCAGTTCCACGCTGCTGGGGCCGTGCATGGGACGGTCTATTTCAAGATGCTGGACGATGCGGCCTTCTATGCCGCGAACAGTCTGGTGAGCGATCGATTCCTGCTGACCACCGCGTTCAACCTGCTGTTCACGCGGCCGATCGGGCCTGGCCGAATCCGGGCCGAGGGCCGGTGGATCAGCGGCAGGCGGCGAGTCTTCGTCGCCGAAGCGAGCCTGATCGACATGGAAGGCGAGGAAGTCGGCCGGGGCACCGGCACCTTCATGCGGTCGCAATTCCCCCTTTCTTCCCTGCCTGGCTATGCAGGCTGACCGGCTGACCAGCGCGATACTGGTCAACGTGCTGGTGCGCCGCGCCGCCGCTGCTGGAGGCTTTGCCACCGTGCTGGTGAAAGGCGACGAAATCAGCGGCGTCATCCTGATCCAGGCCGTTGAAAAGGGACAGGATTCAGGGCTTTTCGAGCGGGTTCCCGACTGGGAAGGAGGATACCGGCTGACTCGCTGCGGACCGGAGCCGCAGGAGGGACCTGAGGCGCTGTCCCAATATATAGCGCGCCGCCGCCGGTCAGACCCCGATCTGTGGATTATCGAACTCGATATCGCGGATGCGGAACGGTTCGCCGCTGAAACGATCTGCTGATCGTTGACTCTTTTGGCCGTGGCAGGCACTGGCCCCGGCAACGCTGAACGCGCAGGTTGCCGTTTTCGCCCGTGGGGGGCGGGCACGGTAAACACGCAGACGGGGGGCGGCCTGACGTCGATGCGAGTAAGGGTTTAATACGACGTCCCTGGCCAAGAACCGCACGATTTTGAGATGTGATGAGTTTTCGTTTGAAGGCCGCGATTGCCGCGGCATTTGCTTTGTCCGCCAGCGCGGCGGTCACTGCGGCCGATATGTCGAGCGCCAATGAAGCAGTTCCTTCGGCCCAGTCTTTTTCAGAGCTGAATGCAGCTCCGCCGGTGGCCACGAAGCCCGCCATCGTTTTCGCCGCGCCGCGCGAAGTCGCGCAGCCGCTGGCCCCCCTTTCCGGCAGCGCCGATGTCAAGGCCGACAATCTCGCCGCTCTGGTCGACGCCCAGGGTGATGCAGAAACGCTCGATGGCGACATGCGTTGCCTCGCCGGTGCAGTTTATTTCGAATCGAAGGGCGAAAGCCTGGAAGGGCAGCTTGCCGTTGCCCGCGTCATCATCAATCGCGCGAAGTCGGGCCGCTTTGCCAGCAGCCTGTGCGGCGTCGTCTATCAGCCCGGTCAGTTCAGCTTCGTGCGCGGCCGGGGCATGCCCCCCATCCCGACCGCCAGCCGTAGCTGGCGCGAAGCGGTGGCCATCGCCCAGATCGCGATGCAAGACAGCTGGGACAGCCAGGCGGAAGGCGCTCTCTTCTTCCACGCGCGCCGGGTTTCGCCGGGCTGGGGCAAGCGCCAGCTGGCGGCGATCGACAACCATATCTTCTATCGCTGATCGCTCCTTTCACGGAGCTGAGAGAAGGCCGGTTCGGGTATAGCCCAAATCGGCCTTTCCTTTTGTTCCCTTACTGTTCTATGACTGCGGCATGACCGCATTGGCATCTCTTTCCAGCGGGGACTGCTCGCCCCTGACGGACGGCACGGCGCTTGCCGTGGCGCGGGGCACGCTGCGCCTGTTCTTCCGTCACGACATGAGCGGGATCATGGAAGTGCCCCTTCCCAATGGGCGGCGGGCGGACATCATGGCGATCGACGGCGCCGGGCGGATCACCATCGTCGAAATCAAATGCAGCCGGTCCGATCTGCTGGGCGATATGAAGTGGCCGGAATATTTCGACTATTGCGACCGGTTCTTCTGGGCCGTGCCTTCGGGATTCGATCTGTCTCCCTTCGACAGCCAGGCATTGTGGCCGGACCGGACCGGATTGATCGTGGCGGATCAATATGATGCCGAATTGCTGCGCCCTGCCCCGGTCGAACCCTTGGCGGCAGCGCGGCGCAAGGCGGAAACGCTCCGCTTCGCCCGGCGCGCTGCGCGGCGGCTGACCGCGATCGCCGACCCGGATCATGCGGCCGAGCTAGGCTGGTGAGCGCGCCTTGCTAAGGGCGCTTTCCCCAATATTCATCGGCAAGGCACTGACCCAGCGCCGTCGATCCCTGCCGGGCGGCGGTGCGCGCCATATGCCTGCGTATCTCGTAGCTGCTTGATCCCAGTGACGATGCAAAGCCGTTGATCGCCTTGCGCACCGGATCATGATCAGCGCCGGTATAGGGTGTGAAGATGTTGCCGAGCGCCTGTTCCCAGGCCTTCTCCATTTCGATGTGCTTGCCGTCCATCGCTTGCCTCATCCTGCAACGGATAGGCTTTGAAGATGGTGAGACAGGCACCGGCGCGCAAGGGGAAGAAGGCCGGAGCAGAAGCGTTCAGAAGACCGGGCCCTGCACCGGGCCCTTGGGCGCGGCCTTGCTCTTGGCGGCGCTTAGCGCTTCTTCCAGCCCCGGCGTGCGGCCGTCCCGTTTCGCATAATCCAGCGCCGACATGCCAGCAATAGTGTCGCGCCGGTCCGGGTCGGCGCCCTGCGCCACTAGCAGGCGGACGAGGCCAAGGTCGCGCAATTGCACCGCGCGGATCAAGGGTGTTTCCCCGCTGCCATTGGTCTTGTCGATTTGCGCGCCATGCGCCAGCAATGTGCGCACCCCATCCTCGAACCGGGCCTGCACAGCGTTCATCAGCGGCGTATTGCCCTGCCGGTCGGCGATGTTGGGATTGGCGCCCTTGCCCAGCAGAAAGCCCAGCCAGGTCGCGTCGCGCCGCGCGATCACCAGATGCAGGGCGGTTTCGCCAGTGGTCACGTCGCGGCTGTTGATCACCGTCGAGCCGGGCTTCTGGATCAGGTCCGTCACCTTCTGGCCATCGGCGTCCTTCACGGCCTTCAGGAAATTATAATTGTCGGAAAACTGCGCCTGGGCCGCGACTGGCGAAAGCAGGGCCAGCGCCAGAGCAGCGGCCCGGCCCAAACCCATCGAAAGCAAAAAACGTCCTGTCATCGTCCTGAAAAGCCCCGTTGCGTTTGCAAAAGCGGCCATAGCAGGGCATGGCTGGCGGCGCCATGAACAAAGCGCTTCTCCCGCTCGTCCTGTCCCTTGGCGTCTTTGCGGCCGCCTGCAACAATGGCGGCGGAGACGCCTCCAGCAACAGCCAGAGCGCGCCGGGCGACCTCGCCGGGGCGAAGATCGGCGCGCCCTTCACGCTGATCGACCAGAATGGCGGGAAAGTGCGCTGGGACGACTTCAAGGGCAAATACCGGCTGGTCTATTTCGGCTACACCTATTGCCCCGACGTCTGCCCGCTGGACCTGCAACGCATCATGCAGGCCTTCACCAGGTTCGAAAAAGCCGATCCGGCGCGCGCCGCCAAGGTGCAGCCTATCCTCATCAGCCTCGATCCAGAGCGTGACACGCCCGCGGTGCTCAAAACCTATGTTGCCGCCTTCCACCCGCGTCTGATCGGCCTTACCGGCAGCAAGGAAGACATTGCCAAGGTGGCGAAGGATTTCGTCGTCGTCTACGGCAAGGAAGAAGGGAAGGGGACGAGCAGCTATCTGGTCAGCCACAGCCGCACGCCCTATCTATTCGGTCCGGGCGGTGAACCCATCGCGCTGGTGCCCGTGGACGACCCCGGCACGCCGGACGAGGATGAAGGAGGGCCGGATCAGGTGTTCGCCTTCCTTGAAAAATGGATCAGGTGACCGTTGGAATTTTGGGAAAAGCCTCTCCACCAGCTCGACCGCGCGCAATGGGAAGCGCTGTGCGATGGTTGCGGCAAATGCTGTCTGCACAAGGCCGAGGATGAGGATAGCGGGCGGATCTATCCCACCAATGTCGCCTGCCAGCTGCTCGACCGCCACAGCGGGCTGTGTTCCAGCTACAAGGACCGCCGCCGCTTCGTCCCCGACTGTGTCCGCTTGACGCCGCAGAAGGTCAAGACGTTGAGCTGGCTGCCGAGGACCTGCGCCTACCGGCTGCGGGAGGAGGGCCAGCCCCTGCCCGAATGGCATTATCTGATCAGCGGCGACAGGGAAGCTGTGCATCGCGCCGGCCAGTCCGTGCGCGGCTGGACGGTGGCGGAGGCGGATGCAGGCGACTGGGAAAACCATCTTGTCGACCGGGAACTCTGACGGCGCGATCCTGGTCGATGGCGTCAAGGTGCCGGTGCGCGTGCGCCGGTCGGCACGGGCGCGGGCCTATCGCCTGTCGCTGGACCGGACGCGCGGAGAGTTGCGCCTGTCCCTGCCGCTTCGCGCCGACCTGAAACGCGCGCTCGGCTGGGCGCAGGGGCATGAGGGGTGGGTCCGCACCCAACTGGCTTCGCGGCTGCCGGTGCTCGTCCTGGATGATGGCGCGATCTTTCCGCTGGAAGGGCGGGATGTCCAGATTCGCTGGGTCGCGGAAATGTCGCGCACGATCAGGATAGAGGGCGGCTCGCTGATGCTGGGCGGCGCGGCCGAGTCGGTGCCGCAGCGCGTGCTCCGCTGGCTGAAAGCGCGGGCCAGGGCGGTGCTGGAGGCTGAGACGATTGCCATGGCGCAGGACCATGGCCTGATCGTGACATCGGTTGGGATCGGCGATCCGCGCAGCCGCTGGGCCAGTTGCTCATCCGGCGGCGGCATTCGCTATAGCTGGCGATTGATCTTGTGCCCTGCGGCCGTGCGCCGGGCGACCGTCGCCCATGAACTGGCGCATCTGCTGCATATGGATCACAGCCCGGCCTTTCACGCGGCGCACCAGCGCATATTGGGCGAGGACCCCCGGCCAGCGCGCGCCTGGCTGAGGGCGCATGGGACGGCGCTGCACCGCTTCACTGCCTAAGCAGGCTTGGCCGCCGGGCAGAGATGGTCTTCGTCCGCATGATGGGGAAGGCCGCAGGCACGGCAGAGACGATGCATGCCGGGCTTGAGGCCATGGCCGACCGCCACCCGATCGTCAAAGACGTAGCATTCCCCCCGCCAGCGGCTTTCGGCCTCCGGCATCTCCTCCAGATAACGCAGGATGCCGCCGCGCAGGTGGTAAACCTCGTCAAAGCCGCGTGCGCGGACCAGCGCCGTCGATTTCTCGCACCGGATGCCGCCGGTGCAGAACATGGCGATGCGCGGGCTGCGGCCTTCTTCGCGCAGCTTTCCGGCAAAGGCGTCGAACCATGCGGGAAAGTCGCGGAAGGACCGGGTGCCCGGATCGATCGCGCCTTCGAAGCTGCCGACGGACACTTCATAGGCGTTGCGCGTGTCGATGACGATCGTGCCGGGATCGGCGATCAGTTCGTTCCATTCATGGGGATCGAGATGCCGCCCCGCCTGGCGGGCCGGATCAAGATCGCCTGCATCCAGGGTCACGATTTCCCGCTTCACCTTCACCTTCATGCGCGCGAAGGGGGCGCTCTCCGCTGCCGCATATTTGACGTCCATGTCCGCGCAGCCCGGAAGCGCGCGGATATGTCCGACGAGAGCGGAGATCGCCTCCTCGCTTCCCGCGACCGTTCCGTTGATCCCTTCCTTCGCGAGGATCAGCGTGCCGCAGGTATCCAGCGTATCGCAGAGCGCGCGCAGGTCCCCCGCCAGACGATGCGGATCGTCGAAGGCGGCGAAACAATAAAGGGCGGCGATGGTGAAGGGACGGGCCATGCCGCGCCCATAGCCGCTCCGCCGCCCTCTTGAAAGACGGCGCGGGAGGGGGCATAGGCGGGTCATGGTTCCCCTTTCGTTCGCTGGTCACGACTTTCTGGCGCTGCCCGAAGCCGCGCTGTTCTGGCCAGCGAAATCGGCGCTGCTGGTGGCGGACCTGCATTTCGAAAAGGCGAGCTGGTTCGGGCGCTTCGGTCAGTTCCTGCCCCCGCATGACAGCCAGGCGACGCTGGACCTGATCGCCATGCTGGTCGACCGGACGGGTGCGCGATCGGTCTGGTCCTTGGGCGACAGCTTCCACGATGCGGATGGCGCGGCCCGGCTGCCCCGGAAGGCGCGGGAGCGTCTGGCGGCGCTGATGGAGCGGGTGGACTGGGTGTGGATTACCGGCAATCATGATGCGGGAATGACCGGCGCTCCGGGCGGGCGACGGCTCGCCGAAGCGGAAATGGAAGGCATCTGGCTGCGGCATGAAGCCGATCCCAATGATGCACGGCCGGAAATTTCGGGCCATTTCCACCCCAAGCTGCGGCTGTCGCTGCGCGGCCGTCATGTGTCGCGGCGCTGCTTTGTCGGTTCCTCGTCCAAATTGATCCTGCCAGCTCTGGGCGCGCTGACCGGCGGCCTTGACGCCAGCCATGGCGAGATTCGCCGTGCCGTGGGGCCGGGAGCGACGGCTCTGGTGCCGGTGGCCGACCGCCTGTTGCGCTTTCCGCTGGCATGATGGACCGTTACGGAAACCTGATCTAAACCTGTTGTGCTTTAACAACAGTGGGTCAGCGGCCTGTTGGCGAAATGCATGAAGGGACCCGGAAAAGCTTGGCTCGCTTGCCTTCTCTCCTCTGTGGCCGCATAATCGCACCTAAAGTCAACGACATGGAACACCGTGCGTTTTTCAGGAGAGAAAGGGCCCCATCATGAACAATAGGAATCTCTGGCTGCTCTCGGCTGGATTGGCGGCCCTGACCGCTCCATTTTCATTCGCGCAGGCGCAGGAAGAAAGCGCCGCGCCCGCAGCGGTGGAGGATGACAGCGCCGTCATCATCGTCACCGCGACCCGGCGGGCCAGTCCGCTGTCGGACGTGCCGATCGCCGTGTCGGCCGTCAGCGCGCAGGCGATGCAGAATAGCGGGGCGAGCGATATCCGCACGCTCAACCAGCTCGCCCCATCCCTGCTGGTGTCCTCCACCGGATCGGAAGCCAATGCATCGGCCCGCGTGCGCGGCATCGGCACGGTCGGCGACAATCCCGGCCTGGAAAGCTCGGTCGCGGTGTTCATCGACGGCGTCTATCGCTCTCGCACGGGCGCTGGCCTCAACGAATTGGGCGAGATCGAACGGGTCGAGGTGCTGCGCGGTCCGCAGGGCACCCTGTTCGGCCGCAATGCGTCGGCGGGCCTGATCAACGTCATCAGCCGCGCGCCCGAGTTCAAGTTCGGCGCCAAGGCGGAAGTCACATACGGCAATTATGATTATTGGCGCTTGTCCGGGCGGGTGACGGGGCCGGTGACCGACAGCCTGGCTCTGAGCCTGGACGGCGTCTGGTCGAAGCGCGACGGCTTTTTCGATCTGGTCGACGCCAGCGGCGACAAGGTCGGCGAGACGAACGACCGCGACCGCTATTTCCTGCGCGGACAGGCGCTGTTCGAACCGACGGACGCGCTCTCCATCCGCCTTATCGGCGATTACACGCATCGCGACGAAAGCTGTTGCGGCGCGGCCTATATCGAAACGCGCGAGCGGCGGCCGTTGCCCGGCGGCGGCTATGAAACAGCGCCCTTCAACCGCATCGCGGCCATATTGGCGGGGCAGGGCAGCGTCTTCCCCTCCGATCCCTATGACCGTGAGCTGACGATCACCGAAGGCCGCAACTATGTCAGCAAGGTCAAGGATTGGGGCCTGTCGGGCGAGGTTAACTATGATCTGGGCGGCGTGAAGCTGACCAGCATCACCGCCTATCGCGATTATAAGAGCCAGGATTATGGCGATTATGATTATAGCGGCGCGGACCTGCTCTATCGCGATCCCAACACCTATCGCCAGTTCCGAACCTTCACCCAGGAATTGCGCGCGCAGGGTTCCGCCTTCAATGACGTGCTCGACTGGCTGATCGGCGGCTATTATGCGCATGAGAAGCTGACGCTGGAGGACAATATCGTTTTCGGCGCGGATTATGGACGCTTTGCCGCCTGCCGTCTGATGGCCGGGGCAGGGGCCACCAGCAATTTCACGGCCGCCCAACTGGCGGCGTGCGGCAGCGGCGCGGCGACGCAGCCGCTCATTACGGGATTTCAGGGCCTGCTGAATGCACGGTTGAACGCGGCCTTCCTGGGCGCCGGGCTTTCCGCCCCCGTGGCGGCGGCTCAGGCGGGCGCGATCTCGACTGGCCTCGGCAATGGGTTGCGGGCATTGACGGCGATCCCATCGGGTGCTGGCGACGTGGCGTCGATTTATCGGCAGAAGAGTGAGAATTGGGCGCTTTTCACCCATAACATCATCCACCTGACTAAACAGATCGACCTGACGCTGGGCCTGCGCTACACGCATGAGAGCAAGCGCTTTTCCGCGGACTTCAACAATAATAATGCGACCTGCGCCGCGCTTCAGGGGTCGGCCCTGCCGGGGGTCGCGGCGGCTGGGCTGGGTGATGCGTCGGCACTGGCTGGCGGCATCCTGACTCTGGGGTGCCTGGGCAACAGCTCCACGGGCCTCAATGCGCTGGATCTCAATGACCGGATCAGCGACGGCGAGTTTTCGGGAACGGCGGTCCTGTCGTGGAAGCCGGTCGATGAAATGCTGGTCTATGGCAGCTATTCGCGCGGATATAAGGCGGGCGGCTACAATCTTGACCGCTTCCAGCTGGGCACGACCGGCCTGAACCAGGTTCCGGCGGTCTTCGCGCCGCGCAGCAACGCGGATGTGACCAGCCTGCGCTTCGCCGCAGAAAAGGTCGACGCGTTCGAGATCGGCCTCAAATATACGCAGCCGAAATGGAGCGTGAACATCGCCGCGTTCCGGCAGGAGTTCAAGAATTTCCAGCTGAATACCTTCAACGGCACCAGCTTCGTGGTGCAGAATATCAATGGTTGCGACGGGACATTGTCGCCCGCGCGAACATGCGACGATGGCGATGTGGGGCCGGGCCTGATCAGCCAGGGCGTCGAGCTGGAACTGGCTGCCTCACCGGTGCGCAATGTCCGGCTGGCGGGCGGGCTGACCTATGCGCGGGCGAAGTTCGCCAACCGGCTGGTCGGAAGCGCCGATGGCAGCGTGCCGCTCGATCCTGCGCTGTTCCTGCTGCCCGGATCGATCAACTCGCAGGCGCCGGAGGTGGTGACGACCGTCAGTGCATCCTGGACGCCCGAGCTGGGGTCAAGCGGCCTGTCGGCCCTATTTTACGTCGACGGGCGCATGACCGGCGACTTCAATACGGGGTCGGACCTGTTCCCGGAAAAGCGGCAGGACGGTTATGCCGTGTTCAACGCCCGCGTCGGCATCAGGGGACCGCAGCAGCGCTGGGCGGTGGAATTTTGGGGGCAGAATATCTTCAACCAGGATTACACCCAGGTCGCGTTCAGTAGTCCGCTCCAGTCGAGCAGCCCCGGAACCTCCACTATCGGCCAGTTCGGTCGTGGCGCGCCGATGGCGAACCAGTTGATCTCCGCCTATCTCGCCGAACCACGCACCTACGGCATCACGTTGCGCGGGAGTTTCTGATCATTCCCCTGCCGCTCGCCGGGACCGGGCGGGCGGCGGAGGGCCTTTCCCCGAACAGCGCCGTGCCGACCCGGATGTCGGTCGCGCCCAGCATGATCGCGGTTTCGAAATCGCCCGACATGCCCATGGACAGGCGGTCCAGCCCTTCTTCCCGCGCCATCTTGGCCAGCAGGGCGAAATAGGGAGCGGGTTCGACATCGGCGGGCGGCACGCACATCAGGCCGAGCAGCGGAATGCCCGCGTCGCGCGCGCTGCGGATCAGGGCAGGGGTATCCGCGATCGGACAGCCGCCTTTCTGCGCCTCCGCGCCGATATTGACCTGGACGAAGCAGGGCACCCGCTTGCCCGCCGCATTCATCGCCCGCGCAAGAGCGGTGAGCAGGGAAGGGCGATCGAGCGAATGGATGACGTCGAAAAGCGCCACCGCATCGGCGGCCTTGTTGGATTGAAGCTGTCCGACAAGGTGCAGGGTGATGCACGGCGCTTCTTCCTGCAACTGCGGCCATTTGCCCTGCGCTTCCTGCACGCGATTCTCGCCGAAGCTGCGCTGGCCCGCCGTGATCAGGGGGCGGATCGCGGCGGGATCCTGCGTCTTCGAGACCGCGATCAGGTTGATGTCGTCCGCGGTGCGGCCCGTCAGGCGGGCGGCACGCTGCACAGCTTCGCGCACGGCATTCAGCCTGTCGGCCGCTTCGATGCTTTCGGTCGTCATGGGGGCTGCTATAGGCGAGGGGGATGACGCGCCGCCACCGCAAAAATCTGCCGCCGGTCTGGCTGATGACGGATGAGCGGATTCCAGTGGATGCGCTCCTGAAGACGGTGGCGGGGTTGCCGAAGGGGCGGGCCGGGGTAATCTTCCGTCATTACCGCACGCCATCCGCGCAGCGCCGCTCGCTTTTCGATCAGGTGGTGGCGATTGCGCGCCGCCGCCGCCTGCTGGTTTTCGTCGCGGGGACGGAAGGGCTGGCGGCCGCCTGGAAAGCGGATGGGTGGCACGGGCCGGTGCAGAGCGGGGGGAGAAGGCTGCTGCTGCACAGCATGGCCGCCCATGACCGGGTGGAGGTGGAGCGGGCGCAGCGATTGCGGGCCGATCTGCTGTTCCTGTCGCCTCTGTTCGCCACCCGGTCGCACCCTGGCGCAAGGACGCTTGGCCCGGTGCGCTTTGCTGCACTGGCGCGGACGGCATCCATGCCGGTGATTGCGTTGGGGGGTGTGAAAGCGGATCATCGCCGGATGGTGAAGGCGCTGGGCGCTTCGGGATGGGCTGCGATCGATGGGCTGGTAGGTGGTTGAAAATAGTAGGCCACGGCTTTTTGGTATTGCCGTTTGTCCTCAGTGAAGTCGAAGGTTTGCCGTGCGTAGCGGGGGCTGCTTCGCTCCGCTCAGCCGGGGGCTTCGACTTCGCTCAGCCCGAACGGGTGAGAGGTGAGGCTGACTACAGGAATTTCACAAGCGCAGATACGGTAAGCAGAAAGCGCCGCTTCCACCAGCATCAGCCGGTCAGAATTTGAAGACGGTTCCCAGATAGACCGCCTGATCGTCCTGCCGGTCATCGGTCATCGGCGTCAGGCGTCCGATCACGCTGTTATTATAGCGTAGCCCGGCGGTGACGTTCAGGTTGCGGGTCAGCGAGTAGGAACTGGCCAGATCAAGCGAATAATCCTTGTCCGCGCCCGGATTGCGGACCGCCTGGCCGGGCTCGCGGCGATTTTCGATCATGACCTTGGTGCTGAACCGGGTCTTGCGATCCTGATCCAGCGAGAAATTCTTGGCGCCCGCCATCTGATCCAGCGAAACGGGGTCCAGTTCCTTCCGGCCCATGGTTTCAGGCAAGGCGAACTTGCGCCAGTTATGCGCGCTGTTGAGGCTGAACGCCACCGGTGCGATGTTCACCGGGTCGAGCGTGCGGCTGATGGCGACGCGATCGTCATTGCCCGCGCGCACCATCACCGTGACGGACCGCTGGCCGCTGAGCGAACCACTGGTGGGGGTGAAGCGGAAATTCTGCCGTCCCGCCGAAGCGGCGATGCGCGCATAGGCGGCAGCCAGACGCGGGTCCTTGGTAGTCGGCGTGAAGGAGGAAATGCTGCCCAGGGCGCCAAGCGACACCGGAACATCGGCCCGCAGGCGGACAAGATCGGTCGCAGCACCGAGAGCAGGAGACAGCATGAAGCCGGCCACGGCGACCGCCGAGCCTGCCAATGCCAAATATCCCCTATTCACACGCATGACGCGAATCTCTTCCCCACCGACCTTTTCTGTTCTTCTACAAGCGAAACGCCGCCATGGGTAGTGCGGACGTCCTTTTTATACAATCTGTTGCACGGAACACACAGGCCGCCGCGCACAGGGCGGCCGCTGCTCCCGCGCCGTAGATGGCGTCCCTCTTGCCCATTGCAACCGGTCCTCTATAGAAGCGGGGCGTTTTCCTTCAATATGGGACATACCTGATGGTCCGCCGCCTTCCCGCTCCTGTTTCCGCCGGTCTGCTGCTGGCCGCGCTTCTGCCGCTCGCCGCCTGTGGCGGCGGATCGAAGGAGCGGCCCAAGGCCGACCTCGCCGCGTCCAAGATCACCACGATCGGCGTCAACAGCTATTTGTGGCGGGCGACGCTGGACACGATTTCCTTCATGCCGCTGGTGCAGACGGATTCGAACGGCGGGGTCATCGTCACGGACTGGTATGCCAATCCGAACAGCCCGAACGAACGGATGAAGCTGACGGTGTCGATCCTGGACCAGGACCTGCGCGCCGATGCGCTGCGCGTCGCGGCCAGCCGTCAGGTGAATCAGGGCGGGCAATGGATCGATGCGCCGGTGCAGGCGGCCACCGTGCAGAAGCTGGAAGAGATCATCCTGACCAAGGCGCGCGACCTGCGCCGCATGGCGATCACGGGATAAGCCCTTCCTTTCATCCGCTTTTCCTGAATAACTGGGCTGGGCTTGGAAAAGCTCGGCCCGCATGCATTTTAAGGACTGAAATAGATGCAAAGGCGCTTCAATCCGCTTGAGGCCGACGCCCGCTGGCAGGCCGTCTGGGACGAGAAGCAGACGTTCAAGGCGTCGGACAGCAGCGACAAGCCGCGTTCCTACGTGCTGGAGATGTTCCCCTATCCTTCCGGGCGCATCCATATCGGCCATGTCCGCAACTATTCCATGGGCGACGTGCTGGCGCGGTTCCGCCGCATGACGGGCCATGAAGTGCTGCATCCTATGGGCTGGGACGCATTCGGCATGCCCGCCGAAAATGCCGCGATGGAAAAGAAGGTGCATCCGGGCGACTGGACCCGATCCAACATCGCGACGATGCGGGCGCAGCTGAAAAAGCTGGGCTTCGCGCTGGACTGGAGCCGCGAACTCGCGACCTGCGAGCCGGACTATTATGGGCAGGAACAGGCGCTGTTCCTGGACATGATGGAAGCGGGGCTGGTCTATCGCAAGGAATCGGCGGTCAATTGGGACCCGGTCGACATGACCGTGCTCGCCAATGAGCAGGTGATCGACGGCAAGGGCTGGCGGTCGGGCGCGCCGGTGGAGAAGCGCAAGCTTTCCCAATGGTTCCTGAAGATCACCCAGTTCGCCGACGATCTGCTGAGTGGCCTCAAGACGCTGGACCAGTGGCCCGAAAAGGTGCGGCTGATGCAGGAGAACTGGATCGGCAAATCGGTCGGCCTGCAATTCCGCTTCAAGCTCGACACGCCGGTGGACGGCATCAGCGAGGTCGAGGTCTTCTCGACCCGGCCCGACACGATTTTCGGCGCGAGCTTTGCCGCGATCGCGGCGGACCATCCGCTGGCCTTGGCGTTGGAAGCCAGGGACGCGGGCCTTGCCGCCTTCGCCGAGGAATGCCGTCATAGCGGCACCGCCGCGGCGGAGATCGAGACGCAGGAGAAGAAGGGCTATGACACCGGCCTGTCGGTGATCCACCCCTTCACCGGCCGCAAGCTGCCCCTGTTCGTGGCCAATTTCGTGCTGATGGACTATGGCACCGGCGCGGTCATGGCGGTGCCGGGGCATGACCAGCGCGACCTGGATTTCGCCCGCAAATATATGCTGCCGGTGGAGCGCGTCGTCGCCGCCGAGGGCGATGAGGAGAAGGGCATCGGCGAGGAGGCCTATACCGGCCCTGGCCGCCTCGTGAACTCAGAATTCCTCAACGGCATGAGCGTCGAGGACGCCAAGGCCGAAGTGATCCGCCGTGCTGAGGCGGAAGGCTGGGGCACGGGCACCACCGTGTTCCGCCTGCGCGACTGGGGCGTGTCGCGCCAGCGCTATTGGGGGACGCCGATCCCGGTCATTCATTGCGAGGATTGCGGCCCGGTGGGCGTGCCCAAGGACCAGTTGCCCGTGCTGCTGCCGGAGGATGTCAGCTTCGACATTCCCGGCAACCCGCTCGACCGGCATCCGGCCTGGAAGCATGTCGATTGCCCCAGATGCGGCAAGGCGGCGCGGCGCGAGACGGACACGCTGGACACCTTCGCCGATTCCAGCTGGTATTTCATCCGCTTCGCCAGCCAGCCCAAGGACAAGCCGTTCGATCGGGAAACGGTCGAGAAATGGCTGCCGGTGGGGCAATATATCGGCGGCGTGGAACATGCGATCCTGCACCTGCTCTATGCGCGCTTCTGGACCCGCGCGCTCCAGCATATGGGGCAGATCGGCTTTGCCGAGCCCTTCACCGGCCTGTTCACGCAGGGCATGGTGACGCACGAGACGTACAAGTCGCCGGAGGGCGCATGGCTCGCTCCGCAGGATGTGGAGCGGCAGGGCGACAAGGTGGTGATGATCGACAGCGGCGCGCCGGTGACTGTCGGCCGCGTCGAGAAAATGTCCAAGTCGAAGAAGAATGTCGTCGATCCCGATGACATTATTTCGCAATATGGCGCGGACGCGGTGCGATGGTTCATGCTGTCCGACAGTCCGCCCGAGCGCGACCTGCCCTGGACAGAGAGCGGGATCGAGGGGAGCTGGCGCTTCATCAATCGCCTGTGGAGGCTGTTCGGCGAGGCGGACAAGGCGGCCGAGGGGCAAGAAGCTTCCGGCCAGGATCGGGCTCTCGACCGCAAGCTGCACCAGACCATCGACGGCGTGGCGAAGGATATCGAGGCATTGTCCTTCAACAAGGCGGTGGCGAAGATCTACGAACTCACCAACGCGGTGGAAAAGGCCAAGCCTTCGGCCAGCCGCAGCGCGGCCATCCGTGCGCTGGCGCTGCTGGTCGCGCCGATGACGCCGCATCTGGCCGAGGAAGCCTGGGCCGACATGGGCGGGCAGGGGCTGATCGCCGACGCCGCATGGCCGCAGGTCGACCCCGCGCTGCTGGTCGAGGATGAGGTGACTGTCGCCTGCCAGGTGATGGGCAAGCTGCGTGACACCATCATGGTGCCGAAGGGCACGAGCAAGGAGGAGCTTGAAAGGCTTGCCCTTGCCGCGCCCAATGTGGTTCGCATCCTGGATGGGGCCACGCCCAAGAAGGTGATCGTGGTGCCGGACCGTCTGGTGAATCTGGTAATTTAAGCAACGGCCGTTCGCCCTTCGACAAGATCGGCCCGAACGGATAAAGGTTGGTTGATGAAACGCGTTGTCCCCATCCTCCTTCTCGCCTCCCTTTCCGCATGCGGCCTTCGCCCTGTCTATAGCGGCGGCAGCCATGGCGCGGTCGCGCAGGCGCTGGGCCATGTCGACGTGCAGCCGATCGAGGGGAAAGGCGGTTGGCTGGTCCGCAATGCGCTCAATGACCGGCTTTCGACCATCGGCGGTGGCGGCGGCCCGGCCTACAAGCTGGTGGTGAAGCTGGATGACCAGATCAGCGGCTTTGGCCTGCGCGCCGACACCGCCATTACGCGGGAACGGCGGACGCTGCGCGCGCGCTATCAGCTGATCGACATGGCGACCGGCACGCAGGTCATCGACGACACGGCGGGATCGGACGCGGGCATCGACGTCACGTCCAGCGAATATGCGACCATCGCGGCGGAAGACACGGCGCTGGAACGGCTGTCGCAGACGGTCGCCGACCAGATCGTGACCCGGATCGCCTTGTTCGCCGCGCGGGAAAAGCAGCGTTGAAGGCCAATCGCGGCCAGATCGAAAAGGCGCTGGATGCGCCGCCTCCCGACATACGCCTTTTCCTGCTGCACGGGCCCGACGAAGCGGGCAGCGCCGCGCTCGGCAAGCGGCTGGAGCGGGCGATGGGGGACCAGGCGGAGCGGGTGGACCTGGACGGTCAAACGCTGCGGGACGACCCCGCCCGGCTGACGGACGAGGCCGCTTCCTTTTCCATGTTCGGCGATCGCCGCTGGATTCGCGTCAACGGGATGGGCGATGAATCGCTGCCCGCCGTGACGGCGCTGCTCCAGGCGGAGGCGGCGGGGAACCCCGTCATAGCCATCGCAGGCGCGCTCAAGGGGACGTCGAAGCTGCTGAAGCTGGCCACCGACAGCCCCATGGCGATGGCCTTCGCATCCTATCAGCCCGACGCGCGGGAGGCGGAACAGATTGCCGCCGCCATGGTGCGCGAAGGCGGGCTGCGCCTGGCCCCCGACTTGGCGAGGCGCATCGTCGATCTGGCCAATGGCGACCGCGCGCTGATGGCGGGCGAGATCGAAAAGCTGATCCTCTATCTGGACGCGGCGCCTGAACATCCGCGCGAGGCGACGGCGGAGGCGCTGGATGCGCTATCGGCCGACAATCCCGATTCGGATGCCGCTCCGCTGGTCAATGCCGTGCTTGGCGGCGACTTGCGGGCCATGCACCGGGAACTTGGCCGCCTGACCGAAACCGGCACGGCCATGGCGGCGGTGCTGCGGCCGTTGCTGACGCGGGCGATGCTGATCGCCGGCATAAGGATGTCGTTCGATGACAGCGGCCGTCTGGAAGCCGCGGTGGAAGGGGCGGGAAAGCAGGTCTTCTGGAAGGACAAGCCCGTGGTCACGCGCCAGGTTCGCCTCTGGAACGCCCAGGGGATTGCGCGCGTGATCCACCGGCTGGCGCAGGCGGAGCGGGCGAGCCGGTCGGGCAGGGGTATCGGCGATCTGCTGGTTCGCCATGAGTTGCTGGCAATCGCCCGGCAAGCGGCGCGGGAGCGGTAAGGGCGGCCTGGCGCGGCCGCATTTCCTTCCCATCCTAAGCGCTTGATTGGCGGCGGGCGCACCGCCATATTCCCGCCATGGACAAGCTCAACCTCAGCGAAGCCGAATGGCGCGAGCGCCTTTCCCCCGAACAATATCATATCCTGCGCGAAGCGGGGACCGAACGGGCCTTCACCGGCAAATATAACAGCAACAAGGCCGATGGCGTCTATTATTGCGCTGGCTGCGGCGCTGAACTGTTCGACGCGGACGAGAAATATGACAGCGGTTCGGGCTGGCCCAGCTTCACCGCCCCGGTCGATATCGACGCGGTGGAGGAAGTGCGCGACAGCAGCCATGGCATGATCCGCACCGAAGTGCGCTGCGCCAAGTGCGATGGGCATCTGGGCCATGTCTTTCCCGATGGGCCGGGCGTCAACGGCCTGCGCTATTGCATGAACAGCGCGTCGCTCGATTTCAAGCCGCGCGGCGAGGTTGAATAATCGTTCATCCCCGGTAAAGCGTCAATCTTCTTGAGAACCAAGGCTTTCCATGCGGCCGCGCCTGATGATCGCTGGCCGCCTTCCGACTGAGCGGGTATCCGGCGACACATATGGCACGATCAGGCAAGAGCAACGGAACGCCCGGCAAGGCGCGGCTATGGCTGATGCGGGCCGTGAAGCTGGGGCTGGTGGCGACGCTGGGCGGCCTCTTCGCCATCGCCATCGCCGTTGTCATCGCCTATCAGTCGCTGCCCAGCTATGAATCGCTGAAATCGTCGCCCAATGGCCAGATGATCCGCGTGCATGCCGCCGATGGCAGCGTGATCGTGTCGCTGGGCCCCAGCTTCGGCCGGTGGCTCGCCTATGACCAGATCCCGGTGGTGATGGTCGAGGCCATGGTGTCGACCGAGGACCGGCGTTTCTACCACCATCCCGGCGTCGATCCGATCGGCATGGCGCGCGCGGCGTGGGTGGCGCTGGAAAACAGGGGGAAAGGGCGGCGGTTGCAGGGCGCGTCCACCATCACCCAGCAGGTGACGCGCAACATCTTCCTCAACAACAGCTATAGCTGGGGCCGCAAGGTACGGGAGATGATCCTGGCGCTGGCGCTGGAGCGGAAATTCTCCAAGCGCCAGATATTGGAGCTGTACCTCAACAAGGTGTATTTCGGCGGCGGCGCCTATGGCATCGATGCGGCGAGCCGGAAATTCTTCGGCCATCCCGCGACCACGCTGGACCTGCCCGAAGCGGCGATCATCGCAGGTCTGGTCAAGGCTCCGTCAAGCTATTCGCCCACGGCCGACGCGGACGCCGCCATCGGCCGCGCGGGCGTCGTGCTGGACCTGATGCAGGAAAATGGCGTGATCAGCGCGTCCGAACGGGCCAGCGCCGACCTGAACGAGGTCAAGATGGCGCCTGAGCCGCCGCAGAACAGCGTCCGCTACTTCACCGACTGGGCGCTGCCGCAGCTCGATATATTGGTGGACGAACCCAATGAGCCGCTGGAGGTCTATACCACCATCGACCTTGGCATGCAGAAGGCGGCGACGGCGGCGATCAAGGCCAATGCGCCTGCCGGGGCGCAGGGCGCGCTGGTGTCGCTGGACCGTGACGGGGCGGTGCGGGCGATGGTGGGCGGGCTCGACTATGTGTCGTCCAACTATAATCGCGCGACCACCGCGACGCGTCAGCCCGGTTCGGCCTGGAAGATCTTCGTCTACATGGCGGCGCTGGAGGCCGGTTATACGCCCGATACGGGCGTCACCGACAGTCCGGTCACCATCAACGGATGGAGCCCGCGCAACAGCAGCGGACGCTATTCGGGCGATATCGATATCCGCACGGCCTTCGCCTATTCCATCAATACGGTGGCGGCCAAGCTGGGGGTCGAGGTCGGCTTTCCGACCATCGCCGACATGGCGCGCCGTTTCGGCATCACCACGCCCATCAACACGCATCCTTCGATGGTGTTGGGCACGTCGGACGTCCGCCTGATCGACATGACGCGCGCCTTCTCATCGATCGCGCGCAAGGGGGTGGCGGTGACGCCCTATGGCATCACCAAGGTGACGACCGCCGACGGAAGGCTGCTCTACCAGCATCAGGACGATACCAGCCGCGTGCTGGTCGCGCCCTGGGTGGCGGCGGGCATGACCGACCTCATGCAGACGGCGGTCAGCACCGGCACCGGCAGGGCGGCGCAGATCGGCCGCCCTGTGGCAGGCAAGACCGGCACGACCAACAGCAACAAGGATGGCTGGTTCCTGGGCTTTTCCAGCGGCATCACGACAGGCGTGTGGATGGGCCGCGACGATGCCCGCGCGGTGCGCGTGCTCCAGGGGGGCAGGGCGCCCGCCCGCGCCTTCGCCGATTTCATGAAGGTCGCCGTGTCCCGCCGTCCGGTGGAACAGTTCGAAACGCAGGTGACCTTGCCCGAATGGCAGCTGGAGCCGGATGAGGAAGCCTATTATGGGCAGCCCGACAACGGCATGATGGTCGATGAGAATGGCCTGCCGGTCGATCCCGGCCAGCAACAGCCGCCGCCGGAGGAAGAAGATCCGGACTCGGGCGAGCAGGGCCCCGTATCGCAGGCGCCGCCCGCCCGTCCAGCGCCGCCGCGGCTGGACCAGCAATGGATCGATCAGGTGCTGGGCCGTGACCGGCCGAGGCAGCCGCCGCATTGATCCTATCCCGCCGCGGGCAGTTTCGCCGCAAGCTGCTGGTGATCGAGCGCGCTGCCATCGGGCATGAGGAAATCGACCTTGCCCCGGCCGAAGTCGATCGCGATCCTGTCGAAGGACTGGAGCGCGTCCATGCCCAGCAGCAGGGAAGGTTTGTCCTGCAAGCCAAGTTCGGCGAAGGGCGGCGCGTCGGCGAACATGACGCGCAGATTCCTGAGCAGGATCGGTCCCATGCGAATCTGCTGGAGGTGGCCCAGCAGGCCGCTCAGCACCTCTCCGGTGACGCTGAGCAGTGTAACGGGGGCGAGCGGCGGGGCGCGTTTCCTTTGGCTGAGCTTGTTCATCAGCGCGAGATTGCCGACGCTTAGGTGCGTGCCCGTATCCAATATGATGTTCACCTTCGTCCCGTTCACGTCCGAATGGAGAAGGATGAGTTGGCCCTTACGGCGGCGCGCCTCGACGATGATGGCGTTGGGGTCCCGCAAGGTGCGGCGGCTGTTGCTGATTTCCATCCGCCCGGCGCGGAAGTCGATCAGCAGGCGGCGGGCGTGGAGGCTGTCGAGGCCGAGGAGGCCGGGCGCGCCCAGATGCGCGGCCTCCAGCACCGGAGCCTCGATGCCGTCGACGGTGACGCTGCCATAGCGAAGCTGCGGCACCGCGACCGTGCGCGTCTGCGCCTTACCGGCCATGCCGATGACCGTGACCATCTCCAGCGTGGGCAAGACGAGGCGCTCCGCCAGATCGCGCGAGAGGACGGTGCGCTGCGATCCGGTATCGATGATGAAGTTCCAGGGGCCCTTTCCACCGATGTGGATCGGGATCGTCATTCGGTCATCCTGTGGCAGGGTGCGGACGACGGAGGGCGGGTCATCGGCGGGCGGCGGAGGGTCTTGAGCCAGCGCAGGCGCGGCAAAAGACAGGAATGCGATCACGGCAATGGAACGAAGACGTTCCATGACTCACCTCTCCAGCCTATATCTTCCTTCATATCATGGCGGGGCGGGGCTGGTCCATTGCCGCAGCTTGAGCACCTTCTGCCGCGAAGCGCCCGCCTGATGCCGTTTTCCGCGCGTGCGGGGGCCGCAGCCGCCTTGACTTGCCGCGCCCCTCGCCGCTAAACGCGGAACAATCTCTCCCCGCCGTCCGGCGCGGGCTCCCGGCTTCCCCTGCCGGGCCTATTCTCCCGAAGCGTCATCTCTATCCTCTTTCCATCGGACTCAAGTCGAATGCACCTTAAGGACCTCAAGAAGAAATCGCCCGCCGATCTTGTCACCATGGCGGAGGAACTGGGCGTCGAAGGCGCATCGACCCTGCGCAAGCAGGACCTGATGTTCGCGATCCTCAAGGCCGAGGCGGAAAATGGCGAGCAGATCATGGGCGAGGGCACGATCGAGGTGCTGCCCGACGGCTTCGGCTTCCTGCGATCGCCCGAAGCGAATTTCCTCGCCGGACCGGACGACATCTACGTGTCGCCCAATCAGGTGCGCAAGTTCGGCCTGCGCACCGGCGATACGGTGGAAGGCGAGATTCGCGCGCCCAAGGACGGCGAGCGCTATTTCGCGCTGACGAAGCTCATTTCCGTTAATTTCGACGATCCGGAGGTCGTGCGCCACCGCGTCAACTTCGACAACCTGACGCCGCTTTATCCGACCGAAAAGCTGGTGCTCGACACGCTGGACCCCACGGTCAAGGACAAGTCGGCGCGCGTCATCGACATCGTTTCGCCCCAGGGCAAGGGGCAGCGCGCCCTGATCGTCGCCCCGCCCCGCACCGGCAAGACCGTGCTGTTGCAGAATATCGCCAAGGCGATCACGGACAATCATCCCGAAGTCTTCCTGATCGTCCTGCTGATTGACGAACGGCCGGAAGAAGTCACCGACATGCAGCGCAGCGTGAAAGGCGAGGTTGTGTCCTCGACCTTCGACGAGCCTGCCTCGCGCCACGTTCAGGTCGCCGAGATGGTGATCGAGAAGGCCAAGCGCCTCGTGGAACATAAAAAGGATGTGGTGATCCTGCTCGATTCGATCACCCGCCTCGGCCGCGCCTACAACACGGTCGTGCCGTCATCGGGCAAGGTGCTGACGGGCGGCGTCGACGCCAACGCGTTGCAGCGGCCCAAGCGCTTCTTTGGCGCGGCACGCAATATCGAGGAAGGCGGATCGCTGTCCATCATCGCCACCGCGCTGATCGATACGGGCAGCCGCATGGACGAAGTCATTTTCGAAGAGTTCAAGGGCACCGGCAATTCGGAAATCGTGCTCGACCGCAAGGTGGCGGACAAGCGCATCTTCCCGGCGCTGGATGTCGGCAAGTCCGGCACCCGCAAGGAAGAATTGCTGGTCGACAAGGCCAAGCTCAGCAAGATGTGGGTGCTGCGCCGTATCCTGATGCAGATGGGCACGGTCGACGCGATGGAATTCCTGCTCGACAAGATGAAGGATTCCAAGACCAATGAGGATTTCTTCGATTCCATGAATCAATAAGCATGGCGGAAGCGTTCAGGCTGCGGCTTGATCGCTTCGCCATAGTGCGGGGCGCGCAATCCGCCCGTCATCTTTACTGATCGATATCGACTAGGGGACATCAGGCCGCCATGATCGACCTTTTTGCCACTGCCGCCGCTGCGGCCCAGGGTTTTGGCTCTCCCGCCGATATCTGGGGCCATATCGTCAACGATTTCAGCAATATCGGGTCGCCTCAGGCGCTTGCAGCCTTTGGCCAGGTGTTGATGATCGACATATTGCTGGCGGGCGATAACGCCATCGTCGTCGGCGCACTGGCGGCCGGTCTTCCGGTGCAGCAGCGCCAGCGGGTCATCCTGATCGGTATCATCGCCGCTCTGGTCCTGCGGATCGGCTTTGCGCTGGTGGTCACGCAGTTGATGCAGATCGTCGGCCTGATCCTGGCGGGCGGTTTGCTCCTCCTGTGGGTGAGCTGGAAGATGTGGCGCGAACTGCATCCCAAGCGCGGGACCGAGACGCCTGACGATCCCAGCGACGATGATGTTTCCGGTCTGCGTCCTGCCAAGAGCTTCGCTGGCGCCGCCTGGGCGGTCGCAGTCGCTGACGTTTCCATGAGCCTGGACAATGTGCTGGCCGTCGCTGGCGCGGCGCGCGATCATCCCGGCATCCTGATCATCGGCCTGATCCTGTCGGTCGCCCTGATGGGCGTGGCGGCGAACATCATCGCCAAATATATCGAGCGGTTCCGGTGGATCGCCTATGTCGGTCTGGCGGTCATCATCTATGTCGCGGTCAAGATGATCTATGACGGCATCGTCGATAATCAGGTCGGGATATTGACGCTCTTTGTGTGACAATTGCCGATCCCGCGCGGTCCAGCGCGGGATCGGACAGATGGATCAGGGGATCAGCACTGTGCTGCCGGTCGTCTGCCTTGCCTCCAGCAAGCGGTGGGCTTCGGCAGCGTCTTCAAGAGCGAAACGTTGCCCTATGACCGCGCGCACCACGCCACGGCTTACCCGGTCGAACAGCCGTGCTGCGACATTATCCAATGCCTCGCGCGTGGCGATATAGTCGAACAGGGTGGGGCGGGTCACATAGAGCGACCCCCTGCGGCTGAGATCGAGCAGGCTGACCGGCGGCACTGCGCCAGAGGCATTGCCGAAGCTGACCATGAGCCCGCGCCGCTTGAGACAATCCAGCGACGCGCTCCAGCTATCCTTACCCACGCCGTCATAGACCACATCCACTCCCTCGCCTCCGGTCAGTTCGCGGACTTGGCCGGGCAATGACTCGAACGGCCCGTGCAGGCTATGATCGGCCTGAACGGTTGCGGCCTTTTCGGCAGAGCCGCTATGGGCGATCACAACGACGCCTTTGTCGCGCAACCATGGGACGAGCACGGAGCCCACACCGCCCGCAGCCGCATGGACAAGGGCGACCTGTCCCACTCCAAGCGAAACCGTGTCTTCGGCGAGGTAGCAGGCGGTCATCCCCTTCAGCATCAGCGCTGCCGCTTCATCGGTGCCGACCTCGGCCGGTATCCTGACCACTTGGCTGGCCGGAACGATGCGGTGGGTGGCATAGGCGCCAAGCCCGCTGGCGCAGCCCACCTTGTCCCCTATGGCAAAGCCGGTCACCTCCGAGCCCATATCCGCGACGTAACCAGCGCCTTCCGATCCGAGCACCAGCGGCAGATCGGCAGGGTAGAGCCCGGAGCGATAATAGGTGTCGATATAGTTGAGCCCGACCGCGTCCTGCGCGATGAGGATATCGGTGGGCCCAAGCGGAGGAAGATCAAACTCCTCCTTCTCCATCACGTCCGGGCCGCCATGGGCCCGCACGGCTATATGCCAGGGTCTTGCCATCATCAGCGTCCCAAGTCAGAGATTCTGCGCGAAGAAATCCGCCGTCCGCTGATCCGCCAGTTGCGCGGCGGCATCGTTGCGGCGATTGCCCATCTCCGCGGCAAAGCCGTGGTCCAGGCCTTCATAGTCATGCAGGGTGACGTGGCGATTGTCCTTCAAGCCCTCATGCATCTTCTTCTGCGCTTCAGGAGGAACAAAGCCATCAGCGGTCGGGATATGCAGAAGCACCGGCTTTCCAATCGCATGCTGCTCGCCCAGAAGGTTGTCGATGCCCACGCCATAATAGCCGACGAAAGCGTCCCCGTCCGTTCTGCAAGCGGCCATGAATGCCAGCCTTCCGCCGAGGCAGTAACCGACCACGCCGACCTTCCCGCCTTCGCCCAGTTCGGCGCGCGCTGCCTTGATCGCCGCTTCGATATCCCGAATGGCGAGATCCTGATCCATCCGCTGCATATGGCTGAGCGCCGTCTGAAACTCCTCCGGCTTGTCGGCATCCAGTTCAACATGCGGCTGGTCGCGCCAGAACAGGTCAGGGGCGACGGCGAGATATCCTTGCTGCGCCCAATGGTCGCATTTGCGGCGGATACCTTCATTGACGCCGAAAATCTCCTGAATGACGATGATGGCCGCCTTGGGCTTGCCTGCTGGCCGGGCAATATAGGCGTCGAAGCTGGCATCGCCTTCAAGGGTGGGGATGGGCGTATATGCTGTCATGGCAAGACCTTTCCGCAGCTGTTATTTTCAGGCCTATGAGTAATCGGCTTTGAGCGGCACGCCAACCAGCCGTTCGCGTAAAAAATTTGCGTTGGGCGGCCCTGTTGCGGCATGACGGAAGCTGGGAAGACCGCTGGCAAGGATCCGCGAAGATGAAGGTAAGCGTTGACGTTGATTGCACCCCGGCCGAAGCGCGCGCCTTCCTCGGCCTGCCTGATGTGACGCCCATTCACGACAAATATGTGAAGACCGTGCTCGACAGCATCGATGGCGTGACCAGCATCGAACAGATGGAATCCGTGGTGAAGACCTTCGCTCCCATGGGTGACGCGGGTATGAAGCTATTCAAGCAGATGATGGATATCGGTCTGTCCGGGATGACCCCCAAAATGGGCAACGACAAGTCCTGAACTGGTGGCGGACACGATTTTTGCCCTGTCGAGCGGTGCACCGCCTGCGGGCATAGGGATTATCCGCATAAGCGGTCCGGCGGCTGGCGATGCGTTGCGGCAGGTTAGCGGGAAAGCGCTGCCTGCGCCGCGGCTAGCGCGGCTTAGCCGGATTTTCGATCCCGGCACCGGCGAAATGCTGGATAGAGCGGTCGTCCTCTGGTTCCCCGGCCCGGCGACGGTGACGGGGGAGGATCTGGCGGAGCTTCATTGCCATGGCGGGCGAGCCGTGATCGCGGCGGTCGAAAGTGCGCTGGCGGCCCTGCCTGGGCTGCGCATGGCGGAGCCGGGGGAATTTACCAGGCGCGCATTCCTGAACGGTCGCATGGACCTCAACGCGGTGGAGGGTCTGTCGGATTTGCTGGCGGCCGAAACGCAGCAGCAGCGCCGCGCCGCCTTGCTGATGGCGGAAGGGCATTTCTCCCGGCATATAGAGGATTGGCGCAAGCAGCTTCTGCAAGTGTCGGCAATGGCCGAAGCGGCGCTCGACTTTTCCGATGAGGATGATGTCCCGGATGATGGGATCGAGGCCCGCATAATGGCGCGGCTGAATGATCTGGTGAGCCAGGTGGAGAAAGTCCTTGCTGCTCCTTCGGCAGAGCGGCTGCGGGATGGCATCCGCGTCGTTCTGGCTGGACCGCCCAACGCGGGCAAGTCCACTTTGCTCAACGCGCTGGTGGGGCGGGAGGCGGCGATCGTGTCCGACATTGCGGGCACAACACGGGACCGGATCGAAGTGCCCGCAGCCATTGAGGGGGTGGCCTTCCTTTTTACCGACACGGCAGGCCTGCGGGAGGAATCCGGGGATGCGATCGAACTGATCGGGATGGAGCGTGCCCGCTCGGCTCTTGAAGCAGCGGACATCATCCTGTGGCTGGGAGTGGCTGATGAGCTTCCTCGCGATGATGCTATTCTGGTCGCGGCTCAGGCAGATAGACTGCCGGGTCGCGCTGGGTTGCCGGTATCTGCCATGACGGGCGAGGGGATGGGCGCTCTGGTACAGGTCATGCTGGAGCGTGCACGGGGCTTGTTGCCGCAGCAGGGGGATTATGCCCTGCGTCAGCGGCAACGGGAAGGGGCCGCCATATTGCTGGAGCATATAGTGGCGGCACGGGCTGCCAGGGATCTGCTTGTAACGGCGGAAGAATTGCGGCGGGCGCGGGGGGCCATTGATCGCCTGACGGGGCAGGCGAGCACCGAGGATATGCTAGACCAGCTATTTGCGGGTTTCTGCATCGGCAAATGAGCGCTGTTCCACGTGGAACAGTTTTGACCCTGAGCCCATCCTTCTGGTAAGGGCGCGCTCATGCAAAGATATGATGTGATTGTGGTGGGCGGCGGTCATGCCGGCTGCGAGGCAGCGGCTGCTGCGGCACGCAAGGGCGCGAAGGTGGCGCTGTTGACCTTCTCGCGCGCCACCGTTGGATCGATGTCCTGCAATCCGGCGATTGGCGGGCTTGGCAAGGGGCATCTTGTCAGGGAAGTTGACGCGCTTGATGGTCTGATCGGTCGTGCAGCGGATGCCGCGGCGATCCACTATCGGATGCTCAACAGCAGCAAAGGCGCTGCGGTGCAAGGGCCACGTATCCAGGCCGACCGGGCCCGGTATCGCGCGGCCATTCACCAGTTACTGGAGGATTATGCCGGGCTGGAAATTGTTGAAGGTGAGGCCTCGGATCTGCTGCTGTCTGAGGGGGAGGTTAGTGGCCTTCTCCTGGCGGACGGACGGAATCTGACCGCTGCTGCGGTGGTTCTGGCCACGGGCACCTTCCTGGGCGGTAAGCTGTTCCGGGGGGAGGATGTCGATGCGGGTGGGCGGACGGGAGAGCGGGCTGCAACCCGGCTTGGCCTCCAGATGCGGGAAATGGGATTGCCGATGGCGCGGCTGAAGACCGGCACGCCGCCCCGGCTGGATGGACGCACGATCGATTGGGCAAAGCTGGAGGAGCAGCCTTCCGATGACGGACGCTGGACCATGTCCGGGCTCACGCCTGAGCGTCTTCTGCCGCAGCTTAGCTGTGCCATTACCCGGACGAACGAGCGGACGCACGCTATCATTCGAGAAGGGCTGGGCCGGTCGCCTTTGTTCAGCGGCGCGATCGAGGGGCGGGGGCCGCGCTATTGTCCCTCCATTGAAGACAAGGTGATCCGCTTTGGCGATCGGGATGGGCACCAGATATTTCTGGAACCGGAGGGGTTGGCGGATCACCTCGTCTACCCGAACGGCATCAGCACCTCGCTGCCAGCCGATGTTCAACTTGCCATGGTCCGATCCATGGCGGGTTTGGAAAAGGCCGAGATTGTCGTGCCGGGCTATGCGGTCGAATATGACCATATCGATCCGCGCGCGCTGAGTTCGAGCTTGGAGGTGAGGGCGGTGCCCGGCCTGTTCTGCGCGGGGCAGATCAACGGCACGACCGGCTATGAGGAGGCGGCGGCGCAGGGACTTGTCGCTGGCGCGAATGCGGCGGCCAAGGTTAGGGGTGAAGCGCCGATGATTCTTGACCGCGCGAGCAGCTATATCGGGGTGATGATCGACGATCTGGTTCTGCAAGGCGTGACCGAGCCATACCGGATGCTGACGGCGCGCGCGGAATATCGCCTCCGCCTGCGTGCCGACAATGCAGGGTCACGCCTCGAAGCGATCGGGCGCGAGCATGGCCTTATCGGTGATGAGCGTGGGCATCATTATGATCTCCGCCAGACGCGGAGGAATGAAGCGGAGCAGGAGCTGAGCGCTACGTTGAGCGCTACGGAGATGATGCGCGCGGGAGCGGCGGTGCGTCAGGACGGGTCACGCCGGTCCTTGTTCGATTGGGCGCGCTTTCCCGAAGTCTCTCGCGAATTGCTGTTTTCCTTGGCTCCGTCGCTGATGCGGATGGATGAGGAGCAGCGGGAGGAGCTTTTGGAGGATGCGCGCTATGCGCCTTATCTCGAACGGCAGGAAGCGGAGATCGCTGACCTGCGCCGCAATGAGCGGATCAATATAGCGAGTGAATTCGATTACTCCTCAATTGGTGGGTTGTCGAATGAGATGATCGAGCGGTTGGAGCACGTGCGGCCGGATACGCTCGCGGCAGCGAGCAGGATCAGGGGCGTGACGCCTGCGGCTTTGGCGGCCCTACTGGCGCATATCAAGCGGCGGGCGGCGTGACAGAAGATGAGGCGCGCGCTTGGTTGCAGGCGCAGTTCAGTGTTTCACGTGGAACATGGGATCGGCTGGAGCGCTATGTGGCGATCCTGACTGCCGAGATGGAGCATCAGAATTTAATTGCGGAATCGACCCGTCCCCAAATCTGGGCGCGGCATATCGTTGATTCAGCGCAGCTTCTGAAATGGGCGGAGGAAGCAGGGGAGGGAAGTTGGGTCGATCTCGGATCGGGTGCGGGGCTTCCAGGTATAATTGCCGCGATTTTGTCGGTACGGCCGTTGATCATGATTGAAAGCCGACGCAAGCGGGTCGAGTTTCTGCAATCAGTTATTGATGACCTGGGACTGACACATGCCCGTGTTTTTGGCGGCAGGGTAGAGAATATGCCCGGCATGTCTGCGGCGGTGATCAGTGCCCGCGCCTATGCGCCTCTGCCCAAATTGTTCCAGTCGGCGGTCCATCTTTCCACAGAAAAAACCCTATGGGTGCTGCCAAAGGGACGAAATGCGGAAAATGAACTGGAGGCGGTGCAGTCGGCATGGCAAGGTGTGTTCCACGTGGAACGCAGCATCACGGATGCAGAGAGCGCCATCATCATTGCGCGCGCCGTGAAAGCCAAGGCAAGGAAAGGTCGAACATGATCCGCATCGCCATTGCCAACCAAAAGGGCGGGGTGGGTAAGACCACGACCGCGATTAACCTGGCGACTGGGCTGGCTGCAACGGGATTGCGGGTCCTCCTCGTTGATCTCGATCCGCAAGGCAATGCTTCCACCGGGCTGGGGGTGAATCAGGCCGATCGCGGCCAGTCCAGCTATGACCTTCTTGTGGGCAACTGTGCTTTGGAAGATGCAGTCCTCCCGACGCGGGTTCCCAAGCTTGATATCGTACCAGCGACGCAGGATCTGTCGGGCGCGGAAATCGAACTTATCGAATATGAGCAGCGTACCCATCGCCTTGAACGCGTTTTGAGCGAAGGGCAGCCGGGCCGCTGGGATATTTGCCTGATCGACTGCCCGCCATCCCTGGGGCTTTTGACAATCAACGCGATGGTGGCTGCACAATCCCTGTTGGTCCCGCTTCAATGTGAATTTTTTGCGTTGGAGGGATTGTCGCAATTGTTGCAGACCGTTGAGCGCATCAGGGGGCGGTTCAATCCCCAACTCTCCATCATGGGAGTTGCGCTGACCATGTATGACAGGCGCAACCGGCTCACGGATCAGGTTGCGGACGATGTTCGCGCCTGCCTGGGCGATCTGGTGTTCGATACGGTCATCCCCCGTAATGTGCGGCTTTCCGAGGCACCGAGCCATGGCGTGCCCGCGCTGATCTATGATTTTCGCTGTTCAGGGTCGGAAGCCTATATGCGTCTTGCACGTGAACTGATATCCCGGCTTCCTGCACAGGAGATAGCTGCTTGAGCAATGATGGTGATGAAAAGCTGAAGGTGGCCAAGCGCCCGCAAGGGTTGGGGCGTGGCCTGTCGGCACTGCTTGGAGATGTTGCCCGGGAGGAGCCCGTCGCGCCCGCGATGCCCACGGCCTCCAGCAAGGCCATCCAGAGCATCGAAGTCGCCCTTGTTCAGCCTCACCCGGAACAGCCGCGCCGCCATTTCGATGAGGATGCGCTGGCGGAACTGGCCGAAAGCATCAGCAAGCGGGGCGTGATCCAGCCGATCATTGTTCGTCCGCATGGCGGCGGGTTCCAGATCGTTGCGGGGGAACGCCGCTGGCGGGCGGCGCAGCGGGCGCAGCTTCATCGTATCCCGGCCATTATCCGCGACTTTGATGAGGCGGAGACGCTGGAAATCGCGCTGGTGGAAAATATCCAGCGCGAGGACCTGAATCCCATTGAAGAGGCGGAAGCTTATCGCAAGCTGATCGCCGAGTTCCATCACAGCCAGGAAGCGCTGGGCCGGTTGGTGGGCAAGTCCCGCAGCCATATCGCCAATCTCATGCGCCTGCTCGACCTTCCCTCGCCCGTTCAGCGGCAGGTGATCGAACAGAAGCTGTCCATGGGGCACGCGCGTGCCCTGATCGGCGCGCCTGATTGCGAAGCCCTTGCCCGCACCGTGGAAGCCAAGGGGCTGTCCGTCCGCGACACGGAGGAACTTGTCCGCCGCGCCAAGAAGGGGAATGACGCAGCCCCGCGCGAGCGGGCGCGCCAGACGGGGGACAAGGACCCGGATATCGCCGCGCTGGAGCAGCATCTCGCCGACATTCTGGGCGTGCGGGTGGACATCGCCCATGCCGGTGGCGGCGCTGGCACCCTATCGCTTCGCTACTCGACCCTGGATCAACTGGACATGCTCTGCCAGCGCCTGTCCGGCGAGCGAATCTGAGGCCCAGGATCAGCCTTTTATGATCGGAGCCACTGGCCTTTTCGCGGTCCAGTGCCTAGCTTGTCCGCATGGCAGACATGCAATCCTCCACTGGAACCGCACCCCTCATCATCCGTCGTCAGGATTACCGTCCGCCTGACTGGCTGGTGCCCGATATCGCACTCTATTTCGTGCTGGACGCCGCCCGCACCGAAGTCCGATCGCTGCTCAAGGTCCGGCGGAATGGAGCCCATGACCGGCCGTTGAAGCTGGACGGAGACGAACTCACTCCGCTGGAGGTGAGGGTGGATGGCCAGCCGCTGACGCCCGATCAATGGGCGATGGAGGGCGGGGCGCTCATCATCCCGCTCGGTGGTGAGGAGCATGAGGTCGAGACGCTGGTCGGGCTCGCGCCGCAGAGCAACAGCAAGCTGATGGGCCTCTATGCCAGCGGTGGACTGCTGTGCACCCAATGCGAAGCCGAAGGATTCCGGCGGATCACTTTCTTTCCCGACCGGCCAGACGTTCTGTCGCGCTACTCGGTGCGGCTGGAGGCGGACAAGCGCCTTTATCCCGTGCTGCTGGCGAATGGCGATCCGGTGGAGAAGGGCGACTTGCCGGATGGGCGCCATTGGGCGCGCTGGAACGATCCCTATCCCAAGCCCTGCTATCTTTTTGCGCTGGTGGCGGGGAATCTTGCCTGCAATGCCGACAGCTTCACCACGCAGAGCGGACGCAATGTGCAACTGGGCATCTGGGTAAAGGAGGCGGACCTTCCCCGGACGGCGCATGCCATGCAGGCGTTGAAGAATAGCATGGCATGGGACGAGCGGGTCTATGGCCGCGAATATGACCTGGACGTGTTCAACATCGTCGCGGTGGCCGACTTCAACTTTGGCGCGATGGAGAATAAGGGCCTTAACATCTTCAATTCGCGGTACATTCTGGCCGATCCTGATACGGCGACCGATCTTGACTATGACGGGGTCGAGGGCGTGGTGGCCCATGAATATTTCCACAACTGGTCAGGCAACCGGGTCACATGCCGCGATTGGTTCCAGCTATCGTTGAAGGAAGGATTCACGGTCTTTCGCGACCAGAATTTTTCCGCCGACATGGGCAGCGCAGCAGTCAAGCGGATCGAGGATGTGCGGGTCCTTCGGGCCGCGCAGTTCCAGGAGGATTCAGGGCCGCTCGCCCATCCGGTGCGGCCGGAATCCTACATGGAAATCAGTAACTTCTATACCGCCACCATTTATAACAAGGGTGCGGAACTGATCCGCATGATGGCGCTGATGCTGGGGCCGGAACGGTTCCGGGCGGGCACCGACCTCTATTTCGAGCGTCATGATGGCGAGGCGGCGACGTGCGAGGACTTCGTTCGTGCGATGGAAGAGGGGGGCGGCATCGACCTGGCCCAATTCCGCCGCTGGTATGAGCAGGCGGGGACGCCGCATGTCCGCGCGCTGCTGACCCATGACGCGGCGAGCGGCACGGCCGAACTGACGCTGGAGCAGCACATGGCGCCGACGCCCGGTCAGCCCGGCAAGCTGCCCATGGCCATTCCGCTGCGCGTCGCCCTGTTCGATCGCGATAGCGGCAAGAGCCGCGGGGACGAGCTTTTGATGCTGACGCAGGCGCGGCAGAGCTTTACCTTCGACGATTTCGCCACTCCGCCCATATTGTCGATCAATCGCGGCTTTTCAGCGCCGGTGATCATCGAGACGGATCGTAGCCAGGCTGATCTCGCCTTCCTGTCTGGCCACGACGATGATCCTTTCGCCCGGTACGAAGCGATGCAGCAGTTGATGGTCAATGTGCTGGTCGGGCGCGTCGGCGGGCAAATGGTTGACGATGCCGCCGTGATCGCGGCGATCCGCGATACGATCACGGATCCGCTGCTCGATTCGGCATTTATTGCTGAGGCCGTCCGCCTTCCCAGTGAAGCCTATATCGGTGACCAGCTGGCCCAGGTCGATCCTGACGCGATCCACGCGACGCGAGACGCGCTTCAGTACCGGATCGGGGCTGAACTCGAATCGCTGTGGCGGGCCATCCATGGCAAGACGCAGGCGAACGCATTCTCGCTTTCCCCGGCCGCCAAGGGGGCGAGGAAATTGCGCAATATGGCGCTGCTTTACCTGAATGCGTCTGGCGCTGACGATGGGGCCGCCATTGCCTTTGGACAGTTCAGCGACGCGGACAATATGACGGAGCGGCAGGCGGCACTCGCCACGCTTGCCAACGGGACGAGCGCGGAACGGGAAGCGGCGCTCGACATATTCTATAACCGCTACCGGGATGACGCGCTGACGCTGGACAAATGGTTCCAGACGCAGGCCTTCGCCTTTCACCCGGATACGGTCGATCTGGTGGAGGAACTGGGGCGGCATCCCGACTTTACCCTGTCCAATCCAAACCGGGTGCGGTCGCTTTACGGGGCCTTTGCCGGGAACCAGTGGGCGTTTCACCATCGATCGGGCAAGGGATATCGCATGGTGGCGGACTGCATCATCGCGCTGGACAAGATCAATCCGCAGACGGCGGCCCGGCTGGTCCCGCCGCTGGGACGCTGGCGGCGATTCGATGAGGAGCGCGCGGCGATGATGCGCGCCGAGTTGCAGCGCATCCTGTCCCAGCCCGGCCTGTCCAGGGACGTGACCGAGCAGGCGAGCAAGAGCCTGGATTGAAGGCGGGAAGCGCCCCTACCCGCCGCTAAGCTCAGCGGCCGGTAGCCGCCAGCCAGGCCGCCACATCGGCCGCCACCTTGTTCGCGGCGTTGTTCAAGGGCGCGCCGATGGTGGTGGAGCCGATTTTCGCGCCCACAGGGGTACTGGCGGTGAAGCGCTGGCGCGCGATCGCGGTGCCGCCTGGTCCCGCCAGAATCGCGTCATAGGTGACGATCGCGCTGTTGCTGGCTTCGTCCAGGCCGAATTCCACCAGTTCGCCCATCAGCCTTTGACCCGCATCCGCCGAATATTGGCCGGGGTCCAGCACGATGCGGTTGCTGGTGGCGGCGATCGTTTCCGACAGCAGCTTCTGGAACAGGTGGCGCGGCGTGTCGGCCCATTGCACGTCCGTGACATAGGCGACGGAGGTAGGCGTCACGCGCACCGGCACGCGCACGGTGTCGAGCAGCTTGGGCGCGTCGGGATCGGCCACGGTGATGCTGGTGCCTGCCGACGCGCTGCGCGTCGTGCCCGGCGCGACCTTCTGCGCGGCATCGAGCGAGAGCAGTTGCGCGGGGGGCTTTCCGCCGAAGGAAATGCAGCCCGGCAGCGACAGCATCAGGGCGAGGGCGGCGGGCAGAACAGCCCGTTTCGTGTGGAACATCGTGAGGGTCCCTCTCATGGCTTATAGTCGGGCAGTTTGGGCGATCCGACGATGGATCCCGCCCCCTGCTGGTCGAGTTTTTCAGCGACGCCGCGGAAGGCCCGCGACATTTCGCGCAGGTCGCGCACCAGCTGATTCACTTCGGGCATGGTCTGGTTGCTGAACGCGCGGACGCCCGGCTGGGCTTCGGCGATCGTCTTGTCGAGCGTGTCGATGCTGCGCGTGGCGGACTGTACGCTCTTGCGCAGGTCGGACATCAGCGGCCGGCCCTCGTCATTGAGAAGGCTGTCGGTGGTCGACGCCAGCTTGCCGATCTGTTCGGCGGCGATGCCGGTGCGCTGCACCGCGATCCGCGCTTCGGCCAGCGTCGCGGCGATTTCGGGGCTGCGGTCGGCCAACGAATCGGACAGACGTTCGACATTGGCGAGGATGCCGGCGATCGATTGCTGATTCTTGTCGTTGAGAAGCTCCGTCAGGCGCTCGGTCAGGGTAGACAGCCGCTCCAGAAGCTGCGGCGCATTGTTCAGCAGTTCGCCCAGCGCGCCCGGCTTGGTCGGGATGACGGGCACGCCGTCGGGGCAGGCGGTCAGGGGATTTTGTTCCGGGCAGACGATGGGCGGCGCGCCCTTCACCGCGCCGTCCAGCACGATTTCGCTGACGCCGGTGAAGCCGACGCCGGAGATGGTGGCGGTCGTGCCCTGAAGGACGGGGGTGCCTTCCTTCACGGAAATGCGCACTTTCACGAAGCTGGGATCGCGCTTCCACAGCTCGATCGTTTCCACCTGGCCGGACGGCACGCCGGAATAGTTGACGCTCGACCCCTTCGCCAGACCGTTGACGGACTGTTTGAAGAAGATGTCATATTCCTTGTTGTCGCCTTCGGAAAGGCGGGAGAACCAGAAGGCCGCGACCATGATCGCCGCCAGAAGCAGCAGCGTGACCGTGCCCACCAGCACATGGTTGGATCGGGTTTCCATATCCTATTGCCTTCCGTCCGATGGGTGCGCGGCTGCCTTGCCGCTTTCACGCGCGACGGCTGCGGTCGCGGCGCGGCCGCGCGGGCCGTTGAAATATTCCTGAATCCACGGGTGGTCCGTGGCCAGCAGTTCGTCGATCGTCCCGACCGCGATCACTTTCCTGTCGGCCAGCACGGCCACCCGGTCGCAGATGGAAAAGAGCGTGTCGAGATCATGGGTGATGAGAAAGACGGTAAGGCCCAGCGTCTGCTGCAACTTGCGGGTCTGATCGTCGAAAGCCGCCGCGCCGATCGGATCAAGGCCCGCCGTTGGCTCGTCCAGGAACAGCAGGTCCGGGTCGAGCGCCAGCGCGCGGGCCAGCCCGGCGCGCTTCTTCATGCCGCCCGACAGTTCGGCCGGATATTTGGGGCCTGCCTCAGCTGGAAGGCCGGTCATGCGGATCTTGTAGGCCGCGATCTCGTCCCGCAATTCCGCGCCGATATGGGGATAATATTCGCGGATCGGCACTTCGACATTTTCAGCGACGGTGAGGGTGGAAAAGAGCGCGCCGCCTTGAAACAGCACGCCCCAGCGCTTGCGAATGGCCAGCGCTTCATCGTCCAGGCGGCCGATCATCGATTCGCCGAAGACGTGGATTTCCCCCTCGTCAGGGGTTTGCAGGCCGATGATCGAGCGCATCAGCACGGACTTGCCAGTGCCCGATCCGCCCACCACGCCCAGAATCTCGCCCTTGCGCACGTCCAGGTCCAGCCCTTCATGCACGACCTGATCGCCGAAGCTGTTCTTGAGGCCGCGGACGGAGATGGCGATATCGTTCTGCTCGACCGCCTCGCCGACACGCGCTTCCTCCGCAGCAACTTCCTCTTCGGGAGCCATCAGTTCCAGCCCACCCAGGTGAAGAAGACGGCGAAGAAGGCGTCAAGGACGATGACGAGGAAGATCGCCTGCACCACCGCCGATGTCGTGCGCAGGCCCACTTCCTCCGCATTGGCCTTGACCTGCATGCCCTGGAAACAGCCCGCGAGCGCGATGATGACGCCGAATACAGGCGCCTTGATCAGGCCGACCCACAGGTCGGTGATGGGAACCACCTCCCGCAGGCGCTGGACGAAGGTGATCGGCGGGATTTCCAGCGATACGGCGCACAGGAAGCCGCCGCCGATGATCGCCATGATAGAGGAATAGAAGCCGAGCAGCGGCATCATCACCACCACGGCCAGCGTGCGCGGCAGGACCAGCGCCTCCATGGGCGATACGCCGATGGTGCGCATCGCGTCCACTTCCTCGGTCAGCTTCATCGTGCCGAGTTGCGCGGCGAAGGCGGAACCCGAACGTCCGGCGACCATGATGGCGGTCATCAGCACGCCCAGCTCGCGGAAGGTGAGGCGGCCGACCAGATTGATCGTCAGCATTTCCATGCCGAACTGGCGCAACTGCACCGATCCCTGCTGGGCGATGACGATGCCGATCAGGAAGCTCATGAGGCCGATGATGCCCAGCGCCGACACGCCGACCACCTCGAACCGCTGGACCACCGCGTTGAGGCGGAAGCGGCTTGGGTGGCGGATGACGTTCCAGCTCGCGACCAGGGTGCTGCCGAAAAAGCCGAGCAGGCCCAGCAGGGTCACGCCTGAATTGACCACGGCCTCGCCAATCTGGCCGACGATGCGCTGCCAGGGTGAGACATAGTCGGGGCGGATGCTGACGGGTTCGTCCAGCGTGCCCACCGTCTCGATCAGCCGCACCGCATCGTCATTAGCGCCGGAAAGATCGCACCCCAGCCGTTTGGCGGCGCGATGGACGGTCCAGGCGCCGATCGTGTCCATATGGCTGACGCCGGACAGGTCGATGGCGGCGACGGGGCCGGTCACTGCGTCAAGGCGGGCAGGCAGATCGTTCAGGCAGGCGATCGACAGATGGCCTGTGAGCCGAACGACAGTGCCGTCATCGCGCGGTTCTTCCACAAGATCAGCGGCTTTGTTCATCAAGGGGGTTTAGTGGTCCATTATCGGTTGCACGGCAAGCCGAAACGGCCCATCCGCAAGGCAGAACGACGAGCAAGGTCAAAAAGTTTCGGGAACGGCATGACGCATCGGCTTGCGATATATGACATGGATCGCACGGTGACCTTCACGGGCACCTATACCGGCTTCCTGATTCATGTCGCGCGCCGCATGGCTCCGTGGCGGCTGATCCTGTTTCCCGGCGTGATCCTGCTGATGCTCGCCTATGTGCTGAAACTGATTACGCGGCAGCGGCTGAAGGAACTCAATCAGGCGCTGATGATCGGCTATAATGTCGAGCGCGCCAAGCTGATGCCGCATGTGGAAAGCTATGCGGCGAAGGTGGTGGCGGAAAATGTTCGCGCCGGAGCGCTGGAGCAGATCGCGCGGGACAGGGCGGATGGGTGCCGCCTCGTACTCGCGACCGCGTCCTACCGTCTCTATGTCGAGCCGATCGCCCGCCGCCTGGGCTTTGACGCCGTGATCGCCACGGATCATCTGAGCCAGGACCTTCGCTATGTCCGTGCCCGCATCGCGGGCGAAAATTGCTATGACACAGGCAAGCTGCGCATGATCAAGGCGTGGATGGCGGCGGAAGCGATCGACCGTTCCTCCGCATATATTCGCGCCTATTCCGATCATGTGTCGGACGCGCCGATGCTGGAATTCGCCGACGTTCCCTTTGCATCCAACCCGCACAAGCCGCTGGCGAAGCTGGCGACGCAGCGGGGATGGACGCGGGTGGATTGGGATTGAGTGCCGTTTCTGATCCCTCCATCTGTCCGGGCTGAGCTTGCCGAAGCGCTTCATTTGAAGAAGTAGAGCCCTTCGACAGGCTCAGGGCGAACGGGCATTTTGGACGCGATCCCGCTACCCCACCGCCCGCAGCGCCTGCGCGAAGTCGGCGATCAGGTCCTCCGCGTCCTCGCAGCCGATGGAGATGCGCACCATATTGTCGCTGATCGCCAGCGCTTTCTTGCGTTCGGCAGGCACCGACAAATGGGTCATCGCCGCCGGATGGCTCGCCAGCGTTTCCGTGCCGCCAAGGCTCACGGCCAGCCTGGCGATCTTGAGCGCGTCGAGAAAGGCGAAGGCTTCCGCTTCCCCGCCCTTGAGATACAGGGAGAAGGTCGATCCCGCGCCGGTGCAGTGCCGCCGGTAGATGTCCGCCTGCCGGTCGCTGTCGGGAAAGCCCAAATAGACGACCCTTTCCACCTGCGGCTGATCCTTGAGCCAGGCGCAGACCTTCGCGGCATTCTCGCCCGCCCGGCTCATCCGCAGTTCCAGCGTCTCCAGGCTGCGGAGCAGCATCCAGGCGCTGTGCGGGTCAAGGATGGTGCCGATCGTGTTGCGCATCAGGCGGATCGTGTTGATCAGTGCATTGGAGCCCAGCACGCCGCCCGCGACCAGATCGCTATGGCCGCCCGCATATTTGGTCAGGCTGTAGATGACGAGGTCCGCACCATGGGAGATGGGATGGTGCCAGAGCGGCCCCAGGAAGGTGTTGTCGATCGCGATCGGCGGCACATGATCGGCGCCATCGAACAACTGGTTGCGCAGCGCCACCACGGCGTCCAGATCGACCAGCACATTGGTGGGGTTGGCGGGGCTTTCCAGATAGATGAGGGCGACGCGCCCAAGCTGTTTCGCCCGTTCGATGACCGCGCCGATCTCTTCCCCGCTCGCCCCGGCGGGGAAGTCGAGCCACTGGACGCCGAACTTGCCCAGCGTCCGCCCGATCAGCGATTCGGTCGCGGCATAGAGGGGGGCGGAATGGACGATCACGTCGCCCGGCTGGACCAGCGCGAGCAGGGTGGTGGCGATCGCCGCCATGCCGCTGGAAAAGAGCAGCGCATCCTCCGCTTCCTCCCACACGGACAGCCGGTCTTCGGCGATTTCCTGATTAGGCCCGTTGAAGCGCGAATAGATAAGGCCTTCCGCGCCGCCCGGCCGGATGCCGGTCACCCCTTCGAAATGGCGCTTGCCCGCCGCCGCGCTTTCGAAGGCGAAGGTGGACGTCAGGAAGATGGGCGGTTTGAGCGATCCTTCGGACAGGCTGGGGTCATAGCCATGGCCCATCATCAATGTCGCCGGCTTCAGCTTGCGGCCGTCGATTTCCATGATGGATTGCTTGGGACGGCGGCGGTTGCGCGCCGGTTCCACGCCTGTGAGGTCGGCTTCGGTTTCGCCGGTCATTGGCTTCTCCTGACTTGGCATGGCGCATCCGGCGCGCCGGTCCGATGGTTTAAGAATAACGCTTTTGGAGGTGATGGAGCCAGAGCGGGCGGCGAAACTTTATATTTCACCGGGATTTGACCTGCTTGGGGCGGCTTTGCCCAATGACAGGGAATGAGGAGCAAGTGACAGTTCTGCCTGCGCATCCTACATCCCTGCCATGAATGTCTTACCAGAGCCGCTGCGGGAATGGTTCGCCTCTCGCGGCTGGACGCCCCGGCGGCACCAGATGGACATGCTTGCGGCGGCAAGAGCGGGCGAGCATGCGCTGCTGGTCGCGCCGACGGGCGCGGGCAAGACGCTGGCGGGGTTCCTGCCGACGCTCACCGACCTTATCGAGATTCCCATGGAGGGGCTGCACACCCTCTATGTCTCGCCGCTCAAGGCGCTCGCCGTCGATGTGCGCCGCAATCTGCTGACCCCTATCGAGGAAATGGGGTTGCCGATTCGAGTGGAAACGCGGACAGGCGACACGCCTTCGGACCGCAAGGCCCGGCAACGCGCCCGGCCGCCGCAAATCCTGCTGACGACACCTGAATCGCTATCGCTGCTGCTGAGCTATCCCGACAGCTTCCTGCTGTTCGCCAATCTGAAGACCGTCATCGTCGATGAGGTCCACGCCTTCGCCACGCAGAAGCGCGGCGACCTGCTCAGCCTGTCGCTTGCCCGTTTGCAGGCGATCAATCCGGCATTGCGGCGCGTGGCGCTGTCGGCGACCGTGGCGGACATCGACGCCTATCGCGCCTGGCTCGCGCCCGATGGAGACATCAACGCGGTGACGCCGGTCATCGGTGAAGCGGGGGCCGATCCGAATGTCGCCATCCTGATCCCCGAAGGACGCATTCCCTGGTCGGGGCATTCGGGCAAATATGCGGCCAGGCAGGTGATGGCGGAGATTGAGCGCCGGTCCACCACGCTCGTCTTCTGCAATACGCGTGGGCTCGCCGAACTCATCTTTCAGGAACTCTGGTCAGCGAACGAGGCGAACCTGCCGATCGCGATCCATCATGGCAGCCTGTCCATAGAGGCGCGGCGCAAGGTGGAAAGCGCGATGGCGGCGGGCAAGCTGCGCGCTCTGGTGGCGACCGCCTCGCTCGATCTGGGCGTCGACTGGGGCAATGTGGACTGCGTCATCCAGATGGGCGCGCCCAAGGGAAGTTCGCGCCTGTTGCAGCGTATCGGCCGCGCCAATCACCAGCTCGACATGCCGAGCGAGGCGATCCTGATCCCCGGCAACCGATTCGAATATCTGGAGGCGCGCGCGGCGCTGGACGCGGTGGAGGAGGGGGAGAGGGACGCCGACGACTTCCGCCCCGGCAGCCTGGACGTGCTGGCCCAGCATATCATGGGCCTCGCCTGCGCCGCGCCCTTCCGGGAGGAGGATCTGCTGCGCGAGGTCCGGTCGGCCCTGCCCTATAGCGCGCTCACGGAAGAGGCTTTCGCCAATGTCCTGCACTTCATCGAAGGCGGCGGCTATGCCCTGCGCGCCTATGACCGGTTCAAGCGGCTGACCCGCGATGAGGATGGCGCATGGCGCGTGTCGCACCCGCGCTTCATCCAGCAGCACCGGATGAACGCCGGGATCATCGTCGATCAGCCGGTGCTGGACGTGCGCTTCGCCAATGGCCGCAAGCTCGGAACGGTGGAGGAGAGCTTTGCCGCGACGCTGCGGCCGGGGGACAGCTTCTTCTTTTCCGGCATGGCGCTGGAGGTGGTGCGGATCGAACTCACCGATCTGGTGGTCCGCGCCACCGCCAAGCAGGCACGCATTCCCAGTTGGGGCGGCACGCGCATGGCCATGTCCACGCGGCTGGCCGACCGGGTGCGCCATTTCCTCGCCGAACCGGACGAGTGGCACCGCTTTCCCGAAGATGTGCGCGAATGGCTGGAGATGCAGAAGCACCGTTCGGCGCTGCCGCAGCCGGGGCAATTGCTGATCGAAACCTTCCCGCATGAAGGTCGCCATTATCTCGTCTGCTACAGTTTCGAAGGTTGGAATGCGCATCAGTCGCTCGGCATGCTGCTGACCCGCCGCATGGACGCACAGGGACTGATGCCGCTGGGCTTCGTGTCGAACGACTATGCGCTGGCCGTCTATGGCATGAAGCCGGTGACGGACCCGCAGAGCTTGTTTTCCGCCGACATATTGGACCATGAATTTATCGACTGGGTCGAACAGTCGAGCCTGCTGAAGCGCGCCTTTCGCGACGTGGCGGTGATATCCGGCCTGATCGAGCGGCAGCATCCCGGCAAGCGCAAGACCGGGCGGCAGGTCACATTTTCGACCGACCTTATTTATGACGTGCTGCGCAAATATGAGCCCGGACATATGCTGTTGAAGGCGGCATGGGCGGATGCGCGGGCGCGCATGACCGATGTCGGCCGCCTGGGCGATCTTATCGACCGCGCATCGGCCACGATGCTGCATGTCAGCCTGGACCGGGTCAGCCCGCTCGCCGTGCCCGTCCTCATCATCATTGGCCGGGAACAGGTCGCCCAGGCGGCGGCCGAAGACGCTCTGCTGATCGAGGCCGAAGCGCTGGTCGCCGAAGCGATGCGGCCGGATTAAAGCGGTTCATCCTCCGGGTCCTGCCGGTCGCCGCCGCAGCCGTTCAGCGTGCCTTCGCCGAAAGCGACGGACACCTGGTCGGACCAGATGGCGTCGCTCATGCCGTCGCTGCATGGACCTGGAGTAATCGTCATGGCGAACCCTTCGCCCAGATAGCGGATCGCGCGTTCATCGCCGTTGCGCGATACGGCGAAGGAGCGGGGCGGCTTGTCCGGCCGTTCCAACAGGGCGGTCGATCCCTTCACCGTCACCGCCCAGAAAGGCTCCGTGCCGATCGCGCGATAGCGCTCTGCCGGTGCCGGTACGGGCGCTGGCTGGCGACGGGGCGCTGGAGCAGGGGGCGGCGGCGGGCTATCCGCCTCCGCCGCATTCTGGCTGTTGCCGATGCTCTGGTTGATGATCGGCACGCTGGCGGCGGGCTGGCCGGGATTGTCCTCGCGCACAGTCTCGACCTTCGCCGGTTCGGCGTTGCAGGCGGCGAGCAGCAGGGGCAGGAGCGCGGCGAGGGCGCTCTTTCCGCAAGCCCGCCCCGGCACGATCAGACGTCCAGATTGGCGACGTTCAGCGCATTGTCCTGAATGAACTCGCGCCGTGGTTCGACGACATCACCCATCAGGCGGGTGAAGATTTCGTCGGCGACGTCAGCCTGTTCGACTTCCACCCGCAGCATGGAGCGGTTGTCGGGGTCCAGGGTGGTTTCCCACAGCTGCTCGGCATTCATTTCGCCCAGCCCCTTGTAGCGCTGGATCGACAGGCCCTTGCGCCCGGCGGCCAGTACAGCTTCCAGCAATTCGCTCGGCCGCGTGACCAGCGTCGAGCCCTTTGTGGCGACCGGCAGGTCATCCTCGCCCGCTTCGTCGGCGGCCTGCGCCGCCTTGGCGGTGACCAAGCGGCTGCTGGTGCGGTAGCTGGCCGCTTCCTCCGCGGCGATGGCGTGCAGCTTGCGCGCTTCGGCCGATCCGATGAAGCCATGTTCGATCATGTGATGATCGGTCACGCCGCGCCACAGCCGTTCGAAATGGAAGCCGCCCTCCTCGGCGATCCGGCCGCTCCAGCTGCCTTCATCGTCCTGCGTGTCCATCCACTGGACAGTCGCGGCCAGCCGCTCAGCCTGCGCGTCGTGGCTGAGTTCAGGGTCAAGCGCGCCGTTGATCGCCAGCGCTTCGATGATCGCCGGATTGTAGCGGCGGGGCACGTAGCGCATCACCGCGCGCATTCGGCGGCCATGTTCGATCAGATGGCGCAGATCCTCGCCCATGCGCCGCCCGTCCTGCGTTTCCAGCGCCATCGAATCGACGCCATTGTCGATCAGATACTGCTCCAGCGCAGCTTCATTCTTGAGATAGACCTCGGACCGGCCGCGCGTCGCCTTGTAGAGGGGCGGCTGGGCGATGTAGAGGTGCCCCGCCTCAATGATCTGCGGCATCTGGCGGTAGAAGAAGGTCAGCAGCAGCGTGCGGATATGCGCGCCGTCCACGTCGGCGTCGGTCATGATGACGATCTTGTGGTAGCGCAGCTTTTCCAGGTTGAAATCGTCGCGGATGCCGGTCCCCATCGCCTGGATCAGCGTGCCGACTTCCTTGGACGAGAGCATCCGGTCGAAACGGGCGCGCTCCACGTTCAGGATCTTGCCCTTGAGCGGCAGGATCGCCTGGTTGTGGCGATTGCGTCCCTGCTTGGCCGAACCGCCCGCCGAATCGCCCTCCACCAGGAAAAGTTCGGACTTGGCGGGGTCACGCTCCTGACAGTCGGCGAGCTTGCCGGGCAGGGAGGCGATGTCCATCACGCCCTTGCGCCGGGTGAGTTCGCGCGCCTTCTTGGCGGCTTCCCGCGCGGCGGCGGCGTCGATCACCTTCTGCACGATCAGGCGGCCGTTGGCGGGATTTTCCTCCAGCCATTCGGCCATCTTGTCGGCCATCAGGCTTTCAAGCGGCTGGCGCACTTCGGAGGAAACCAGCTTGTCCTTGGTCTGCGAGGAAAATTTGGGGTCGGGCAGCTTTACCGACACAATGGCCGTCAGCCCTTCGCGCATATCCTCGCCGGTAAGGGAGACCTTCTCCTTCTTCAACAGGCCTGACTTGTCCGCATAATTGTTGAGCGTGCGGGTCAGCGCGGCACGGAAGGCGGCCAGATGGGTGCCGCCGTCCCGCTGCGGGATGTTGTTGGTGAAGCAGAGGACATTTTCGTAATAGCTGTCATTCCACTCCAGCGCGACGTCGATCGTCACTTCGTCGCGGGTGCCGGAAATGGCGATCGGATCGGGCATCAGCGGCTGCTTGTTGCGGTCGAGCCACTTCACGAAGGCCGCGATGCCGCCTTCATAATAAAGCTCGACTTCCTTTTTTTCCTCATGCCGCGCGTCGACCAGGAACAGGCGCACGCCGCTGTTGAGGAAAGCCAGCTCGCGATAGCGATGCTCAAGCTTGTCGAAGTCGAATTCGGTATGGTTCTTGAAGGTGCCGCCATCGCCGGGGACCTTCTCGATCGAGGGCAGGAAGGTGACGCGCGTGCCCTTCTTGCCCTCTGGCGCATCGCCCACGACCTTGAGCGGCGCGACGGCGTCGCCATAGGCAAAGCGCATATAATGCTCCTTGCCGTCCCGCCAGATGTTGAGGTCCAGATATTCGCTGAGCGCGTTCACAACCGACACGCCCACGCCGTGCAGGCCGCCCGACACCTTGTAGGCATTGTCATCTGACGTATTTTCGAATTTCCCGCCCGCATGCAGCTGGGTCATGATGACTTCGGCCGCCGACACGCCTTCTTCCCGGTGTATGTCGGTGGGAATGCCGCGGCCATTATCCTCCACGCTGACCGATCCGTCTGGATTGAGCGTGATTAGGATGCGGTCGCAATGGCCCGCCAGCGCTTCGTCGATGGCGTTGTCCGACACCTCGAAAACCATGTGGTGCAGGCCCGATCCGTCATCGGTGTCGCCGATATACATGCCGGGCCGCTTGCGCACCGCGTCCAGCCCCTTGAGGACCTTGATGCTGTCGGCGCCATAGCTGTTGCTGTTGGGGGTGTTCTGACTTTCCTCGCTCATGGCGGGCATATAGGGTCTTGGCCTAAGAAACTAAAGCGAAACATGGCGGCTTCCGCCCCGGCGGCGCTCGGTCTATCAGGCTGATCATGCGCAGCATCCTGTCCCTCATCCTCCTCCTTTGCGCCTGTTCCGACAGCAGTGACGTGCTGGAACAACTGCCCAACAGCTCCATAGCCGGAGCGCCGCGCGACGAGATGCCCGAAACCCGCCTGGAGGCGCGGATCAAGCGCGCGGTGACGATCGGGGAAGACGGCCCGCGCCTCGACGCATGCGGGGCGATGGGGCAGGTGGTGCGTGTCGGACCCTCCGGCCTTGCCATGCGCGCTGCACCCTTCGCCGAAGCGGAGGAGACCGGGCGGCTGGCGGAGGGCGCGCGCGCCCATGTCTGCACCCGCAGCCTGGATCAGAAATGGCTGGGCATCGTCGTGCCGCCAGCGGCAGATGCGAATGCTGCGGGCGGCGGCGGCATCGATTGCGGAGTGTCCAGCCCGGTCGAGCGGAAACAGCCTTATGACGGACCCTGCATGAGCGGCTGGGTATCAAGCGCTTCGATCCGGCTGGTGGCGGGCTGATCAGTCTTCGATGAAAAGGGACCGGCCGACGGGGGCTCCTTGCCGGCCGGTCAGGGGGCAAGTCATATCGCTGTTGTGGCGGAAATTGGCATTGTACAGAAGGGCCAGATTTCTATAAGTGGACCGTAGTTGTCCCGATAGATACAGGTAAGCGCATGTCCACTTCCGCCCTTAGGCCACCCTCTCTTCTGCGCCTGCTAGGCGCATGGCGCGTAGAGGACAGTGCAGAGCCCGCCTATCGGCAGCTCGCCCAGGCCTTGCGAATGCTGGTGCTGGACGGGCGGATCGGCCTTAATGTCCGCCTGCCCGGCGAGCGGGAACTGGCGGCGGCGCTGGGTCTCAGCCGGACGACCATCGCGGCCGCGTTCGATCGCCTTCGCGACGAAGGCTATCTGGAAAGCCGCCAGGGATCGGGCAGCGTGACGCGCCTTCCGCCCGGCCGGATGGATCAGCCCGAAGCGCCGGACTTGCCCGGCGAGCAGGGGGGCGGCAACATTCTCAACTGGACGCATGCCGCTTTGCCCGCCGCGCCGGGCGTGGGCCGCGCCTTCCAGGCGGCGGTGGAGGCGCTGCCCGCTTATCTGGGCGAGTTGGGCTATGATCCGCTGGGCCTCCCTTTGCTGCGCCGGGCGATCGCGGCCTGGTTCGAACGGCGGGGCTGCCCGACCAGCGCGGACCAGATCATCGTCACCAACGGCGCGCAGCAGGGATTCGCGCTGCTGCTGCAATGGCTGGCGCGGCCGGGCGATCGCGGGGTGATCGATCATCCGACCTATCATAATGTGATACAGGCGCTGCAAAGGGCGCATGTCGTGCCGGTGCCTGTCGGCCTTCCAGCGGAGGGGTGGGACATCGACGCGATGGACGCGGCCTTCCGGCAGACGAGCCCGCGCTTTGCCTACCTCATTCCCGACTTTCACAATCCCACCGGGCGCAGCATGGACCCCGCGACCCGCCGGGCGCTGGCCGCAACGGCCGCCAGCACGCACACGCCGCTGATCATCGATGAGACGATGGTGGAGATGGGGCTGGATTTCAGCCCGCCGCCGCCCGTCGCGGTGCATGATCCGTCCGGGCGGCAGGTGATCACCATGGGATCGGCGAGCAAGATCTTCTGGGGCGGCCTTCGCGTCGGCTGGATTCGGGCCGATCCGCAGACGATCGCGGCGCTGGGCCGCTTGCGCACCACCATGGACATGGCGAGCCCGATCGTGGAGCAACTGGCCGCCGCGCAACTGATCGACGCAGGCGAGGGGCTGGGGCAGCGGGCAGGGGTGCTCCGGGCGCGCCGGGACCATCTGATCCGCATGGTCGAACAGCATTTGCCGCACTGGCGCGTCGAATCGCCTGCGGGCGGCCTGTCGCTCTGGGCCGAACTGCCGCGCGGCGAGGCGACGGCGCTGGCAGCGCTGGCGGAAAGCCATGGCGTGCGTGTCGCGCCGGGTCCGCGCTTCGGCGTCAACGGCGCGTTCGAACGCTTCCTGCGCCTGCCTTTCACCCTGACGGAAGATCAGCTGACGAGCGGGGTGCAAAGGCTCGCCGAGGCGGACGCCCGGCTCCACGCGCGCCTGCCGCGGGGGCGCGATTCGGTGGCGGCGGTGCTGGAGGCGGACCGGCTGATTTGAGGCGGTGGACGAGAGGGAACAAAAAAAGGCCGCGCGGGACATATCCTGCGCGGCCTTCTATCTCACCAAAGGCGGATCAGGCCGCCTTCTTCGCCGCCTGATAGCGCTCAATCGCTTCCAGCGTGATGCGGCGGGCGTCTTCCGCGCCGCCCCAGGTCCCGACGCGCACCCACTTCTTCTTTTCCAGGTCCTTGTAATGGGTGAAGAAATGCTCGATCTGCTCCATCACGATGCCGGGCAGATCGTCCTTCTCGCTGACGTTGGAATAATAAGGGAAGACCGAATCGGCAGGCACGCAGACCAGCTTTTCATCGCCGCCCGCTTCATCCTCCAGATTCAGCACCGCGATCGGCCGGGCGGCGACGACCGCACCCGGAATGAAGGGCGAACGGGCGATCACCAGCGCATCGAGCGGATCGCCATCAGGCGACAGGGTGTGCGGCACGAAGCCGTAATTGGCCGGATAGCGCATGGGCGTGTGGAGGATGCGGTCCACGAACAAGGCGCCCGACGCCTTATCGAACTCATATTTCACGGGTTCGCCGCCGGTCGGCACTTCGATGATGACGTTCAGGCTGTGGGGCGGATCGTCGCCGACCGGGATCAGTTCGATATTCATGGACTTCAAGCCTTTTGATGCACGTTGGCGTTGCGGGTGATTATGTCCTTGGTTTGAGCAGCCGGTCGAGGCTGCCTTCACCCTCTCCTGATTTTTCGAGGCGCGGATAGCGCAGGCCGCCGGAATAAGCGAGCGTCAAAGTGCGGTAGTATTTATCCTGTTTGACGATGATCTCCATCGGCTTTCCGGCTTTCAGCGCGGCCTTGAAGACGTCGCCCGAATATTCATCGCCATTGATCGCGACGATCTTCGCCCCGATGACCAGACCGGCCTTGAAGGCGGCGCTGTCCCACACGACGTTCGAAATCTCGCCGTCACCCTTGACGATCAGGCCGACGCCAAAGCTCTGGTCGACATTCTTGCCCTCCGCCGCCTTGGTGAAGGCGTTGGGCGTGTCGCTATAGACCAGCTTGTAGCCGCCCATCGCAAAGCCGCCCTTGGGCGTTTCGCGCGTCGTGCTGTCGACATATTTGGCGAAGAAGCCCGCCCAGTCATAGGGCGCGACGCCGTTCAACGTCCTGATCACGTCGTCGCGATTATAGACGACCTGACCCCAGTCGCCCGGATTGATGCCGAAGAAGGCTTTGGCGAAATCGTCCAGCCCCTTCGCCCCGCGCGTCTGGCGGCGGATGATGGCGTCCGCCTCCAGCCAGATCATCATCCCTTCATTATAATAGTCCTCCGACCGCTGCCAGCTCGACCAGCCCTTGGGCCGCCGCGCGGAGATGATGGGGTCATGCGTGGTGTCCTCCATAGGCCGCCATTCCCGGCCTCGCGCCGTGTCCAGCTTGGCCGCGATATGGGCATAGGCGTCCAGAGTCTCCTGCTTGGTGAAGAGGCCCGAGCGTGCGCCCAGCACATAGCCCCAGAATTGCGTCTGCCCTTCATAGACCCACAGCAGATTGTCCTGCATCGGCACGTTGAAATCGGGGGTCCACAGCAGGTCCGGGCGGCGGAACTTGCCGTCCCAGCTATGGGTGAACTCATGCGGCAGAAGGTTTCGGTCCAGCAGCGCGTCGCCTTCGCCCCATTTCTTGAAATAGCCCGGCTCCACCTGATTTTCCGACGAGCGGTGATGTTCAAGGCCGATGCCGCCCATTTCGTCGGTGATGGCGAGCAGGAAGTCATAATGATCGAAATGATAGGCGCCGAACAGCGCGCCCGCTTCATCGACCAGCTTCTTGTGCCTGGCGATCTGTTCCGGCTTCGCGTCCAGTTCGTCCGCATCGTCGGCGACGATGTTGAGCGTGACGTTATGGCCCAGGTCGAAGGGCTTGAAATAGCGTCCGGCAAAGACCGGCGAATCCTGGAGCGCTTCATAGTCGATCGTGTCGTAGGTGACGGTCGATCCGCTTTTCCTGCCGCGCAGCGCGGTCGCCGCCTGCCATCCTTCGGGATAGGTGACGGTCGCCTGGACAGGGATCTGCCGCGTATAATAGCCCGCCGGATAGAGCGACATGGACTCCCACTGAATGTTCAGCATCTTGGGCGTCACAACCACGCGGCCCTGGTTAGGCTGGGTCGCGGACAGGAACTGGAAGGAGGCGACCACTTCGCGCGCGCCCTGCGGCACGTCGATGATGAAGCCATAGACGTTGAGCGGATCGCGTTTCCAGCCGACCGGCTTGCCGTCGGCGGTGAAGCTGAGGCCGCTGATCTTTTCGATCTGCCCGCGCGGTGCGTGATTGCCCGGTATCCATTCGGGCAGGAGCAGCGTAATCGGGCCGCTGGACGCGACGGGAATACGTTCCTTCACGCGGAAGATGCGCTGGGTGGTGTCGCTGGCGTCAATCTCCAGCCTGATGGTGCCGCCGGGATAGGGAATGTCGCGCGGGGCGGGGGTGGCGTCGCTGACCGGCAGGGCCGTGGGTTTTGACCTTATGGCATCCTGGGCGGCGAGCGGGCTGATGACGGCAGTGGAAAGCAGGAGGGCGGCAGCAAGGCTGCGGATCATGGCTGACTCCGAAAAAAAGATGAGGCTGGAATGCCTTATGAAATCAGCATGACGAGCCAAAATGCCCGCGTCCACCCCCAAGAAGAGCTGCGACATAATCTGACAAAAAAGCGCGTTTCCTTGGGCGTTCTTTGTCGCTAAAGGCGCATTCCCATGGCGAAAATCGAAACCCCGCGCCCGGTGCGCGGCACGCAGGACATGCTGGGGGGCACGGCGGAAGCGTTCCAGGAACGTTTCGCGCATGTCGTGGCGGCGTTCGACAAGGTGCGCAGGCTCTATGGCTTTCAACGCGTCGAAGTGCCCGTCTTCGAAGCGACCGCCGTGTTCGCCCGTTCCCTGGGCGAAAGCACCGACGTGGTTTCAAAGGAAATGTACACGTTCGACGATCGCGGCGGCGACAGCATCACTTTGCGTCCCGAATTCACCGCCGGGATCGCCCGCGCCTATGTGACCGAAGGCTGGCAGCAATATGCGCCGCTGAAAGTGGCGACCAACGGTCCGCTGTTCCGTTATGAACGCCCGCAAAAGGGCCGCTTCCGCCAGTTCCATCAGCTTGACGCGGAGATTATCGGCGCGGGCGAACCAGGCGCCGATATCGAATTGCTGGTCTTCGCCGACCAGCTTTTGCGTGAACTTGGCGTGTCCGAAGGCGTGACGCTCAATCTCAACACGTTGGGCGACGCGCAGAGCCGCGAAGCCTGGCGCGCGGCGCTGATCGCGCATTTCGAGGCGCATCGCGACCAGCTTTCCGAGGAAAGCCTGGACCGGCTGAACCGCAATCCGCTGCGCATCCTGGACAGCAAGGACCCGCGCGACCGGCCCGTCGCCGACAGCGCGCCGGACATAGATGCCTATCTGACCGATGAAGCAAAAGCCTTCTTCGACAAGGTGACGGCGGGGCTGGACGCGGCGGGCGTCGCATGGGAACGCAATTCCCGGCTGGTGCGCGGACTGGACTATTACCGCCATACCGCGTTCGAATTCATCACGGACCGCCTTGGCGCGCAGGGCACAGTGCTGGGCGGCGGCCGCTATGACGGGCTGATCGAGAATCTGGGCGGACCGGCCACTCCCGCCGTTGGATGGGCGGCGGGCATCGAACGGCTGGCGATGCTGATCGACGCGCCTCAGCAGGACAGGCCCAGCGTCGCGGTCATCCCGATGGGCGAGGCGGCCGAAACCAAGGCCACCGGCATCATCGCCGATCTGCGCCGCAACGGCGTCGCGTGCGACATGGGGTATCGCGGCAATATGAAGAAGCGGATGCAGCGCGCCAATGCTTCGGGCGCCGCCTGGGCGATCATCCTTGGCGACGATGAACTGGCGCGCGGTGAAGCAGCGCTGCGCGACCTGCGATCGGGCGAGCAGCAGGCGGTTCCTCTCGCTGCCCTGGTCGAGAAGCTGACGGCGCTCTGATGCATATCTCCGCCGAACGCATCGCGCAGATCGAGGCGCGCCGGGACGAGGTGCAGGCGTCGATGACGCGCGCCGACCTGCCGCCCGAAGAGTTTGTGCGGTTGTCGAAGGAATATGCCGAGATCGAGCCGGTGGCCAAGGCCGCGCATGAAGTGCGCAGGCTGCGGCAGGAATTGAAGGCGCTCGAATATATGGCGGGCGGCGACGATGCGGAGGCGGACCCGCTGATGCGGGAAATGGCGCAGGAGGAGATGCAGCTGATCAAGCAGCAGCTTCCCGAGGCCGAACGCGCGCTGGCGCTGCAATTGCTGCCCCGCGACGCCGCCGACGCCCGCCCGGCGATGCTGGAAATTCGCGCCGGGACGGGCGGCGATGAAGCCGCGCTGTTCGCTGGCGACCTGTTCCGCATGTACCAGCGCTATGCCGATGCGCAGGGTTGGAAGATGGAGATGATCTCCGCCAACGCAGCCGAAGTCGGCGGGTTCAAGGAAGTCGTCGCCAGCGTCACTGGCACCGGCGTCTTCGCCAAACTCAAGTTCGAAAGCGGCGTCCACCGGGTCCAGCGCGTGCCCGTCACCGAAAGCGGCGGGCGAATCCACACCTCCGCCGCCACGGTCGCGGTGCTGCCGGAACCGGAGGAAGTCGATGTGCAGATCGCCGACGGCGACCTCAAGATCGACATCTATCGCGCTTCGGGGGCGGGAGGGCAGCATGTCAACACGACTGACAGCGCCGTGCGCATCACCCATTTGCCCAGCGGCATCGTCGTCACCCAGCAGGATGAACGGTCGCAGCACAAGAACAAGGCCAAGGCGATGCAGGTGTTGCGCGCGCGCCTTTACGAAGCCGAGCGCGACCGTGCGCAGAGCGAGCAGGCAGGCGCGCGCAAGGCGATGGTGGGCTCCGGCGACCGTTCGGAACGCATCCGCACCTATAACTTCCCCCAAGGCCGCGTCACTGATCACCGCATCAACCTGACCCTGCACCGCCTGCCGGAGATTTTGGAAGGCCCCGGCCTGGCCGAGGTGATCGACGCGCTGGTGGCCGAGGATGAAGCGGCGCGGCTGGCGCAACTGGACAGTGCGGGGTGAGCATCGCGCAGGCGCTGCGGGATGGGGCGCTTATCCTGCAACCGGTCAGCGGCACGGCCCGGCTGGACGCCGAATTGCTGCTTGCCCATGCATTGGGGATCAATCGCGGCGAAATGCTGCTTCGTCAGCAGGAACTGACCGTGCCTGCCGCTTTTGCCGGGCTGATGGAACGGCGGCTGGGCGGGGAGCCGGTGGCCTATATTATTGGCACGCGCGATTTCTGGACGATCAGCCTGCATGTGACGCCCGATGTCCTCATTCCACGGCCCGACAGCGAGACGTTGATCGAAGCCGCCATCGATCATTTCGGCCCGCATTCGCCCCGCAGCATCCTCGATCTGGGCACAGGGTCGGGCGCCTTGCTGCTGGCGGCGCTTGATCAATGGCCGCAGGCGCGGGGGCTGGGCATCGACATTTCGCCCGCCGCACTGGCGGTGGCGCGGGGCAATGCCGAACGGCTGGGCGTGGCCGGGCGGGCCGATTTCCGCCTGGGCGATTGGGCGGAAGGGTTGGAGGGCAGGTTCGACCTGATCCTGATCAATCCGCCCTATATCGCGCGGGACGCAGATTTGACCGGCGACGTCCTGCGCGAGCCGGAAGGGGCCCTGTTCGCCGGGCCGGAAGGGCTGGACGATTATCGCCGGATCGCGCCCATGCTGCCGCGCCTGCTGGCAGATGGCGGCATGGCGGCGATCGAGATCGGCCATGATCAGCGCGAGAGCGTTACCAAATTGCTGTGCGATCAAGGGCTTGAGGTGCGTGCACAGCACGATCTGGCGGGCCATGCGCGCTGCCTGATCGCGAAGCGCGGACGCCTTGCGGACTGAGGAAGGAAATTGCGGCCGGTCCAAGTTAAAATCGCTTGGTTTATTGCCACGGAGCCACTACATGAAGTGCAGGGACGGCACTATCCTGAGGATCTGCCCTGTGGGGCCGCGACTAGAAGAGGCCGTTTACCCGCTCCTTCAACGTCACGATGGCGCTGCTGCGCAGGCGCCACTGGCAGCATGAGGGCAAGGGCTGGCTTGCGGCCCCTGTCCGGCGGAGCCCTACCGGCCTGATGAACAGGCGGTGCTTTAGGATGGCGACTGAACAGTGTTTTCAGTGAATGATGGCAAAGTGAACGCAAGGACCAGCTCTTGATCAACAACAGGCAGGCCGGTCGCCGTAATCGCGGCCGGAACAATAATGGCCGTCCCAATGGCGGCAACCGGGGCGGCGGGGACAATGGCAACCGGATCGACAGCCGCGCGCGTGGCAATGCGGCCCAGCTTCTTGAAAAATACAAGAACATGGCCCGCGACGCGCAGATGGCCGGGGACCGTGTGAACGCGGAATATTATCTGCAATTTGCGGATCATTATTTCCGCGTGCTGGCCGACAACCGCGCCCGGCAGGAAGAGCAGCAGCAACGCTTCCGCCGCCCGGACGATAATTTCGATTATGAGGGCGACGATTTCGACACGTCCGACTTTTCGGGCGAGGAAGGCCGTGCCGAACAGCCGCAGTCCGAGCGCTCCTTCGAAGGCGATCGCCGCCGTGACCAGCCCCGCGAGCAGCGGGAAGACCGTGGCGACCGGAACAACCGCCGCGATCGCGGCCGCCGGGAACGGCCGGTCTATGCCGAAGCCGCCGACCAGCCGGAGCAGGACGCTCCCGTTGCCGAAGCTCCTGTGGCGGAAAGCGTGCTTGCGCCCCAGCCGGAGGCCGAAGCACCTCGTCCCCGCCGTGGCCGTCCGCGCAAGACCGAAGCGGCGCAAGCCACTGATGATGCGGGTCTGGACGTTGCCGTGCTGCCTCCCTCCATTGCCCGCGCCGACAATGATGCGGAGCCCGTCGAGGAAGCGCCGCGCAAGCGCACCCGCCGGGCACGCCCCGCTGCGGAAGCGGCTGAGTGATCGCGGCCTATTTTAGCGGAAGAAATCAGGAAGGACGGCGCATCGTGCGTCGTCCTTCTTGCGTATGAACGCGCTTGTTGCGGCTCGTGAATCAGGATCGCACAGCCTTTCTTTACCGACCGCTACAGCGTCAACTGGCTGGCAACTCCCGGGGCCGGTGATTTTCGTCCAGCGCGACGAAGGTGAACAGGCCGCTGGTGAGGTCGATCTGCTGCTGCTCGCGGCCCCTCGTCGCAACGACGTCGACCCGCACCCCGACCGAGCTGCGCCCCCGCCTTTCCTCCCGCGCATAGACTGACACGATATCGCCCACCAGCATGGGCGAAATGAACTTCATGCTTTCGATCGCGACCGTGGCCACCGCCCCTTGTGCGATGCGTCCGGCGACGATGCCGCCTGCTATGTCCATCTGGCTCAATATCCATCCGCCGAAGATATGGCCGTTGGTGTTGATCTGGCTGAGGTGCGGCACAACGCGCAGAACCACCTCGCCCCTGTCGTCAGTCGTCAATGGACACCTCGTCTTTCATCGGGTCGATGACCTGCTGGTCATGCCCGCTTCCGCTGGACAGGAAGACCAGCGCCATCAATCCGGTACCCAGCATGAAAGTCAACCATACGCCGATGATCGTCGCCAGGATCATGTGCAGCGGCATCGGCCCTGCCCACAAGCGCAGCGCGATCAGTGCCAGGCCGACGCAGGCCGCTCCGCCCAGCGCCATCCACAGCATGATCCGGCGGAACCGGCCCCATGCGGCCGCCGCGATTTGCGGGTCATCCAACCCCTGTTTGTCTCTCATCCCTTTTCTTTGGGGAGTGAAAGTGGGATCATCAAGTGACGGGCGCACAATGTCCGGGTGATGAGGAGGTGGACCATGACGATCAGCGCGATTCTGCAAGGCAAGGGACGCGAGGTCATCCAGGTCAGCTCTGATGAAAGCGTGCTTTCGGCCGTGCGGCTGCTGTCGGAAAAGCGGATCGGCTGCGTGCCGGTGGTGGATGATGGCCAGGTCGTCGGGGTTTTCTCCGAACGCGACCTCCTTCACCATGTCGCGCGGGATGGGGCGGCGGCGCTGGACCGCCGGGTGGGCGACGTTATGACCGCGCCCGCGATCACGATCGATGAGAAGACTCCGGTCATCCACTGCCTGTCGCTGATGACGAAGCGGCGGATACGGCATCTGCCGGTCGTCGTGGAAGGCAATCTGGCCGGACTGGTGTCCATCGGCGATCTGGTCAAGTTCCGCATAGACAGCATCGAATCGGAAGCTGCCGCACTGCGCAACTATATCCAGTCGGCCTGATCGCCAGCGCGTCGGCAGCTAGGCCGTCAGGTAAAGCGGATAGGAAACCAGCAGCCGCACCGCCTTGCAGAACGGCAGTGTGAGGCGGTGCGAGGGCCTTCTGCATTTTCGCGTCGGCTGGGGAGCAATGTCTTCGGCGCCATCAGCCGGTCCCACGCCTCCACAGCCTAACCCCCAAAAATTTCTGAAACAAAAGTGCAAAAAGTGTTTGACGGTTCGGGAAGCCCTCCATATATGCCGCCTCACCGGACGGAACGACGCCAACGCGGCGCTGAAACGGACGGTCGCCAACATAGACGGGACGCATCTCCCTCGGAACAGGTTTCGAGGAAGAATGGCTGTCCCTCTTAAGTTGTCGAGTTCTTTGACATTGTTGATTGATGAAGGGACATGTGGGCGGCGGCTCCGGGTCCTGCGGCTTCTAGGCGCAGGGTGCTCGGTTAAATATGCCATTTCTCACGATGTCCTTACACACCATGTAAGAATTGTGCAGGAATGGCTCCTGGAAATGAGCGGTTCATTCTCGGGAATATTCCTCCTGGGATTGGATCGGACATCAAACTTGAGAGTTTGATCCTGGCTCAGAACGAACGCTGGCGGCATGCCTAATACATGCAAGTCGAACGATCTCTTCGGAGATAGTGGCGCACGGGTGCGTAACGCGTGGGAATCTGCCCTTGGGTTCGGAATAACGTCGGGAAACTGACGCTAATACCGGATGATGACGTAAGTCCAAAGATTTATCGCCCAGGGATGAGCCCGCGTAGGATTAGCTAGTTGGTTGGGTAAAGGCTGACCAAGGCGACGATCCTTAGCTGGTCTGAGAGGATGATCAGCCACACTGGGACTGAGACACGGCCCAGACTCCTACGGGAGGCAGCAGTAGGGAAT
>NZ_ATHO01000100.1 GCF_000445065.1 Sphingobium quisquiliarum P25 | reverse complement strand
AACTGCTAAACTAAAAAATACAAGAAATATTTTGAGGTCAACTGAGTTTTTTCTAATATGTTGCGAAACCGCAACAATTTTCTCAATGGATTCATCACTATCCGCTAGGGCTGTCGCCCTGGCGGCCGAACAGGCGCGACCAGAAGCCGGGGCGGGAGCTGGGCTGCGAGACAGCGCGCTGATCGGTGAGGGCGAGCCGTTGGGCTTGCTCCCGCCAAGCGTTCCGTTCTTCACGCAGTTCGGCAACCTGCTCCCGCAACAGCCTGTTTTCAGCCTGTAAACCGGGGGTGTCACTGCCTGTTATGTTAGGCTGTAAAGGTTGCTGCACCCCATTTACAGGGGGCCAGACACGAAATAGCTCGACAGGTTCAATGCGCCATTCGCCGTTATCGGATTTTTCGGCGGAAACCCGGCCTGTCTTGATCGCCTTCATGAGCGTTTGGCGGGTGACACCGACCTTTTCGGATGCTTCTCTTAGGGTGATACCCATGATGTCACTCGCTGTTAAGTCGGCCTGTATAGTATCTATATATCGGTTGCATCGTCAGGGGGAGAGGCATCGGGCGCGCGGAGCCTGTTTCCTAGGCCGATGACGAGCTGGGATAGTTCCTCTTGCATCGCCGGATCGAGGTTCTGCTGTTCGGTGGCGGGCAGATCAGGCTCAATTCCATCTAGGAACGGTTGCGAAGGAGGGGGAAGTCCGTCGCCGTGCGGTAGCTGACGCTCACCTATCGGGGGAAGGCGGCGTAGTGGTTCTTGCTTGCCCAAAGTATCGCGGTCCGGCTGTTCGCTGTCGGAGACGACGACAGTTGCAGAAAATAGGCTGTATCTTAGCCCTTCACGTGGTCCAGACCAAACAACTCTATCGTTCAACACATATGCGTTGACAGTGCCGTTTTCACCAATCCGCCTGACTTCAATCCAATTTCCAGAAACAAGTGCAGTTATTGCTGTCTTAATAGTTGTAATTGATCTAACCCCTAGCAATTCTGCTAATGTCTTGTGACTTACTACAACAGCATTATTATCTCCGACCCGAGCGGCAAGCAGATGTAGTAAGGCCCCAGCCTTGGGGTTTGATGCGCTTAAGCGCGCCCAAGCCTCATGCGATGCACGGTCAGTCTGGACCCATCGGCTAGGCTGAGGCTTGGTGGCGGGCAAGGTGCGCGTATCTGTCACAGGGGTGTGACTCCAGTGTCGAGAAATCGGACATAGATTGGCTAGGGGCAGTCAATCTATGTCCGATTATCGCCAGAAAATTATCAAAAATCAACGTCAATTATCGACAATAAATTGGTGAAAATCGACAGACCCTAGCCAATCAGCTACTGGCTACCCCTAGCCAATCAGCTACTGGCTACCCCCCCCCGCCAACACATTGAAATTACGCAATAAAAAATCTCGCCCTTCTATATGATCTAAAGGGGGTGCAAGCGCGGACCTAAGCGCTGGCGAAGCAGCCCCTTTAGATAGGAACAAAAAGTGAACAATGAGCGCCGCTAATCGCGGCGCGCGTTATGGGTTGGAGACGCCCAGCTCATACGGTCGCATATTCCCGCAAAGGGCAGTTCCTACGGCAAAGTTCCTACGGGCTATCAGGGGGTGTAGGAGGCGATTTCCGGCCCGTAGGACGCAGGGAGGCGCTTGGGGGTGGCTTTTGTGCCATCCAAAGGCTCGGCGGCGCCCCTGCGGGACGCCAGAGGCAAATCGGAGTGAAGGAACTTGCGGGGGAGCAGTCAAAGAGGTATCATGTAACTTAGCATGATACCTATGGAGATTCACATGGCCGCGATCAAGCAAAGGGCTGACAAGGTAGATCGGCACCGCCAGCGGATGCGTGCGGCGGGGTTTCGGCCCGTCCAATTCTGGGTTCCCGACACGCGCGGGGCTGACTTCGCGGAGCGTGTGCGCCAGCAATGCTTGAAGTTGAAGGGCGACCCGGCGGAGCTGGACGCGCTGCGGTTTGTCGAGGAAGCGGCGGCGCAGGTCGAGGGCTGGCAGTGAAGCGAGGCGATATTGTCGCGGTTTCGTTGCAAGGTGACTACGGCAAGCCTCGCCCGGCCCTCATTGTGCAGTCGAATCTTTTGGCCGAGCTGGAAAGCCTCGTGATCTGCCCGATCACCAGCGCCGTGCGCGACGCTGCCTTTCGCATCACCGTCGAGCCGGACAACGCCAATGGGTTGCGTGTGCTCTCGCAGGTGATGGTGGACAAGCTCTCGACCCTGCCCCGCTCGAAAATCAGCAAGCCTTTCGGGCGGCTTGACGATGAGCGGATGAAGGCCGTGGACCGCGCCTTGCTCCTTGTCGTCGGGCTGATTTGAAGGGCGTCGGTCATTCCCTTGCCTGCAACGGCACCCAGTCGCCTTTGCACTTGCCTGTTTTGGCGTCCCATCGTGCGGTGCAGCCGTATAGCCGCTGTTCAATCTTGGGTTCCTTCGCCCACTGGTAGGCGAGGGCCGCGGCGAAGATCAGGCCCAGCCCGATCAGGGCGGCCGAGAGCCATTCCTTCAGCCGGTCCCACCATATCCCGGCACTGACCCGCTGGAGCTGCCCCGCCACGCGCTGGAGATCATCGACCGCCGTTCCCATCCGTTGCCCCCATTCGAGGCGCTGGCGGGCGTCCTGCTCGATCCGCTGGACCAGCGCGGCCGACTGCTGCGCGATCCCATCGGCCCCGGCCTGCCGCATCGCATCGAGCAGGACGCGATAATCCGCGCCGGGATCGGCAGGGGGCGGGGCGTCGAACTCAGCGGGGTCTAACGGGTCAGGCATCGGCGGGGCCGCCCTTGAAGGTCCAGCCATCGAACGCCTTGCGATCCTGATCGCGGCTGATCCGGCCCATCAGGTCATTGAGGCGGGATTCCCATGCGGGGTCTTTCATCGCGGCATCGAGGAGCAGGCCGCCGAGGATGATCTTGCGGCGGGCGTCCTGTTTGCGGTTCAGGGTGGCGGCGCGCGCTTCCAATGCCTGCAACCGGGCCTTGGCCTGTTCGACCTTGCGGCGGGCGTTTTCGATAGCCTCTGGCGTCGGAGCGGCCATGCACAATCCTTTCGCTGAGTGATATTGATAGCACCGGACCCGACTGAACGAAAGAGAGGAAGGGCGCACTTATGCAAACTTGCGTTTGCGTGCGGGAGGGGATACCCCTCCACCCCAGCGGGCTATCGCCCGCGCCATGCTCCCGCATGGCAAGGTAGGGCGCGGCGATGGCGAGTTTCCATCTTGCGGTGAAGGCGATAGGCCGTTCCGCCGGTCGCAGCGCGACGGCGGCGGCAGCCTATCGTGCGGGCGTCGAAATCACGGACGAGCGCACCGGCCTCGTCCACGATTACACCCGCAAGCAGGGCGTCGAGCATAGCGAGCTGATGTTGCCGACCGACGCGCCGGAGTGGGCGGCCGACCGCGAGCGGCTATGGAACGCGGCCGAGCTGGCGGAGACGCGCAAGAACGCGACCGTGGCGCGGGAATATGAAATCGCGCTGCCCGTCGAGCTGTCGGCCGACGAGCGCCGGGAGCTGGCCTTGGGCCTCGCGCGGGAAATCAGCGAGCGGCATGGGGTGGCGGTGGACGTGTCGATCCATGCACCTGGTCGCGAGGGCGACCAGCGCAATCACCATGCCCACCTGTTGACGACGACGCGCCGCCTTGGCCCTGAGGGGCTGGGGGAAAAGACGCGCGAGCTGGACCAGAAGCAGAGCGGCGAGGTCGAGCGGTGGCGGGAACGATGGGCCGAGATGCAGAATCGGGCGCTGGAACTGGCGAACGTCCCCGACCGGGTGGACCATCGCAGTCACCAGCGGCAGGGGATCGAGCAGGAACCCACCGTGCATATGGGGCCGAGTGCGACGGCGATGGAGCGGCGGGCCGAGCAGGTGGCCGCGCGGGAAGGGCGGGCCTATGAGCCGGTGACGGCGGTAGGTCAGCACAACGCCGGCGTCGTCGAGCGGGCCGGCCTGCGCCAGTATATCGAGCGCGGGACGGAATGGCTGCGAGACATGGGGCAGCGGATCGCGGGCAGGCTGCACGATGTTGCGGCCAGCTTGAGCGGTGCGGTCGAGCGCGATCGGCGCGAGGCGGCCGAGGTGCAACTCGCCCGCGAAGCGCAGGAGCGTCTAGCCGCCGATCGCGCCCGTCAGGAAGCGCAGGAGCGCCAGCAGGTGCGGGAACGCGAGCGGGTGGCCGAGAAGTTCAATACCATCGCCGGGAAGCGCGAGGCGGGCGCGCATGGCTATGGCGACCATAACAGCGACTGGAAGGCGACCCCGGAAGCGCTCCGCAAGGCGGTGGACGCCTATAACGGGGCCAACCAGCACACCAAGGATCTTTATATCGAGCAGATCCAGCGTGAACCGAAAATGGCGCGCGCCGTGGGTCAGCTCATCGGTGAGCGGGAGCTGATCCTGCAACGCGACCGGGGCATGAGCTTGTGACGGCGATATACGATCCGATCATATATGATTCGGTCGCATATGATCGGATCGTATAGCCAAGAAAAAACCCTCCCGCAGAGCAGGAGGGTTTCTCACTTATCGCGATTTGAGAGGGTCGCGGATCAGAGCGTAAAGCGCAGACCGACCTGAAACAGCGAAGCCTTGGTTTTACCGAGGCGATATTCCACGTCCTCGTCCCCGAAGTTCAGCTTGCCGCTGCCGGTCTGACGATAGGTGTAATCGGCGGTCAGATCGATGCCCTTCGTCACCTTCACGGCTGCACCGGCGCGGAGCTGCCATGCGAAGCGAACCGAGCCGTCATCCTCGCCCAGCGCCTTGAGGTGTGAGCCGACCGCGCCGAGGCCCACGCCGACATAGGGCTTGAACGTGTTGCCGCCGAGCGGAATATCGTAGGTGACATTCGCCATCACGGCGAGCTGGCGCAGCTTAGCGACGGAGCCGTTGGTCGCGCTGATCGTGGTGCCGTTAATGTCAACGCCGTCCAAATCATCGACGCTGATAATGTCGAGTTCGCCAAGACCTTCGACAACATCGGAGAGGTCCTCGGCCGTGATCGCGGTGCCGTTCAGGCTCTTGAGCGTGATGCCCTTCACCTTGTTGCGCTGATAGGCCAGTTCGAGGCCGACGCGGACGCCGCCGAAATCATAGCCCAGCTCACCGCCAAAGGTTGCAGCGGACTTGGTGTTGAGCTTCGTGTCGAGGCGATTGTTCGGCTCGGACCATGTGTCGATGATGGCGAAATCGGGATTGTTGAGGTCAGCAACGCCGGTGCGAAGTTGGAAATACATACCCTTGTCGGCTTCATCCTGCGCGAAAGCAGGCGTAGCAAGAGCGGCAGACGCAAGAACGGCGCAAGTAATAATCTTCTTCATTAATAAACCCCCTAAGTAAACACGAAACATGACTAATTTTCGCGACCCTAGCGGGGGGGGGGG
>NZ_ATHO01000099.1 GCF_000445065.1 Sphingobium quisquiliarum P25 | reverse complement strand
CGGCCGAGGAAGCGGCGCGGATCGCCCGCATCGGCTACCGGGAAGGCAAGTTCGGCCAGCTCGACCTGCTCGACGCCGAGCGCACGCTTGCCGAGACCCGCGCCGCCGCGATCGACGCGCTACTCGCCTACCACATCGCCCAGGCGCAGCTCGAGCGGCTGACCGCACGCGCGCCCGCCATTCAGGGGGACAGACCATGAAGAACCGTTTTGGGGCGGCCCTGCCGCTCATGCTGGCCACATTGTTGGTCGCGGGCTGCTCGGGCGGCGAGTCCGTACCCGAGGACCAGAATACGGCCGAAGCCAAGGAGCAAGGCCATGGCGACGAATCAGGCGAGATCGCGCTGACGCCGCAGCAGATCCGCGCGGCGGGCATCGAACTGGTCCGTGCGATCCGCGGCGGCGGCGGGGCGCTGACGCTGCCGGCGACGATCGAAGGCGATCCGCAGCGCATGCAGGTGGTGTCGGCCGCGATCGGCGGGCGCGTCGTCGCCCTCACCCGCAACCTCGGCCAATCGATCGGGCGCGGGCAAACGCTGGCGGTGATCGAAAGCCGCGAGGCGGCCTCGCTTAACGCCGGGATCGAGGCGGCTCGCGCGCGGCTGGAACTCGCCGAATCGAACCTGCGCAGGGAGCAGCGGCTGTTCGACCAGCAGGTCTCGCCCGAGCAGGACCTGATCGCCGCGCGCACGGCGGCGGCCGAAGCGCGGATCGCGCTGCGCCTC
>NZ_ATHO01000098.1 GCF_000445065.1 Sphingobium quisquiliarum P25 | reverse complement strand
TGATGACCTGCGCCATCTTGATCAGATAATCCTTGAACAGGCCCGATTTCGCCATGGTGGCGCAGAGCCATGTCGGCGAATTTTCATAGCGCACGCCACGGAAGCTGGGCGTGTCGAGATGGCCGGGATCGAAATTGCAGCAGGGGCCGTTGATGTTGAACAACATCATCTGCGGCTTGGCATAGTCCGCGTTCCAGTAGGACTTGGCGAGATCCAGGAACTTCTCATTATAGAAGCAGTCGTGAATGTCGGGATAGAGCGTCGCCGAATAGTTGGCGAGATAGCCCCGGAAGGTCGGTGATACGAAGGAGGAAAAGTCGGTTCCTTCGGGCGCGGAACCCGACATGGTCGCGATCAACTCTTCGAAGGAGGCGAATTCCTGCGCGATGATGGTCTTCCACGGACCATATTCGCGCACGACGTTCAGCAGCCGCTCGCGTTGATCATCGGTATAGACATCGTGCAGTTCGCGCGGCGGCGCGACCGGGCGGAGGATGTCCGAAAGTTCTTGCCGCCTTTGTTCGCTCATCATGATTTTTCACCTCTCCAGCATTGCTGGTCATCACCGCCCGCGCGCAGGATTCGAGCGCGGGCCTCTCACCATACTTTATACCCCGCGCCATCGGCAGGGGACAAGGGCGCAATGACAGCATGCGTAGTAAAAATGGCGCGGCCGACGCGAAGAAGGCAGCGATGCGCAGGGAAAGTGGCGTGGTTCGCAGGGAATGGGGACGCCATGCGCATATTTCGGAACGATATTGTTATGCCTTTCCCGCTCATCGCCTGCCTACTTTCCACATCAACATGATTGGCAGGAGGGGATTTCGCAGCGATGGAGAGTGCAGACCATCGTTTGACGGACGGCGTTGGCCGGCGGGACATGCTGGCTCTGGCGGCTGGGGGAGGCGCTGCCTGGATTAGCGGTCTGTCCGGCTTCGCGGCGCTGACGGCGGCGGCCATGCCGGGCGCATCCGCAGCGGCGGCGCTCGCGCCCCGGACCTATGATCCCAAGGCATGGCACCAGCGGTTGAAGCGGGTCATGCAGGTCAACTTTAACGAGAAGGATCCCGAAAACTTCGATGCGGAAAAATATGCCGATCATCTGGCGGCGTGCAGGGCGCAGGCGACCTGGCTCAGCATCACCAACGTCACGGCCTTCTATCCGTCCAACATTTCCGGCCTTCCGCGATCCGCTTTCCTGGGCGAGCGCGATATCTTCGGCGAATGCGTCCGCGCCCTGCGCAAGCGCAACATCCGCATATTGGGCAGGCTGAGCCCCGATCTCGCCAAGGCTTCGGTTTCGCAGGAGCATCCCGAATGGTTCCGGCGCGACAAGGAAGGGCGGCTCGTCACCGGCGCGCCGCCCGAAGCGGGGCCGCAGGAATTTGCGCTGACCTGCCAGTTCACATCCTATTATTCGGATCTCATTCCGGCGGTGATGACCGAAGTCATGACCCGCTACGGCATCGATGGCATCTACACCAATGGCTGGCCCAATGGCGGGCGCGGGCTGACGGTGCCGCCTTGCTATTGCCAGACCTGCCGGGCCATAGGCGAGCCGGGGACGGAAGCATATCGCGCCGCCTATGAAAAGCGCGCGATCGAGCTGTGGCAGCTCTATGACGGGGTGGTGCGGCGGGCCAATCCCGACGCCATCTATACCGGCAATCTGGGCGGCGGGTTCGAGGCGGGGGAGCTGGATTTCGAAGGGCTGATGAAGCAGGCGCCCTTCTACTTCGCCGATACGCAAGGGCGCTATGCGCTGGGCGACCCCGCATGGACCGCCAGTCAGCAGATCCGCCTCGGCAAGGCTCTGGTCGACAATCGCCCGGTGCCGCTCGCCACCGCAAGCTATTCGCTGGGCATTGGCGGCATGTGGCGCAACGCGTCGGGTAGCCCGGAGGAGATACGCAGCCGCCTGTTTCAAACGGCCGCGACTGGCGGGACGGTCTATGCGCACTGGCTCGGCTATCAGCAGGGCTTCGTCGAGGACCGGCGCTGGCAGGCGGTCACGCGGGAGGTGCTTTCCTGGCAGGCGGACAATGACCGGCATTTCCATAATGTGGGGTCGCTGGCCGATGTGGCGATGGTCATCTCCCTTCGGTCCAACCGCGTGTATCAGGCTCCCGCTGGCACCAATAAGCTGGATTCGATCCAGGGCATGTACCGTGCCCTGATCGATGCGCGCATGCCGTTCGACCTGCTGCTGGATGCCGACCTGTCGCTCGCCCGGATCGGCCGGTACAAGGCGCTGATCCTGCCCAACTTCGCGGCGCTGAGCGATGGGCAGGCGCGGCAGATCGCGGCCTATGTCGCCCAGGGCGGATCGCTGCTGTCCACATTCGAGACCGGCCTTTATGATGAGGCGGGGAAGAAGCGGGCGGACTTCGCGCTTGGCCGCCTTTATGGGATGCGCAAGACGGGTGATAGAACCTCTTACACGGATGGGCTTTTCACCTATCCGCCGGGAGCAAGCACGCTCCAGCGGATCGAGCGGAACCATCCGCTGACCGCGTCCTTCCGCGACACCAACTGGATTCATGGGACGGCCCTGCGCGTCCCGATCCGGGCGGAGGGTGATCCGCTGATGACCTTCGTGCCGCCTTATCCGAGCTATCCCACGGAGGCGGTCTATCCGCGCACGTTGCGCACCGATGAGCCGACGCTGGTGGCGCGGGAAGCGGGGGCGTCGCGGCTCGTCTATCTATCGGGTGAAGTAGAGGGCACATATTGGCGGACTGGATCGGCCGATCTGGGCGATCTGCTGGTGAACGCGATCCGTTGGACCGGTGGAGATGACCGGACGCTGACGGTGGATGGCGAGGGGCTGATCGAAATCTATGGCTGGCAGACGGAGCCCGGTTATGCGGTCCATCTGCTCAATTATACCAACCCCGAATTCCGTAGCGGAACGCTGCGGCGCTCCTATCCGGTGGGGACGCAGAAGGTGCGGATGAAGCTGAACAGCGCAAAGCCCCTCCGGCAGGCCAGCCTGCTCCGGTCGGCCAAGCCGTTGCCGTTACGGCAACAAGGGAATCTGGTGGAGTTCAGCATCCCCGATCTGGTTGATTATGAGGTGGCTGCGCTCGAATATTGAGCTACGGCCCGGCCAATCATGTCTGAGTTTTAACGATGATGTTGGTGCGCCGCGCACCTGGAGAAAGAAGGAAGACGATGAAGGCGATAGGATTTTACGAGGCGGGCCCGATCGACCGCGAAGAGGCGCTGTTGGACCTGGAACTGCCCGATCCCGTCCCGCAAGGGCGCGACCTGCTGGTCCGGGTGCGGGCGGTGTCGGTCAATCCCGTCGACACGCAGATGCGATCCTTCGCTCCGTCGCATGAAGGCCATCCCAATGTGCTGGGCTATGACGCGGCGGGCGTGGTGGAGGCCGTTGGCCCCGATGTGGAGATGTTCAAGGTTGGCGACGAGGTCTATTATGCCGGATCAATCATGCGTCCGGGCGCCAATGCGGAGCTTCATACAGTCGATGAGCGCATTGTTGGACACAAGCCGCGCTCGCTGAACTGGGGCGAGGCCGCCGCGCTGCCGCTGACCGCGATTACCTCATGGGAATTGCTGTTCGACAAGCTGCGCCTCGCCAGGGATCAGCAGGGTTCGATCCTTGTCATCAATGGCGCTGGCGGGGCCGGGTCCATCCTGATCCAGCTGGCGCGCAAGCTGACCGGGCTGACGGTGATCGCGACCGCCAGCCGTCCCGAAAGCGCCGCCTGGGTGCGGGAGATGGGCGCGCATTACGTCATCGACCATAGCAAGCCGCTGGACGAGGAACTGGCCGCCATCGGCTTCCATGAAGTCAATTACGTCGCCAGCCTTGGCGGCAGCGATGCGAACCTGTCCTACTTCCCCAAGATCATCGCTCCGCGCGGCGCGCTGGCGAAGATCGATCATTCGCCCAGCTTCGACATTGGCGAGTTCCATACCAAGTCGATCACCGTGGCGTTGCAGAATATGTTCACCCGGCCGATGTTCCAGATGGCCGAGATGATCGAGCAGCACAATATATTGGAAGAAGTCTCACGCCTGGTCGATGAAGGCGTCTTGCGGTCGACAATGACGCAGGACCTTGGGCCGATCAATGCGGCCAATCTGAAAGCCGCGCACAAGGTTGCGGAAAGCCGGACCGCGATCGGCAAGACTGTGTTGACGGGGTTTTGATCTTGCCCGTCGGTTCGCCGCGATCGACGCCTGAGGCGTATCGCGGCGAACTTGCGTCCTGCTACATGCCGCGCCTTTCCGTTCGCCCTGAGCGGTCCGGTAAAATCATGTCGCGTCAGGCGCGCACGGTTAGCTTGCTGCTTTTCAGCACGGCCGAGCTTGGGCCTGCCGAAATGGTGAAGGCGCCCGATTCGACCGTCCATTCCATGTCGATGTTCCAGAAAGCGAGCGCGTCGGGCGTGAGGTCGAACCGCACGGTCCGCTTCTCGCCCGGCTTGAGCGTGATGCGGCGGAACGCCTTGAGTTCCAGCACGGGGCGGGGGGCCGAGCTTACCTCGTCACGGATATAGATCTGCACCACCTCGTCGCCTTCGCGCTTGCCAGTGTTGGTAACGTCCACCTCAACCCAGAAGGCATCGGTCCGGCCGATCTCCGGCGCGGAAAGGCGGGGGGCGGAGATGTCGAAGCTGGTGTAGCTGAGGCCATGGCCGAACGGATAGAGCGGTCCGCGCTTCCCTTCCACATAGCTGCCCGCCGATGAGGGATGGCGATTGTAGAAGGCGGGAAGCTCCCCGACCGAGCGGGGGATCGACACGGGCAGCTTGCCGCCCGGATTGGCCTTGCCAAAGACGATATTGGCGACCGCATTGCCGCCTTCCTCGCCAAGATACCAGCCTTCCAGCAACGCATTGGCTTTTTCGGCCAGACGGTTGACCGATATGGGCCGCCCATTGAGCAACAGGGTGACGACCGGCTTGCCCGTGGCGAGGATGGCATCGACCAGGTCATTTTGCAGGCCGAACAGGTCCAGCGAGTTGCGGTCGCCCGGTCCCGCCACGGCTTCGCGCGTGATCTGCGGATTGTCACCGATCACCAGCAGCACGGCGTCGGACCTTTTGGCGACCTCCACCGCCTGCGCGATGCGTGTGCGATTTTCCTCGTCGGGAACAGGCTTCATGATCGCCATCATGCCATGTTCGCCCTTCGCATCGGGCTGGCTGATCCATACGCCGTCCGACTGCTCGATGGTCAGGTTGGGGCCAGCGGCAGCGCGCAGGCCCGCCAGCACGCCGACCTTGCGGTCATTCTCACCTGAATAGCCGCCGATCATCGCTTCCACCGAATTGGGGCCGATGACGGCAAGCTTCATCTTCGCGTTGGGATCGAGCGGCAGGATGCCGTCATTCTTGAGCAGGATAAGCGCCTTTTCCGCCGACTTGCGGGCGAGCGCGATCGCGGCGGGCGTGTTGGTTTCGCGCTTGACGCGGCGCGGGTCGACATAGGGATTTTCGAACAGGCCCGCTTCGAACTTCATCGCCAGGATGCGGGCCACGGCGGCGTCGATCTTAGCTTCGGACACGCGGCCGCTGCGCACGAGCGCGGGCAGCCGGGCATAGACCGTGCCATCAGGCAGGTCCGCATCGACCCCGGCATTGAGCGCCAGGATCGCCGCTTCATCCATGTCGGCGGCGACATGATGCGCCTTCGCCAGCTCCTCTATGCCGCCATAGTCGCTGAAATAGGCGCCCTTGAAGCCCAGCCGTTCGCGGCCCGTCTTTTCCAGCAACTGCCTGGACGCATGGGCTGGCACGCCCTCCACCTCATTATAGGCGGGCATGATGACGGCGGGATCGCTCGTCTTGATGATATGGGCGAAGGGCACGAGATAGTTTTCGCGCAGCGTTCGCTCGTTGAAATCGGCGGGGGCCTTGTTGAGGCCGCCTTCGGGCGATCCATGCACGAAATGCTTGAGCGTGACGAAAACCTTGTCCTTGCCCAGCGGCCGGGGTCCCTGCTGACCGCGCACGGCGGCAGCGCCCATCTGCGCCACGAGATAGGGGTCTTCGCCGAAAAATTCCTCCATGCGGCCCCAGCGCGGCTCGCGCATCAGGTCTACCACGGGGCTGAGCGCGACATTGACGCCGCGCACGCGGGCTTCCTTCGCAATGGTCGAGAAGACCTGCTCGACCAGTTCGGGGTCCCATGTGCTACCCAGCGCGGGAGGGATGGGGAAGATGGTCGCGCCGCGCGCCTGATAGCCATGCGCCGTTTCTTCATGGACCAGCGCCGGAATCCCCAGCCGCGTCTTCTCTACAAAATAGCGCTGCATCGCGTTGACGAGGGGCGCGGTCTCCTCGACATCGCGGAACCAGTCGCCCTTGAAGAAGCGCTTGTTGCCGAACGTGTCGGCCGGACGCCCGATCTGCCCCAGGCCGTGGGGCAGCGCCGTGGCGGCCTTTTCGGGCGAGAAGCTGCCATCCTCGTTCAGTATCTTGCCCTTGCTGGTCCACATGCTGCACATCTGCGCGACCTTTTCCTCCAGCGTCATGCGGGAGAGCAGGTCCTTGACGCGGTCGGCGACAGGCGCGCGGGCGTCGCGATAGACCGGACCTCCGGTTGCAGCGCGGACGGGCGAAAATGCGAGCAAAGCGCTGGAGGCGAGAAGCGTCCGGCGTGAAATCATCATCATGGTGGACATGCGGTATTCCTCCCCCTTTTCTTAACGATCGCGGATTTCGATAAGCGTGACAGGTCCCATCAGGCCGGACGGCAGGAGGGGCGCCCCTGCAAAATAAGCGGGCGCGCGGCAGGGGATCACGCGGCTGTCAACATAGATGCGGGGCAGCGCCTGCTGCGGGGAATTGGGAAAGCCTTCCTCCAGACGGTCTTGCGACATGGCGGGCATGCTCACGAGCGCCGCGCCAGCCAACAGCAAAAGTCTGAGTGGATGTTTCGCAACCCTTGTCCTCCCCGGCGTCACAGGTCCGGCCGCCATCGGGTCCGGCTAGACCGAGGCTCCGCCTGAGCAAATAGTAAAATGACTACTATTCTATATTTTAATAAGCAAGATCAGGTCGGGGCAACCGGTCGCCGGGCCATCCGGGCAACGCACAGGCACAAGCCGCCGCGCCTGAAAGGAGCAACGGCCGGCACCCAGTCCAGCAGGGCGCCGGTCAGCGTATATTCCTATTCCGGCGCCCTGATATTTACTTCTTGGCAGGCAGCCTGGCGAGGTCGGCGTCGATCGCGGCAAGCGCGGCGTCGGTGACCTGATCACCGGCATAGGGCTGGATCGCCCGCAGGGTCATGCCGCGCGCCATTTCGATCTGCGGATTGCTGCTGAAACCGGGGATATGCTTGTCGACGATCGCCTTGGTCTGCGGGTTGTCGATCAGCGTGCCGACATCGGTATTCTCGGTCGAGAACTGCGCGGCGGCGGCAGCGGCCGGAGCGGCTGCGGGAGCCTGGGCATAAGCGGCGGTGGCGGCGGTCAGGCCCAGCAGAGCCGGGATAAGGAACTTGGTCATGTCAATCATCTCCTAAAGCTGCGCTCCGCTCCGGCGCGGGACGCTTGAAGGCGCCGCAGCATGAAACGAAGCGAGGCATTTAACAAGAGCCAATTTATCATTTTACCGCACCTCGCAAGGGCGGTCCTGCCGCGCCTTACCGCCGGACAGACCCGCGCGACAGCAGCGTCGCGATGCGCTTTGCCGCGCGCCTGTGCGTCTCCTGCCCGCTGCCGCCGTTGAACATGCGCAGATTCATATGGCCCGACGCGCATTCCAGCATGGTTTTCGCCAGGTCGTACATTTCCTCTTCCGTCAATGTGCAGTCGCTGCTCTGGCGGATGGATTCGACCAGCCCATCCTGGCCGACACGCGTCGCATTTTCATGATATATCTGGGCCAGTTCGGGAAAGCGTTCGGTTTCCTGAGCCAGAAGGCGGCCGATCGCGCTGATGTCCTCGCGCTCCATCGCGTCGAAGACGGCGGTGAGGGCGACTTCGATCACCTCCATCATGGGCGACCCTGGCCTCGCATAGCGGGGCGGATTGGTGACCTTCCACAAGGCGGCCTTCCATTCGACGATCGCGCGGAAAAGCGTCGCCTTGTCAGGGAAGCGGGCATAAAGCGTGTTGGGGGCGACGCCCGCTTCCTCGCCAATGCGCTTCATCGACGTAGCGCCATAGCCGTCGTTCAGAAAAAGGCGAAGCGCGGCATCGAGGATGGCAAGGGTAATCTCCCGCTCCTCCTCCCGCGAAGGCCGTCCCCTCCGGCCCGCCGTCCGCACCTGCTTCACCGCCTGTGGCAATTCCCGATCCCTTCAAACACGGTCCTATGGTGACGCATTTGCCCGCCCGCGCGCCAGCCGTAAAGTGAGCCGCAAAATTCAGTGAAACGAAAATGTCATGGCCAGATGGTTCATGCAACCTTGCCATGGATAATATGGGAAGCTAACTCTATTTTATTCGATGAAGGGTCGTTCCATCGCATTCTTCGCATCGGATGCTGTTGAAGAGGCGTGTGGTTCCCGCTTGCAGGCGCGAACCGCCGTTATTTTTTGCGAGCGTAAATCCTGGGAGGGGATTGTTGATGTACGGCGGACGGCCTTTTGGCGCGATTTGCAGCCTTGCCATGGCTGCGGCACTGCTTGGCGGATGCTCGTCATCCGGCGCACCGGAATTGACGGGCGAGTGGGCCGATTATCTGGGCGGGGCCGATTCGGCGCAATTTTCGCCGCTGAGCGATATCAACAGCGGCAATGTCGGCCATCTTCAGGTCGCCTGGAGCGTTCCGCTGCCCAATAACGGCCAGTCCAACGGCAACCCGCTGGTGATCGACGGGCGCATGTTCGTGCCCTATAGCGGCGGCATATTGGCGCTGGACCCGGCGACCGGGCGAGAGCTGTGGCGGCTCGATGCGGAAGGCGTGCGCATGCGGGGCCTCAGCAGTTGGGACGGCGGACGCGGCGAGCCGCGCAGGCTGTTCTACAACCACCAGGATCGCCTCTACGCAATCGAAGCCGCGACCGGAAAGCCGGTGACGAGCTTCGGCGACAATGGCTCGATCGACCTCAAGCAGGGGCTGGGCCGCGACCCCGCCACGATCAGGCGGATCGAATCCCAGTCGCCGGGCCGCATCTTCGACGACCTGATCATCGTCGGCACGACGGGCGGCGACGAATGGAACGGCCCGCCGGGATATATCCGCGCCTTCGATGTGCGTACCGGAAAGCTGCGCTGGACCTTCCACAGCATTCCGCACCCCGGCGAGGCGGGTTATGAGACATGGCCCAAGGATGCGTGGAAGCAGGTCGGCGGCGTCAACAACTGGAGCGAGATGACGCTGGACACCGCCAACGGCATCCTGTTCGTGCCGCTCGCGTCGGCCGACTATAATTTCTACGGCGTCAATCGTAAGGGCAGCAATCTCTACGCCAATTCTCTGGTGGCGCTGGATGCCCGGACGGGCAAGAGGCTGTGGCATTTCCAGACCGTCCATCACGACCTGTGGGACTATGACCTGCCGCAAGCGCCCAAGCTGCTGACGCTCAACCGCAACGGCAAGCGGGTCGAGGCGGTTGCCGTCGCGGGCAAGACGGGCTTCATCTACACGTTCGAACGGCGCACCGGAAAACCCGTTTTCCCGATCGAGGAGCGGCCGGTTCCCAAGAGCGACATTCCGGGCGAGGAGGCATCGCCCACCCAGCCGTTCCCGACTGCGCCCGAACCCTTCGTGCGTCAGCGCATGACGGCGGAGGACCTGAGCCCCTATCTCGATCCGGCGGAGCGGAAACAGATCGCCGCCATGATCGCGGGCCTTCGCAATGAAGGCATTTTCACGCCGCCCAGCAGGCAGGGGACATTGCAGATTCCCGGCAGTTCGGGCGGCACCAATTGGGGCAATGGCGCAGTCGATCCGCGCACGGGCCGCTTCTTCGTGGTGGGGATGGACATCCCGGCGATCCTGCGGATGGAGCCGCCGTCCGACAAGCCGCGCACGATGTTCCTGGGACAAAGCGCAGGCAATCCCGGCGAGGCGGTCTATGCGCAGAATTGTGCGTCCTGCCATGGCGAAAAGCGCGCTGGCCAGCCGCCAGCCATTCCCGCGCTGACCGGCATCGCGTCGCGCCGGACGGCGGGCCAGGTGAGCGAAATCGTGACGCGCGGCCGGGCGGTGATGCCCGCATTCAACCTGAAACCGCAGGAGATGAAGGACCTGCTGCTGTTCCTGGGCTTCAGCCAGGAACAGGCGGGCAAGGTCAGCAGCCCTGCCGTTGCCGCCGGGCCGGACGGTCAGGGCGGGGAGGGAGCAGCCGCAAAGAGCGGGCCGATCAAGCTCAAGACCGGTTACAATTTCCTGTTCAGCAAGACGATGCTGCCCGCCAGCGCGACGCCATGGTCGACCATGACCGCCTATGACATGAACAGCGGCAAGAAGCTGTGGCAGGTTCCCTTCGGCGAGCTTCCGGGCCTTAAGGATTCCGGCACGCTGTTCCCGCGCGGCACCATCGTCGCGACGGCGGGCGACCTGATCTTTGCCGGGACGCAGGACCGCAAGCTGCGGGCGTGGAGCATGGCCGACGGGAAACTGGTCTGGCAAGCGCCGCTGCCGTCCGTCCCCGGCGGCGTTCCAGCCGTTTACAAGTCGGGCGGCCGCCAGTTCATCGCCCTGATGGCCGGGTCCTACGATCCGGCGATCGCCAAGATGAGTTCCGTCATGTCCGAAGGCCGCAACAGCATCGTCGCCTTCGCCCTGCCCAAGAAATAACCGGAGAAAAGAGATGAAGCCCAACACATTGTGGTTGATGCCCCTGCTTGCGGCAACGATGCTGGTTCAGCCGGGATGCGCCGTCTCTCCGCCCGGTCAGGTGAAGGCGCAGCCCGCCGCCGTGGCCGCTGTCACCTTCGAAGGGCCGATCACCGGGGGCACGCGCGGCTTTCCCTATTCCGCCTCCATCGTCGACCTGGCGCCCTACGGCTATACGGAAAGCGAATATTTCGTTTCCGGCAAGGCCCATGCCTATCATGTCGCGCCGGGCACTACGTTGGGCGCGGATGGCCGATGGCAGGTCGTGGCAGGGGAGGACGTGCCGTACAAAACCCGTATCCTCGTCCGCAAGCCGCCCGCGGACAAGTTCAACGGCACCATCGTCATCGAATATATGCAGGAATATTTCGGCACGGAGCGGGACACCAATTACCGATGGAACGCCGAGACGCTGCTGCGCAACGGCTTCGGCTGGGTAGGGGTGTCGATGCATCATGAAGGCATTGACGATACAAAGCCGCCGCAGACGATCACCTATGCCGGAAAGCAGATCCCCATCGGCACCACGCTCGCCCGCTGGGACCCCCAGCGCTATGGCAGCCTGTCCGTGCCGTCGAGCGATATGTCCTATGACATGCTGACCCAGATCGCCGCTGCCCTGAAAAGCAAGAAGGCGGCGGGCGGTCCCGATCCGTTCGAGGGCCTGAACCCCAAGGCGGTGATCGGCGTAGGAAACACCATCGCGGGAGAGCGGCTGGCGATCTACATCAATGCCGTCCAGCCGCAGGCCAGGGTGTTCGACGGCTTTTTCCTGCAAGACCTGCATACCGGCGCGAAGCTGAAGCTGTCGGGCGCGGACACGCCCTTGCCGACCGTGCGAACCGATGTCGGCGTGCCGGTGATCGTGCTCAACACCACCACCGCATCGGCCGAGCGCGGCCCGCGTGAGGAAGGCAGGATGCTGCGCTTCTGGGCGCCTGCTGGCAGCTCGCACACGACCGGCCCCTATATGGCCCGCGTCGGCAAGGCGAACCAGCGCGACCTGGGCATGGACGGCGGCAATTGCCCGGCCGACTATGCCAATACTTTCCCGGTGCAATATGTTTCCGGCGCGGCCATCGTCGCCATCGACCGGTGGATCAAGAGCGGCAAGGCCGCGCCCAGCTTCCCCCAGCTTCCCTCCTTCGAAGGGCCCAGGCAGCCGGTGCTTGAACCCGCCAGCTATTTCGACGCGAACGGCAATGTGAAGGGCGGCCTGCGCACGCCATGGGTGGATGTTCCCGTCGCCCGCTATGACTGGCGCGGCGAATGCATCGGCGGGTCGGGGCGCACCTTTCCCTTCACCACGGAGCAGTTGAAGGCGCTTTATGGAACGCCGGACGTCTATCATAAGCGTTTCGCCGGAGCGGCCAAGGCAGCCGAGAAGCGCGGCGTGCTGTTGCCGCCGGACACGCAGGCGGCGATAGAGGCCGCGAACAAGGTGAGCTGGTAACCGTGCCGGGATTTTAGGGAGGAACGAGATTGTGACCGAAGCAGAAAAGATCGCCGCGACCCTGGAAATCCACGCCCTAAAGGCGCGCTATTTCCGCACCATGGACATGAAGGACTGGGCCGGATTGGAAGCGACCTTCGCGCCCGACCTGATCGCCGATTTCCGGGAATCGACGGGCGAGCCGGACGAAAGCCAGCTGACTCACGGGGCCGCCCCCTATGTGGCCAAGCTCGCGCCCATTTTGGAGCATATCCAGACCGTCCATCACGGCCACATGCCGGAAATCACCATCGAAAGCCCGGACCGCGCGACCGGCATCTGGGCGATGGAGGACAAGCTGTGGGTTCAGGAAGGATCACCGCTGCCCTTCAAATGGATGCATGGTTACGGCCATTATCATGAACGCTATGTGCGCATCGGCGGCGAATGGCGCATTCAGGAAATCCGCCTGTCGCGCATCCGCGTGGACGTGGGCTGATTCAAACCGGCATTAGCCGATTGCGGAACATGGCGGGCGCCGCCGGAAGGAACGACCGCGCCCGCAGCAGTATAATAGCCAAGAGAGACAAGATGACGGCCAGACTTCTGAAATTACTCGCTGGAACGGCCTGTTCCGCTCTCATCCTCACGCCCGCCCTCGCGCAAGAAGCAGCGCCGCCGGTCAAGGCGCCCCAATATGTGCGGCAGGCTCCGGCGGGCGCGCCCAACATCGTACTGGTGCTGCTCGACGATGTCGGCTTTGGCACCACCTCCACCTTTGGCGGGCCGGTCGACACGCCTGCCCTGAACGCGCTTGCCCGGCAGGGCCTGATCTATAACCGCTTTCATACGACCGCGATGTGCTCGCCGACGCGCGCGTCGCTGTTGACCGGGCGGAATGCGCATCGGGCGGGCGTGGGCGCCGTGCTGGCGGACAGCCGCCCCGGCTATAGCGGCTTCCATACGAAGGACAGCGCGATGATCGCGGAAGTGCTGCGGGAAAATGGGTACAGCACAGCGGCCTTCGGCAAGTGGCACACCACGGCGGCATGGGAAACCTCGCCCGCCGGCCCGTTCGACCGCTGGCCGACCGGCGAGGGATTCGAGAAATTCTACGGCTTCGAAGGGGGCGAGACCGACCAGTTCGAACCGTCGCTGTTCGACGGCACGACCCCGGTGCGGCGTCCGGCGGGCAAGGACTATCACCTGACCGATGACCTTGTGACGCAGAGCATCAACTGGTTCCGCGGCCAGCGCGCGATCAATCCGAAAAAGCCCTTCTTCCTCTACATGGCGCCCGGCGCGATCCACGCACCGCTCCAGGTGCGGCAGCAGTGGATCGATCAATATCGCGGCAAGTTCGATCAGGGATGGGACAAGCTGCGGGAAGAGACCTTCGCCCGTCAGAAGCGGCTGGGGATCATACCGCCCAACACGCAGTTGACTCCGCGCCCGGAAGGGATGCCCGCATGGGACAGCCTGTCCCCCGATGAAAAGCGGTTCGCATCGCGCCTGATGGAAACCTATGCGGGCTTCATGGCGCATACGGACGCGGAAATGGGCAGGCTTGTCCAGTCGCTCAAGGATGCGGGCGAGTTCGACAACACGCTGTTCATCTATGTCGTGGGCGACAATGGCGCGAGCGCGGAAGGCGGGCTGGGCGGCAGCCTCAATTACCTCGGCGCGCTGCAAGGCATGCCTGAAACGCTGGAATCCAAGCTGGCCCATATGGACACGATCGGCGGGCCGAAGGCGAGCGCGCATATCAATGCCGCCTGGGCGTGGGCGGCGGGCACGCCATTTCAGTGGACCAAGGCGGTGGCGTCCCATCTGGGCGGCACCCGCAACGGGCTGGTGATCAGCTGGCCCAGGAAGATCAGTCAGCCGGGCGGACTGCGCAGCCAGTTCGGCCATGTGAATGACGTCGTGCCAACCATATTGGAGGCGACCGGCATCCCCGCGCCCGCAGAGGTCGACGGTGTGAAGCAGGTGCCGATGGATGGCAAGAGCCTGCTCTATACGTTCGATAACGCGAACGCACCGGAGCGCCACAGGACCCAATATTTCGAGATATTCGGCCATCGCGCCATTTATCATGACGGCTGGATGGCATCCGCCTTCCACACCCGCCTGCCATGGGGCGCGGCGCTGGGCGCTGGCGCGAAGCCGTTCGAACAGGACCGCTGGGAACTGTACGACCTCAACAGCGACTTTTCGCAAGCCCATGATCTGGCGGCCAGCCAACCGGCGAAGCTCAAGGAATTGCAGGCCCTGTTCACCCGCGAAGCCGCCGCAAACCAGGTGCTGCCGCTAAAGGGTCAGCAGTTCGGCGATGCCGGGCTGCCAAGCTTGCAGACGGGCGCGAAAAGCCGGACCTATTATGAAGGCGCGGTCGGCGTGCCGGAAGCGGCCTTGCCCAGGCTGGTCGGCCGGTCATGGGGCGTGGAAGCGAAGCTTGGCGCCGGCAAGCAGGCGCACGGCGTGGTCGCGACGCTGGGAAGCACGGATGCGGGCTGGGCGCTCTATCTGGACGCAAAACGCTATCCGGTCTTCACGTACCGCCTGTACAATATCGCCACACTGACGCTCAAGGGCAGGAAGCCTCTGCCGGTGGGACAGAATGCCGTCCGCATGAATTTCGACTATGACGGCAAGGGCATGGCGAAGGGCGCGCGGCTGGGCCTGATCGTCAATGGCGCGGAAGTGGCGTCCGGCAGGGTTCCGGCGAGCCCGCCCATCTTCTATTCGATCACCGGCAGTTTCGACGTGGGCGTGGACACGGGGTCGCCCGCAGGCGATTACCCGAAAGATGCTCCGGTCGGCAATCCTGCGAGCGGCATGACGATCGACAGCGTTACCGTCGAACAGCGATAGGATAGCTGTCGTCGCCAATCCGTTCGGGTCGTTCGTGCAGGTCTGAATGCCGCAGTCTGTTCTGTACGCCTGCCAAAGACAGGCGGGTGCCCGGAAGTCTGTGAAGGGTTCGATCAGGACGAGTTCCTGCGCCAGATAGGGCTGAAGGCAACCACCGGATTGACCGAAAGGAAAAGGGGCATGATCCAGGCCGGATCATGCCCCTTTTTCCTGTCGCCTCCTGCCGGGCGGAATAGCCGCCCGGCAAAGCCCTTTCCCTTAACCGCCGCCGAAGGAGAAGCGGGCGGTGACGCCGACTTCGCGGGGCGGGGTGAAGTTCACATTGTTGTAACCCGAACGATAGCCGCCAAGGACATATTCAGCGTCGCGGAAGGTGACCTTCTGAACATTGAAGATGTTCTTCGCGAAGATGTTGACGTCCAGACCCGGCACGATCTCGCGAGCGCCCAGGAACAGGTTCACGATGCCGTAGCTGCCGTAATTATTGCCGGTGGCGATATCGGTCGTCTTGCTCTGCCAGGTGAACAGGCCGCGCAGATAGGCCGTGGCCTGACCGAGAGGCGCGTTATATTCCGACAGCAAGGTCGTGTTCCACTTGGGCACGTCCGACAGCGCGCCGTTGGAGCGGCAGAAGGCCACCGGCGTACCGGCCGGGAAAGCAGACGGCGAGGTCGGCGTAGCGCCGCTGTCGGGAACACCGTCGAAATTGGTGTCGCGGCAGGGGATCGACGCGTTCTTGAACTTGCCGTTTGCGTAGCCGACCGAACCCTGGACATAGAAGCGGTCGCTGGGCGAGAAATAGAGTTCGGCTTCCGCGCCGCGGACACGGGCATCGCCATTGAAGGTGATGTCGTTCGCCGTCACCGCCAGGCCGCCTTCGTTCACGTTCGGAATGGACCGGGCGCGCGCGATATAGCCATCGAAATTCTGCTGGAAGATGGCGGCGTTGAAACGCAGCCGCTTGTCCAGGAACTCGCCCTTGAAGCCGATTTCGAAATTATCGGACTTTTCGTCGGACACGGTGCGGACACTGTTGGGCACCGGCGTCGCCTGGTTGGAGCCCGGCCCACGCCAGCCATGGCCGTAGGCCGCATAGACCAGCAGGTCTTCGTTCAGATGCTGGACGATCTTGGCGTCATACACCCACGCCTTGAACTTGCGGCGCGGCTGCGGCTCGGTGATCACCGGAATGAACGGCGAGTTGAAGTCGAGGTTAAAGCCCTTGGTGATATCGGACCAGATGTGGCGGGCGCCCAGGAATATTTCGGTATTCGTCGGCAGATGGAAGGTGCCGCTGGCAAAGAGCGACTTGTTCACATCCTTGATCGGCAGCGTGATGTCGCCGACCAGCACCCCGCCGGCCGCCGGAGCGCCCGGCACAGGAACGGCGCCGCCGCCAAAAGCGCCCGGCAGATAGGTGAAGATGTTCAGGCGGGTAACGTCGGACGTGCCCTTGGAGTAGAAGCCGCCGACCGTATAGTCGAGGAAACCGCCTGGAGTCTTGCCGTCCAGCCGCAGTTCGTGGGACCAGCTTTCGACGGGATTGTCGAAATTCTGCGGTTCCGAATAGCCGGGGATGGCATTGCCCGGATCATTGTCGCCAATCCCGATCGGAGTGACGCTGCGGAACTTGTTGTAGCCGCCGATATAGTTGATCGACGCATCGCCAAGGTCATATTTCGCCGAAAGCGATGCATAATGCGCGGTCAGGCGGCGGTAGGACAGATCCTCCTGAACCGCCACCCGCTGCTTGGGATCGCGGATGACCGGGCCATTATAGCCCAGGCCCGAACCTTCCACAGTCGCCAGCGACCGGCCGGCGTTACGAAGATATTGGTAGGTGGCCAGAATGGACAGCTGGGGCATCGGCTCCCACAGCAGCGAGGCACGGATGCTCTTGGTCTTCGCGCCTGATTCCACGCCGGTCGTCAGGCTGTGGACGTCACCATTTTCATTGCGGTCGTAAAGACCCGCCACACGCAAGGCGAGCTGGTCCTGAACGATCGGGAAGTTGACCGCGAACTGCCCGTTGAGGCCAAGCTGGTCGGTCGCGATACCCTGAACATATCCGCCCACCTCATGAAGGTCGGGACGTCTAGTCGCAAGGGTGATCGAACCAGCAGGGGCGGGGGCGCCGCGCAGCGTGCCCTGCGGCCCGCGCACGACTTCGATCTGGCCGATATCATAGAGGCTCTGGAAGGCAATGGCGTCGTTGATCGGCACTTCATTGAAGTAGATGACGACGGCCGGGGGCGCGCCCGTCGTGTTGCTGGTGCTGACGCCGCGAAGCGCCGTCACCGTGCCCGCCGAGCCGCGCGGCGTGAAGGACAGACCGGGCGAGAGCGCCTGAATGTCCGTGAAGGTGGTGAAGTTCAGTTCCTTGATCTGCTCGCCCGAAACGGCGGTGACGACCACGGGAACATCCTGAAGGCTCTGGTTGCGGCGAGTCGCCGTGACGATGATGTCGCCCGATGCCGGGTCGGCCGCGCTGACGTCGCTCTGCGCTTCGGTGGCTTGCTGGGCATAGGCGGCAGGCGCAAGTCCCGCGAGGGCCGAACCGGCCATCAACGCGGCGCGCGTAAAGTGCCAAAATCGCATAACATTCCTCCCCATGTACATGGCTGATGCTGCTGCATCTAAAAGTGATTTGAAAATCGGGCGGACCGTTATGACAGGCGGATTTAATTGACAACCCCTATTCTTTTTAATCACTATCGCTTACAGCGCCGGGCCATCCAGAGACCGCGGCGTGGTCCAAAAAGGATGAAGAGGATATTTCATGGATTTCGATGACGCGCTCGACCGGCGGTCGATTCTAATGAGCATGGCAGCGGGCTCGGCGCTGCTCGCAACTCCGGCTGCCGCCGCTGCTCCGGCGCGCGGGGCGGCGAAGGGAAGCTTCCCCAAGGGTTTCCTGTGGGGCGCTTCCAGCGCGGGTCATCAGACCGAGGGCAATAATGTCAGTTCCGACCTGTGGGTCGTGGAAAATATGAAGCCTTCTCCCTTTAGGGAGCGATCAGGCGATGCCTGCGACAGCTATCACCGCTGGGACGAAGACGTCGCCCTGGTGAAGGCGCTGGGCCTCAACGCCTATCGTTTTTCGATAGAATGGTCCCGTATCGAGCCGGAAGAAGGGCATTTTTCGCTCGCCGAACTGGACCATTACCGTCGCTGTATCGCCGCGTGCCGCGATGCGGGCATCTTCCCCAACGTGACGCTCAACCATTTCTCGTCACCGCGCTGGTTCGCTGCCCGTGGCGCATGGAACAAGCCGGACGCGCCGGAACTGTTCGCGCGCTATGCCGATCGCGTGTCCAAGCATATGGGCGACCTTATCGGCATGGCGGTGCCCTTCAATGAGCCCAATGCACCGCTGGTCGTTAAATGGTCGCCGGACATGCAGAGCGCGACCGGCCAGCCGATGGACATCGCGTCCATGTCGGCGCCACTGATGAAGCTGGCCGCGAAGAAGGTGGGCAGCGACGAATTCTCCTCCTTCCTGTTCAGCGATCCTAAGGTGGCGGTGCCTGCGATGATCCGCGCGCACGAACTCGCCATGGCCGCGCTGAAGGCTGGTCCGGGCAAGTTCCCGGTCGGTGCGATCGTTTCCATCGGCGATGATCAGGCGGTGGACGGCGGCGAGGCAAAGGTCGCGCAGAAGCGCCAGGAAGTCTATGCGCAGTGGCTTGAAGCCGCTGGCCGCAGCGACTTTCTGGGCGTGCAGGGCTATACCCGTTATCTGATCGGCCCCGAAGGACCGCGCAAGGCGGGCAAGGATGCCCAGTTCACCAAGAGCAAGTGGGAATATTATCCCGCCGCCATCGGCAATATCGTGCGCTACGCCGCGTCGCAGGTGAAGGTGCCGATCTATGTCACCGAGAACGGCATTTCGACCGATGATGACGCGCAGCGTATCGCCTATATCAACGGCGCGCTGGCCGGTTTGAAGAATGCCATGGATGAGGGCGCGGACGTGCGCGGCTATTTCCATTGGACGCTGCTCGACAATTGGGAGTGGAATGAAGGCTTCCACCAGCGCTTCGGCCTGGTCGATGTCGATCGCACCAACTTCAAGCGCACGATCAAGCCCAGCGGCCGTCATCTTGGCACGATCGCAAAGCGCAACGCGATCTAGGAGCAAAAGGGAAAGCCCCTCGTCCAGCTCAGGCAGGCGAGGGGCTTTCCCCTTCCGAACCGGCCTAGATCTTCACCGCCGCGTTGCCGCCATCGGCCCAAAGCGCCGATCCCGTGACGAAGCTCGACATATCGCTGGCGAGGAACAGCGCGGCCTGAGCGATCTCCTCCGGCTCGGCGATGCGTTTCATGGCGTGGAGGCTCGCGGCCCACGCGCGCTGACCCTCATCGCCAGCCATGTCTGTCGCGGTGCCGCCCGGCAGGAGCGCGTTCGCGCGGATGCCCGCCGCGCCATAATCCGCCGCTATGCTGCGGACCAGACCCATCAATCCCGCCTTGGCCGCCGCATAGGGGCCCATGCCCGGCAGGCCCACGCTGTTGCCGACGAAGCTGCCGGTGAAGATAAGCGCGCCCGATCCCTGATCCAGCATCGCGGGAATCTGCGCCCGCGCTCCAAGAAAGGCGGCGGTCAGGTTCACCGCGAGCACCTGCGACCATTGTTCAGGGTCGATGTCGGCCAGCGGCTTTGCATGCCCGGTCAGACCGGCATTGTTGAAGGCGATGTGCAAGCCGTCAAACGCCTTTTGCGCGGCAGCAACGGCTTGCTCGTGGGTCTGCTCCTGCGTCACGTCTCCGGCAATGGCGATCGCCCGGCCTCCATCTTGCCTGATCCCGGCCGCAAGCTGATCAAGCAGGGCCTGACGGCGGGCGACGAGCACCACGGCAGCGCCATTGGCAGCGAACAATGTCGCGGCCGCTTTCCCGATGCCCGAACTTGCGCCTGTGATGATGGCGGTTTTGCCTTCCAGCAGTTTCATTTCCCGGCTCCTTCAATGGAGCCGTCCAGCTATGGACTTTCGCCGCAGCGCGCGTCTCGTTTCTTGCTGGCAAACGCATTTCCGTCCGGCGGATGCGCGTCAGGCCTTTTCCGCCGCTTGCGCGCAGGTGATGCAGAGACGGCACGCCGGGAGCGCTTCGAGGCGTTTGGGCGCGATCTCGTCTCCGCAAGAGACGCACAGCCCGTAGGTTCCGCCGCGTAGCCGTGTCAGCGCGTCCTCGATAAGCTCAATTTCGGCGATGGCGGCCAGTTCGACCGCGTCGAGCGTCTCATCATCTTCCCGGTCGACCGCCTGTTCGCCGAAATCATCGTCCAGCGGCTGCCGGAATTCCGCCTCGATCGCGCTGACCCGAAGGCGCAGTTCGTCAAGGCGGCTTTCCAACTGCTGGCGTATCTTCGCCTCGTCACGCATCAGGCGGCCTGCTTTTCCGCAATCATCGCCGACACCTGGTCGAGCATCTGGAGGCGATGCTTCTTGAGGTCCTCAAGCCGCTGGTCCGACGCCGGTTCGATGCCAGCCTCGATGCGCGAAATTTCCTGCGCGATCTCATGATAGCGCGCCGACAGTTCGCGGAAGCTGGCGTTCTCAACCTTCAGATCGTGCAGCACGGCGCGGTGCTGCGGGAATTCGGCATGAAGATCGTGGCCGTTTTCACTCATTCGTCAAACCCCTTTCCTGTTGTCTTCGGGATCAAGCTGGCAGCACGCTGCACCCCTGTCGCTACGCAATGTTCCGCATTCGGCACGATTTACCGCCGCCGCTACGGCCGAGCCACGGAACCGAAGCCGTCCGGCAAACGTTCACGCATATTCATGCGTGGCGGAGGAGGGGGCTTTGCAGGTACAGACCGGGATCGGTCCGATAGGCGACGTCGAATGGGGAACGCATTTCTGCCATTTCTATCGTGATGCCGAGGACCTTGGCGAAACGCTCATCCCCTTCTTCAAGACAGGGCTGGAGCAGGGCGAGGCAGGCCTGTGGGTCACGGCTGCGCCATTCCCGGCCGAGCAGGCATGGTCCGCGCTCAACAGCCATGTCGACGGACTCGACCAGCGCATCGCGAACAAGCAGATCGCCATATACGGCCATGAGGAATGGTATACCCGCTATGGCGGCCGTTCGGCGCGCGATGTCGCCGGGGCCTGGATCGATTCCGTTCAGGAAGCGCTGCAAAGTGGTTACCGGGGTCTCCGGCTCACCGGCAACACCGCATTCCTTGAAGAGGATATGTGGGATGACTTCATGGATTATGAGCATTGCCTGCGCGACGCCTTCGCCAACCGGCCGATATTGGCGCTTTGCAGCTACAATGCGGTCGATTGCGATTCCAACGCGGTTCTCGACGTGGTGCAGGCGCATGATTTCGCCCTGGCGCGGCGGCGCGGCGGCTGGGAAATGGTGGAAAGCGCTTCGGTCAGGCGCAGCCGGGAGGCGCTTGTCCAGCTCAATGCCGAACTGGAGCAGCGGATCGCCGACCGCACCGGCGAACTGGCTGAGGCGCTGGAGCATCAACGGCTGCTGACCGCCGAACTCAGCCACCGGGTCAAGAATTCGATCGCGACGGTGCAGGCGCTGGTGGAAAAGACGCTGCGGGGCGCGCAGTCGATGGATGGGGCCCGGATCGCCCTGCGTGGAAGGCTGGGCGCGCTGTCGCACATCCACGATCAACTGGCGGCGGTCGAATGGAAAGGAGTGGGCCTGGACGATGTGCTGGGCGCCGTACTGCGGCCCTTCGGCGACCAGACCAGTTTCGCCGCCAGCAGCCGGACGCTCAATCCACGGGCCGCGATGGACCTTGCCCTCATTTTCAATGAGCTGGCGACCAACGCCGTGAAATATGGCGCGCTCGCATCCCCCAAGGGCCACGTCGAGGTGGCGGTCGAGATTGGCGGCGGCGGAGGCGGCGTGCGGATCTGCTGGAGGGAAAGAGGCGGCCCGCCTATGCAGCCTGTGGCCGCCGAAGGCTTCGGCACCAAACTCATCCGGCAGCTCGTCACGCACAATCTGCGCGGGCAATGTGAGATCGCGCTTGATCCGGCGGGCCTTGCCTGCACGCTGGACCTTCCGGCCAAGGAGATACTGGCCAAGCGGCCGCACTGCGCGCACGGCTGCGTCCACTAAGCCCATGAGCAGGGTTCTTCTGGTCGAGGATGAATTCCTTGTCGCCATGCATATCGAAGACATGCTCGTTGACCTTGGCTATAAGGTCGTGGGGCCGGTCTCCCGGCTGGAGGACGCGCTGAAACTCGTCCATTCGGGCGAGCCGATCGACGCCGCGCTGCTGGACGTCAACCTGGCGGGCGAACGCAGCTGGCCGGTTGCACGCGCCTTGCGGGACAGGGGCATCCCCTTCCTGTTCGCAACGGGCTATATCGAACTGCACGCGTCCCGGCCGGACGATCTGGACGGGACGGCCATACTCCCGAAGCCATTGCAGGAAATACATCTCGCCCAGGCGCTCAAGGCCCTTTTGTCATCCGCCTGACAAGGTTCAGGCATTCAAAGGGGCAAGAGAAGGATGACTTTCCAAGCAGATGCAGGGCATTCAGGGCAGATATAAGCAGGAGACCGGTCCCGCAGCGGGTGGCGCGACTCAGGCAGCCGGGATAGACTGGATGCAGCAGCGGCCGGGTTGCCGGACGCGTCCAACGAAGAGGGTCTTTTCATGACTGACGCCGCACAGCTTGAATTCGCAACCACCAATCAGGGCGTGCGGCTGGGCATTCGCGCTGTGCAGAACACGGACGGCGATCTTCTTCGTTCCTTCTTCTCGCAAGTAACGGCGGACGACCTTCGCTTCCGCTTTCTTGCCGGGATAAACGAGGTGTCGGAAGACCAGATCGCGATGATGGTCGATGTCGATCACAAGCAGACGGAAGATTTCCTGGCCTTTCTGGATGACGGCACGCTGGCCGCCACCGCGATGATCGCCAAGGATGCCGGAGGAAAGCGCGCCGAGGTCGCCATCGTCGTACGTAAGGACATGAAGCATAAGGGCATTGGCTGGACCATGCTGAACCATGCGGCCGACTATGCGAAGGCATGCGGCGTGGAGACGCTCGAAGCGCTGGAAAGCCGCCAGAACCAGGCCGCCATCGAGGTCGAGCGGGACTCCGGTTTCGACGTGAAGCCCTATCCCGGCGATTCCACCCTTGTGCTCGTGTCCCGCAAATTGGGCTGAGCATGAAGATGCAGGAGTGACGCACAGCCCCTTGGCGGAGGAGAGCCGATGAAAGCGCTTGTCTATCATGGACCGGGTCAGAAAAGCCTTGAGGAACGGCCCAAGCCCCGGATCAGCCGCGCGACGGATGCAGTGGTCCGGGTCACCCGAACCACCATCTGCGGAACCGACCTCCATATCCTCAAGGGCGATGTGCCAAGCTGCGAGCCGGGACGCATATTGGGGCACGAAGGCGTGGGCATCGTCGAGGAAGTGGGCGATGCCGTCAGCAGCGTCCGCCCCGGCGACCATGTCCTCATATCCTGCATCACTTCCTGCGCGCGGTGCGGCTATTGCCGGCGCGGCCTCTATTCGCACTGCGCCGACGGCGGCTGGATATTGGGCAATGTCATCGATGGCACGCAGGCCGAATATGTGCGCATCCCCCATGCCGACAACAGCCTGCACCCCATTCCGGCGGGTGTCGAGGAAGAGGCGCTGGTGATGCTGAGCGACATATTGCCGACAGGCTATGAATGCGGGGTGCTCAACGGCAAGATCATGCCAGGGAGCAGCGTCGCGATCGTCGGCGCGGGCCCCATCGGGCTCGCCACGCTGTTGACGGCGCAATTTTTCTCGCCAGCCCATATCATCATGATCGATCTGGATGACCATCGGCTGGCGGTTGCGGAGCGGTTCGGCGCGACCGGCGTGATCAACAGCGGCAAGGAAGATGTGGCCGACGCAATCCTGCGGCTTACCGGGGCACGGGGCGTGGATACCGCGATCGAGGCCGTGGGCGTGCCCGCGACCTTCGAACTCTGCACCCGTCTGGTGGCGCCGGGAGGCGTGGTCGCCAATGTCGGCGTGCATGGGACCAAGGTCGACCTTCACCTTGAAGAACTCTGGTCGAAGAACATCACCATCACGACCCGGCTGGTCGACACGGTCAGCACGCCGATGCTGATGAAGACGGTGGCGAGCCGTAAGCTCGACCCCGGCGCGCTGATCACGCATCATTTCGACCTTGATGACATTCTGGACGCCTATGACACTTTCTCAAGGGCGGCGCAGACCGAAGCGCTCAAGGTGATCATTCGCGCGGGTCAGGCTTTGAAACCGTGATGCCCTGCGCCAAGTTGGCGTGTATGACTGTGGAGGTGATGTTGACGGATAACAAGACTGGCGAAGCCCCGTTACGCCATCTGCTGGTGCTCGCCAATCCGTCGCCGGACAGCTTCAATCACGCCATGGCGCAGACCTATGCGCAGGCCGTGCGGGACAAGGGGCAGGAGGTGGTCCTGCGCGATCTTTACGCCCTGGGCTTCGACCCGCTGCTTAAGGCGGAGGAGCGGCCCGGCGGCGAGGACTGGCGGCCCGCGCCGGATGTCGCCAGCGAGCTTGAGCAGCTTGCGGCGGCAAGCGTGATCGTCTTCATCTATCCCATCTGGTTCGGACTGCCGCCCGCCATCCTCAAGGGCTATGTCGATCGCGTGATGGGCGCGGGCTACGCCTTTCAGGACATGCAGCAGGCGAGCGGCCAGTCCGCGGTCGAAGGCAAGCCTCTCATCTGCTTCTCCACATCCGGCGCGCCCCTGCCATGGTTGCAGGATCAGGGGCAGATGGCAGCGCTCAAGGAAGTGTTCGACATCTATCTGTGGCGAGGGCTGGCGATGAGCCGGGTCGACCATGTCAGGATCGACAGGATCATGCCCGGCATGGACCCCGCTTATGCCGCCGCGCAGCTCGACCGGGTACGGCAACAGGCCGAACAGGCGTGCGGCATGCTGGCTTCGGGCCGTTATCGCAGCGAGTGGGAGGCGGAGACGGCGAGGCGGGCGCGCAAGGCGGATAGCTGAGCCATCACCCGGCGCTGGCGGATTCTGGCGCAGCGGCGATGGCGGCGGCCATATGCAGGGCGGTAGCCAGATCGGGGCTATGGCTCACGCGCCCGCCGGACGGGCCGAGGCCAGTATGCTCCAGCATGGCAAGCGGCTGGGGCTGAACGCCCGACAGGATGACGCTGGTGCCGCCAGCCGCCGCCTGCCTGACGATCTGATCGATGGCGGCCGCACCGCTGGCGTCGAGGAAGGGAACCCGCCGCATTCGCAGGATCATGACTTTCGGGCGGCGGCCGATGCGGCGCAGCGTATCGAGCAGTTCGTTAGCGACGCCGAAGAAGACCGGCCCTTCGATACGGAAGACCTCGACACCGTCCGGCAAGGCCGCGCGCTGATCGATTTCCTCGCCGCCATCCTGATCGTCGCTCCGCACATCGTCCAGGCCGGTGGCGATATCCACCGTCCTGCTCATCCGCATCATGAACAACAGCGAGGCGAGCGTCACGCCGACGCCGATCGCCACGGTCAGGTCGACCAGCACCGTCAAAGCGAAGGTAAGGAGCAACAGGACCCGGTCACTGCCGGGCATGCGGAGCAGCAGCAGGAACCTGTCCTGCTCGCTCATGCTCCACGCGACCACGAACAGGATCGCCGCGAGGGCCGCCAGGGGCACATAGGCCATGAGCCCGGAGGCGAGCAGGACGAACAGGAGCAGGAAGGCGGCGTGCAGCATCCCCGCCACCGGGGTCGTCGCCCCGGCTTTGATATTGGTGGCGGTGCGCGCGATCGCCCCTGTGGCTGGCAGGCCGCCGAACAAGGCGGACGCGATGTTTGCGACGCCCTGGCCGACCAGTTCCTGATTGGAGCGATGGCGTGAGCCGATCATCCCATCCGCGACCACCGCCGACAGCAGCGCCTCGATCCCGGCGAGAAAGGCGATGGTGAAGGCGCTCGGCAGGATCGCCTGGATCTTGGCGAAGCTGACGTCCGGCAGGGCTGGGGCGGGCAGGCCGGAGGCAATGTCCGGGTAGCGCGATCCGATCGTTTCCACTGGCAGATGGAGCAGGGCGGCAGCGGCCGACGCGATAATGATCGCGATCAGAAAGCCCGGCAATCGTGGCGCCCACCGGCGCAGCGCCGCGATCAGAGCCAGCGATCCCGCGCCGATGGCGAGCGCCGTCCATTGCACGCTGACCAGCGCAGCGAAATAGGCCCGCCATTTTTCGATGAAGTCCGCCGGAACCTGATCGATCGGCAGGCCCAGAAAATCCTTCACCTGACTGGTCGCGATGATGACGGCGATGCCAGCGGTAAAGCCGGTCACGACCGGATGCGGGATGAAGCGGATCAGACTGCCCAGCTTCGCATAGCCCGCGACGATCAGCATGCCGCCCGCGATCAATGTCGCGAGCAACAGCCCGTCATAGCCATGCTGCGCGATGACGTTGAACACGACGACGACAAAAGCGCCGGTCGGCCCGCCGACCTGAACGCGCGATCCACCCAGCCCGGAAATGAGAAAACCCGCGACGATCGCGGTAATGAGGCCCTTGTCCGGCGATGCTCCACTCGCGATCGCAAGCGCCATGGCAAGCGGAAGCGCTACGATCGCGACCGTCAGACCGGCGACGGCATCGCGCCGCAACCGGTCGAGCGAATAGCCTTCGCCCAGGACGGTGATCAGCTTGGGCGTGAAGGCTGCCAGGCGAAGGTCAGTTCGCATCGCCATCGCCCGCCACCGGTTGCTCCGCCTGGTCGTACAGGAGCGACGCCACGCGTCCCGCCTGCTTCCCGCTTGCGCTTTCTTTCAGGCGCACGCCGCGCCCGGCGCCGTTGCTTGGCGCATTTTCGCCGATGATTTCGATCCCCGCTGCTTCGAGCGCGTTGATCACTTTGACCAGCGTGTCGACGACGCTGCGCACCTGACCGCCGGACGCTTCCATGCGCTGGATCGTGGGCAGCGAAACCCCCGCAAGCTCCGCCAGCCGCCGCTGGTCGATACCAAGAAGCGCCCGCGCAGCGCGCATTTGCTGAGATGTGATCATAGCACCTTAATGATGTTTAATACATCAGTTTAGGGATATTATCATGCTAAACAGCAATATGCCAGATCGGAATTAAGGGGTCGCGGCAGTTCGCAGTTCTCCCAACACGGCTTCTCCATGAGCTTCTCCGCTTGTGGACGCGCTCGATTGGCCGACGCGGTGGCACAAGCTGGGCGGAGAGATGGATGTCACGGCGATTTCTCAGTCCATGCTGGGCCGACTCTTGAAGGACTGATCTCGCGATGAAGATCGGAGGGCCCTGTCCTTATGTCCGATAAGTGTGATTCTCGGACATAAGATTGACGGTATAATGAGTGAGGTCTAGAGTGTCCGGCAATGGGCATTGGCGATCCTCGCGACGGCGACAATCTTCCGGCCACCGTGCCGCAGCCGGTGCTGCCCGACATCCTGCATGCCGAAGCCGGGCGCGCGGCGGACTATGCTCGTGCATCCCGGTCGGCCGCAACCCGGCGGGCTTATGCGTCCGACTGGAAGATCTTTACCGGCTGGTGCGAAGCGCGCGGATTGGAAAGCCTGCCCGCGACACCGCCCGCGGTCGCGACCTTTCTCGCTTCGGAAGCCGATACCGGCACGAAGGCGAATACCATCGGCCGCAGGCTCGCCGCGATCGGCTATCATCATCGCCAGGCCGGTTTCGATCCGCCACAGGAGCAGCCCGGATCAGGCGTCATCCGGGAAGTGCTGGCGGGCATAAGAAGCTCCATGGGCACGCGCAAGACGCGCAAGAAACCCGCCGATGCCGATGCGCTGCGCGATATGCTGCAAACGATCAAGGGCGATGACCTGCGCGCGCTGCGCGACCGGGCCATGCTGGCGATCGGCATGGCGGCTGCCCTGCGCCGGTCGGAACTGGTGGCTCTGGATGTCAGCGACGTCGAACTGCCGCCCGAAGGGCTGCGCCTGCTGATCGGCCGGTCAAAGACGGATCAGGCGGGCGAAGGCACGGTGATCGCGATCCCGGAAGGCCGCCGCATCCGGCCCAAAGCCCTGCTGCTGGAATGGATGGCGTCCGCCGGGCATAAGGAAGGCCCCCTCTTCCGCCGCCTGACCCGCGCTGGCGAATTGACCAGTGATCCGATGTCCGACCGTGCCGTCGCGCGTCTGGTTCAACGCTGCGCCGCCGATGCCGGCCTTGACCCTTCCGAGTTCGCCGGTCATTCCCTTCGGTCCGGTTTCCTGACCGAAGCGGCCCGGCAAGGCGCGAGCATCTTCAAGATGCGGGATGTCAGCCGCCACAAATCGGTGCAGGTGCTGTCTGACTATGTCCGCGACGCCGAACTTTTCCGCGACCATGCGGGAGAGAGGTTCCTGTAGCACGACGCTAAGGACAGACGCTTAAAACGGTGGGCAAACTGCTCTATCGCCTTCTTCTTCCTCAAGGAGGCCCGGCAGGACGCCGCTACCCCTTTTGTCCCAGCACACGCCTCACCCTTGACGGGGCGCGTACGGATTGGTGAACTGAAGGCCCGGCTACAGCAGAAGGATGGAGGATCGGCCATGTACAGTCATATTCTCATTTCCACCGACGGGTCCGAAGTGTCGCACAAGGGATTGCTGCAAGGTCTGGAGCTTGCAAAAGCCTTGGGCGCGAAGGCGACCGTTATCACGGTGACCGAACCCTTTCCTGTCTACGCCGGCGGCGTCGGCTTCGACTATGCGCTGAGCGATGAACTGCTTGCCGAATATGCCGCAGGCCAGAAAAGTTCGGCCACCGCGATACTCGATGCCGCCAAGCAGGCGGCGGTGCAGACCGGGATAGAGGTGGAAACGGTGCATGTACCCGACGCCCAGGTCGCCGATGCTATCATCGGGCAAGCGCAGGCGCGCGGGTGCGGTCTGATCGTCATGGCCTCGCACGGACGGCGGGGGATCAAGCGTCTCATGCTCGGCAGCAAGACGTCGGAGGTGCTTAACAACAGCCGGATTCCGGTGCTTGTCGTGCCCTGAACGCGACTGGCGTCCCGCACGATGGCGGGACGCCGCGCTCTCCAGCGTCAGTGAACCGGGCGCGAAGGGAGAGCTTCGCAAATCCGGCCCGGCCGTCAGGCTGCTTTCAGCATGCGGGAGAGGTCTTCCTGAACATCGCCGGTGGGGCGGATGTCGAACTTCTCCACCAGCACTGCGAGCACCTCTGGCGTCAGGAATTGAGGCAGCGTCGGCCCCAGGTGAATGCGCTTGATGCCCAGGTGAAGCATGGTCAGCAGCACGGCGGTGGCCTTCTGCTCGAACCAGCTGATCGCATAATGGAGCGGCAAGTCGTTGATCCCGCATCCGAGCGCTCCGGCAACCGCGATCGCGACCTGGATCGCTGAATAGGCATCGTTGCACTGACCCATGTCGAGCACCCTCGGAATGCCGTTGATGTCGCCCAGTTCCTCCTGGTTGAAGCGGAACTTGCCGCAACCCAGCGTCAGCAGCAGGCTGTCCTTGGGCGCCGCCACGGCAAGGTCATGGAAATAGTTGCGGCCCGGCCGTGCGCCGTCGCAACCGCCGATCAGGAACAGATTCTTGACATCCCCCGCCTTGATCATGCCCAGCAGCGTATCGGCGACTCCCATCACCGTATTGCGGGCAAATCCCGCGGCGATGCGGCGCTCCGGCGCGTCTTCCATAAAGCCCGGCAGGCTGAGCGCGCATTCGATGGCGGGGCGGAAATCGTGATTCTCGATATGGCGCACGCCATTCCAGCCTACCGGTCCAGCGGTGAACAGCCGGTCGGCATAGCCTTTGATCTCAGGATTGATCAGGCAGTTCGACGTCATGATGATCGCGCCCGGAAAGGCTGCGAAATCTTTCTGCTGATCCTGCCACGCGCCACCATAATTGCCCGCGAGGTGCGGATATTTCTTCAGGCCGGGATAGCTGTTCGCGGGGAGCAGCTCACCATGGGTATAGACATTGATGCCACTACCCTGGGTCTGCTCCAGAATCGCTTCGAGATCGCCCATGTCGTGACCCGAAACCAGAAGCGCCTTGCCCTTCACCGGGCTCATCCGCACCATCGTGACCTCGGGATGGCCGAAGCGTCCGGTGTTGGCTGCATCGAGCAATTCCATGACCTTGAGGTTGAGCGCACCCACCGCCAGCGCCTCGGCAATCAGCGCATCGGCATCGGCGGGGTCGCTCGCCAGGAACGCGGCGATGCGGTGAAATTCGGCGGATACCGCGTCTTCCTCCGTCCCAAGCACGCGGGCATGTTCCGAATAGGCGGCAGTGCCCTTGAGACCATAGAGGATGAGGTTGCGCAGGCCGACGATCGAAGGACCGTCACGGTCCATGAACCGCTGAATGGCTGCGAAGGGAGCTGCGGCGGCCAGCTCGCTGGGGGTCGTTCCGGGGTTCCATGCCGCTGGTTCGGGAAGGCCGTTCAGGTCTGCCCCGGCCTTGAGCGCGCATTCTTTCGCCCGGTCGCGCATGGCCAGCGCTTCGGCGATCAGCGCGGCGAAGCGGTCCGCGTCGAAATTGACATTGGTGAGCGTGGTGAACCAGGCATGCGGAGTGAAAGCGTCGACCGCCGCGTCCCTGCCGCCCTTGCGCGCCGCACGGTCGGCATAAACCGAAACCCCCTGCATAACGCGCAGCAGCACGTCCTGCATGTCAGCAACCTCGGCGGTCTTGCCGCAAGACCCGGCTTTGACGGCGCAACCGCCCTTGTTGCTTTGTTCGCATTGCACGCAGTACATTCTGCAAGCCTTCCTAAAGTTGAATATGAAATTCCACTTAGGCCTGATTCTCAAAGAAGCATTTGATTGGAATCAAATCGGCAGAGCATGAGGCGTGACATAGCTTGCGTCATGCAGCTCACCCGTCACACCGACTACGCATTCCGCCTGCTCATCGACCTCGCCGCGCGGGGCGGGGAACGCACGCAGATCGCGCAGGTAGCTGCGGCGCAGGACATTTCGCACAGTCATTTGATGAAGGTCGTGAACCGGCTGGTACATGCGGGCATCGTCGATGCGGCAAGAGGACGTGGAGGCGGCATTCGCCTGGCGCGCGATCCGCACGACATCAACCTTGCCGACATTGTCCGCACGACAGAGCCGCGATGCCCGATGGTCGATTGCGGAGGTTGCAAGCTGGCGCGGCGGTGCAGGCTTCCGGCCGTGCTCGACCGGGCGGCCGACGCCTTCATCACGACCCTGGAGCGCTTCACCCTGGCGGATATCCTGCCTCCCGCGCAGGAAAGGGCTTCGCCTTCCCGAACGGCTGGACCGGCGGCGCTTCGAGCCAATCTTTAGGATAATTGCGCTTTACTGCTGCGGGAGGAGCGCGGACCTATTGCGGCGGCGCCCCCATGTCCGGCATCGGCATCATGTTTGTGTTCAGGTGATACATGATCCAGATCGATCCGCCGATCGTCAGGACGACGATCACGGCGGTGAACAGGAAGGCCAGCAGCGTCCACCCCCCTTCCGACCGGGTGTCGAGATGCAGGAAGCAGACGACATGGACGACGATCTGGATCAGCGCCATGGCGAAGATCAGGATCGCGGTCGTCTGCCGGTCCTGCAACACGCCGCTCATGACCAGCCAGAAGGGCAGGAATGTGAGCAGGATCGCCAGCACAGTGCCGATGCGGTAGCCGCGGCGGCTGCCATGCCCATGGGTGTCGCCATGGCTGTGAAGGGCCGGATCCATATGGGTGTCGGTGCTGCTCAACGGAGAACTCCGTACAAATAGACGAAGGTGAAGACGCCGATCCAGATGATGTCGAGGAAGTGCCAGAACATGGACAGGCAGATGAGGCGGCGCTTCATCGGCAGGGACAGACCATGCCGCCCAAGCTGGATCAGCATGACCACGATCCAGATCAGGCCCACCGTCACATGCGCGCCATGCGTGCCCACCAGCGTGAAGAAGGCGGAGAGGAACGCGCTGCGCTGCGGCCCCGCGCCTTCCGCGATCAGATGGGCGAACTCGTAAAGCTCGATAGCAATGAAGCCAGCGCCCAGAAGCCCGGTGATCGCCAGCCAGAAGCGCGTCGGCCCTACCCGTCCCGCCTCCATATGCGGCATCGCTTCCCCGAAAGTGATGGACGAGGCGAGCAGCAGCGCGGTGTTCAGCGCGACAAGTTCAAGGTCGAATATCTCGCGCGGGACGGGCCCGCCCGCATAGCTGGTGCTCACCACGCCGAACATCGCGAACAGCGAGGCGAAGATGAGCGCGTCGCTCATCAGATAGATCCAGAAGCCCAGGATCGTCGCGCCATTGCCGCCGTGGTCGTGATCCTCCGCTTCGGCCAGATGCCAGGTCACAGCCTCGCCATTGCTCTGGAGCGCATGGTCGGTCATCGTCAGGCCTCCGCCGCCGCAAGCGGCAGGCGCTTGCTTTCCGTCCGCGCGACCTCCTCGGCCGGGATGTAATAGTCGCGCTTCATGTTGAAGGTATGCCCGATGGCGACGGCCAGCAGGCCGACGAAGCTCAGCGCCGCAAGCCACCACATATACCAGACCATTGCGAAGCCGAGGACGAGCGCGAGGCCAGACAGGATCACCCCTGCCCCCGTATTGCGCGGCATGTGGATCGGCCGGAAACCCTGGGCAGGCCGTTCATAGCCGCGCACCTTCATGTCATACCAGGCGTCGAGGTCATGAACCATCGGCGTGAAGGCGAAATTATAGGGCGGCGGGGGAGAACTGGTCGACCATTCCAGCGTCCGGCCGTCCCAGGGATCGCCGGTCGTGTCGGCAAGCTGCCGCCGCTTCACGAAGCCCATGACGATGCTCATGACGAAGCCCAATATGCCCACGAGGATGATGAGCGCGCCGATGAATGCGACGACGAACCAAGGCTGGAGAGCGGGATCATGGAAGTAGCGCACCCGCCGGGTCACGCCCATGAGCCCCGGAAAATAGAGCGGCATCCAGGCGACCCAATAGCCGATCACCCAGCCCCAGAACGCCACCTTGCCCCAGAAGGGGTCTAGCTTGAAACCGAAAGCCTTGGGGAACCAGTAGACCATCGCCGCGAACAGGCCGAAGACCACGCCGCCGATGATCACATTGTGGAAATGAGTGACCAGAAACAGCGAGTTGTGCAGCACGAAGTCCGCCGGCGGGATCGCCAGCAGCACGCCGGTCATGCCGCCGATGACGAAGGTGATCATGAAGGCGACGACCCACATCATCGGCAATTCGAACCGGATGTCGCCGCGATACATGGTGAAAAGCCAGTTGAAGATCTTCGCCCCGGTCGGAATCGAAATCACCATCGTCGCGATGCCGAAGAAGCTGTTGACGCTGGGCCCCGCCCCCATGGTGAAGAAATGGTGCAGCCAGACGAGATAGGACAGGATGGTGATGACCACGGTCGCGTAGACCATGGAGGAATAGCCGAACAGCCGCTTGCCCGTGAAGGTCGAAACGATTTCGGAATAGATGCCGAAGGCGGGCAGGACCAGCACATAGACTTCTGGATGGCCCCAGATCCACACCATGTTCCAATACATCATCGGCGCGCCGCCGAGGTCGTTGGTGAAGAAGTTGGTGCCCACATAACGGTCGAGCATCAGCAGGAAGAACGCGGCCGTCAGTGCCGGGAATATGGCGATCGCCAGCACGTTGGAGCAGAGCGCGGTCCAGCAGAAGACCGGCATCTTCATCATCGTCATGCCCGGCGCGCGCATCTTGATGATGGTGGCGACCATGTTGATCGCCGACAGGGTGGTGCCGACGCCTGCTATCTGCAACGCCCATAGATAATAGTCGACGCCCGTGTCGGGGCTATAATCAAGCTCCGCCAGCGGCGCATAGGACAGCCAGCCCGTCCGCGCGAATTCGCCCACGAACAGCGATGTCATCACCAGTATCGCGCCCGCGGCCGTGAGCCAGAAGCTCAAGGAATTGAGGAAGGGAAAGGCGACGTCGCGCGCGCCGATCTGCAACGGCATCACGAAATTGACGATCCCCACGATCAGCGGGATCGCCACGAAGAAGATCATGATCGTGCCGTGCGCGGTGAAGATCTGGTCGTAATGATGCGCGGGCAGATAGCCTTCGTTCGGCGCGAAGGCGATCGCCTGCTGGAGGCGCATCATCAGGGCGTCGGCAAAGCCGCGCAGCAGCATGATGATGCCCAGGATCATGTACATGATGCCGATCTTCTTGTGATCGACGGTCGTGAACCATTCCTTCCACAAATAGCCCCACAGCCGGTATCGCGTGACCGCGCCGATAATCCCCAGCCCCAGCAGCAGGACCACAACGAATGTGGTGAGCAGGATCGGCTCATGGACGGGGAAGGATTCCCAGGTCAGGCGGCCGAAGATCGTCTTGGCGAGGCTGTGTTCGGTCATGGCTATCCCGGCAGCAAAGTTCAGCCCAGACCGGCGCGCGGTGCGCCAGGCATGGGCGGCAGATCATTGGCGGACATATCGCGATTGCGCTGGTCGCCCGGCTTCCTTTCTCCAGGCGTTCCGGGTTGAGCAGGCTTGGTGACGTTGGGCCCCGAGCCTTTTTCCTCCGGCTCCTTCTCCAGCGCGGGCACCGGCTTTTCTCCATGATGAGGCATGGACCCGCGTCCAGGCGCGGTGCCCGACCCGATCTCGCGATTATGGGGATGCCCCCCTGCCCGCTCCATATCTCGGCGCATTGTTTCGGCCATGCAGGTCTTGCGCGGATCGACGCACATATTGACCGCGCGGTCGAACAGCCCCGGCATCACATTCGCGAAATACATGACGGGGGACTTCTCACTCGGCTTTTCCAGCGCGAGATAGCTGGCCGTCTCCAGGGACGCCCCGCCCCTTCCCTTGATGCCTGCCACCCAGGCGTCGAAATCGGCCTGGGACATCCCGCGCAACTTGAAGCGCATGTCGGCATAGCCCCGGCCGGTATAGTTGCCCGAATAGCCCCAGCTTTCGCCGGGCTTGTTGAGCACCGCATGGAGCTTCGAATCCATGCCCGGCATCGCATAGATCATGCCTGCGAGCGTCGGCGCGTAGAATGTGTTGAACTGGCTTGTCGAGGTGATGGAGAAGCGCACCGGCACATCCACCGGCAGCGCCAGTTCATTGACTGTCGCGATCCCCTGTTCGGGATAGATGAACAGCCATTTCCAGTCGAGTGCGACGACCTGCACGTCGAGCGTCTTCATGTCCGGCGTCACCGGCCTGCCCGGCGCGATCCGCTCGATCGGGCGGAAGGGGTCGAGAAGATGGGTGCTGGTCCAGGTAACCGCCGAAAGGGCGATGATGATGAGCAACGGACAGGACCAGATCACCAGTTCCAGAGTGGTGGAATGATCGAAACTGGGATCATAGACCTTGTCGGGATTGCCGCGCCGGTATTTCCAGGCGAACCAGACCGTCAGCGCGATCACCGGCACGATGATGAGCAGCATCACGCCCGTCGCGAAGAGGATGAGGTTGCGCTGCTGCATGGCGATATCGCCGGTCGGGTTCATCACGACCATGTCGGCGCAGCCGCCCAGCAACCCAAGCGCCGCGATGAGCGGCAGGCCCGTTGCGAGGCGCGCGGCATTCAAGGGTTTCGTGCTCATGCTGGCCCCCGCTAGCCCTCCCTGAACAGCTAAACTTTGACCACCGTCAAACCGACTGTACATAGTCGTGCGTTACTGGGAAACTATCCTTAGCCGAATTCGTTGCATGATCGTGTCAATTATGTTCGGTTGACATCGTCAGGCCGGGAGGGAGCAAAAGCAATGGTGAGCATGACCACGGGTCCAGCCAGCAGTTCCGCCCCGCTCGAACGGGACGCGCGCCTGATCAATGCGCGCGATCACAAGGTCCGGCCCGGCGACATCGCGGTGGGCGTCATCATTGGGCGGTCCACCGAGTTTTTCGACTTTTTCGTCTATGCGATCGCGTCTGTCCTCGTCTTTCCCTCGCTGATCTTCCCCTATGTCGATCCGCTGACAGGCACGCTTTATTCCTTCGCCATCTTCGCCCTCGCCTTCGTGGCGCGCCCGTTCGGCGCGATGCTGTTCCTGTGGATCGATCGCAAGCATGGACGGGGGGTCAAGCTGACCATCGCCATGTTCCTGCTGGGCGGATCGACCGCCGCCATCGCCTTTCTGCCCGGCTATGATCAGGCGGGTCATGCCGCCGTCCTGCTGCTCGCCCTGTTCCGGCTGGGCCAGGGCTTCGCGCAAGGCGGCACCTGGGACGGCCTTCCCGCGCTCCTCTCGCTCAATGCCCCGCCCGAACGCCGGGGCTGGTTCGCGATGATCCCGCAGCTTGGCGCGCCGGTGGGCCTGCTGGTCGCGGCGGCCGTATTCGCCTATCTGCTGACGACGCTGAACCCTCAAGATTTCCTTGAATGGGGCTGGCGCTACCCCTTCTTCGTGGCGTTCGTCATCAATGTCGTCGCGCTGTTCGCGCGTCTGCGGCTGATCACGACGCCGGAGTTCGAGAAGCTCTATGAAAGCCGGGAGCTTCAACCCTCTCCCGTCACCGCCCTTTTTCGCGAGGAATGGCGCGTCGTCCTGCTGGGCGCCTTCGCGCCGCTGGCGAGCTTTGCCCTGTTCCACCTCGTCACCGTCTTTCCCCTGTCCTGGGTGATGCTGACGACCGACGAGAGCCCTGTCCGCTTCCTGGTCATCGAAATCGTCTGCGCGGGGATCGGCATCGTCGCGGTCATGCTGTCCGGGCTGATCGCCGACCGGGTGGGACGGCGGACGCTGCTGGGTCTGTCGGCGGCGGCGATCGGCGCCTATAGCGGCTTTGCGCCTCAGCTATTGGGGCAGGGACCGGCGGGCGAGTGGATCTACATGATCCTGGGCTTCATCCTGCTGGGGCTTGCTTTCGGCCAATCCTCCGGCGTGGTGAACGGCAGCTTTTCCTCGAAGCACCGCTATACCGGGGCGGGCACGACGGCGACGGCTTCCTGGTTCATCGGCGCTGCCTTCGCTCCGCTCGCGGCGCTGTTCCTCGCTAGCCATTTCGGGCTGCTGTCGGTCGGCGCTTATCTTTTGTCGGGCGTCGTCGGCACGCTGGCCGCGCTTGGCCTCAACCGCGAGTGGGGCCGCAAGGCGAGCTGAGAGAAGCGCCGCCACACACCGGCGCGTGTGCGCCGCGGGCTTGGCCATGGCCGAGCCTGCCCAACTCTGCTATCGACTGATCTATACGCCTGCTGGCAACGCACCGGACAGGTTCATCTTTGAAGGATCAGGCGAAGTCTATGGCCGCAGGCGAGGAACAATCCGGTTTGTCCAACCCCGCCGGACAGCTTTGGGCGAGCCTCAATTCCGCGACCCGGCTTGACCAGAGCCTTCCCGACCTTCCGCCCGGCGGCATCGATGATGCGAGCTTCCGCCTGCTGGCCGACAATCTGCCCACCCTTGCCTGGATCGCCAATGGCGACGGCTATATCGTCTGGTTCAACCGCCGCTGGCACGACTATTGCGGCACCACGCCGGACCAGATGGAAGGCTGGGGCTGGCAGACGGTGCATCACCCCGACGTGCTGCCCGGCGTCCTTGAACGATGGCGGCGCTCGATCGGCGAGGGATCGCCGTTCGAGATGATCTATCCGCTTCGGGGCGCGGACGGCGTGTACCGCCCGTTCCTGGCCCGTGCCGCGCCGGTGCTGGACGCGTCGGGCAAGGTCGTGCGCTGGCTGGGCAAGAATTCGGACGTGTCGGCGCAAATCCGTGTCGAGGCAGCGCTGCGCGAGAGCGAGGCCCGTTTCCGCAACATGGCGGACAATGCGCCCGTGATGATGTGGGTGACCGATGCGAGCGGCGCCTGCACCTACCTCAACCGCGAATGGTTCGAATTCACCGGGCAGACGGCGCAGGAGGCGCTGGGGCTTGGCTGGCTGGACGCGACTCATCCCGACGACCGGCCGGAGGCGGAGCGCACCTTCCTGGCGGCCAATGCCCGGCGGGAGCCGTTCCGCATGGAATACCGCCTGCGGCGGAGAGACGGCAGCTATCGCTGGGCGATCGATGCCGCAGCGCCCCGATTTTCCGACGATGGGAGCTTTTGCGGCTATATCGGATCGGTGCTGGACATCGAGGAGCGGCACGAGACCGAGGACCGGCTGAAAGAAGCGGAGGAACGGCTGCGCCTGGCGACGGAGGCGGCCGAGGTGGGCTTCTGGGATCTGGACCTGTTGAATGACGTCCTCGTCTGGCCCCCGATCGTCAAGGCCATGTTCGGCATTTCAGCGGACGTGCCGGTGTCCATGGAGGATTTCAGCAAGGGCCTGCATCCCGAAGATCTGGAGCCGACGACCACGGCGCTCCAGGCCGCCTGCGATCCCCGGCAGCGCGCCTTGTACGATGTCGAATATCGCACCATCGGGAAGGAAGACGGCGTGGAGCGGTGGGTCGCGGCCAAAGGGCGCGGCCTGTTCGATGCGCAAGGCCGGTGCACCCGTGTCATCGGCACCGCGATCGACATCACTGCGCGCAAGAAGACCGAGGCTGAACTTCAGGACCTGAACCAGCGGCTGGAGACGCGGGTCGCGCGCGCCATCGACGAGAAACGGCAAGCCGAAGAAGCGTTGAGGCAGTCGCAGAAGCTGGAAGCGATCGGCAAGCTGACCGGCGGTGTCGCTCATGATTTCAATAACTTGCTACAGGTCATTGCCGGAAACCTTGAACTTCTGGCCGACAGCATCGATGACCCCCGCGCCCGGCGGCGGCTGGATCATGCGCAGGATGCCGTCAGGCGCGGCGCGAAGCTGGCGGGGCAGTTGCTGGCGTTCGGACGGCGGACTCCGCTGGAGCCCAAGGTCATCAATGCGGGCAAGCTGGTGCGCGGCCTGGACGACATGCTGCGGCGAACGCTGGGTGACGAGATCGAGGTGGAGACCACCATTTCGGGCGGCCTCTGGAACACGCATGCGGACCCGATGCAGCTCGAAAATGCGATCCTCAACCTGGCGATCAACGCGCGCGACGCGATGAACGGCAGCGGCAAGCTGACGATCGAGGTGGGCAACGCCTTTCTGGACGATGATTATGCCCGCCTGCATTCAGATGTCAGCGCAGGCCAATATGTCATGATCGCGGTGACCGACACAGGCAGCGGCATTTCCCCCGAACTTATCGATCAGGTGTTCGAACCCTTCTTCTCCACCAAGCCCGAAGGGCAAGGAACGGGCCTGGGCCTGTCCATGGTCTACGGCTTTGCCAAGCAGAGCCACGGCCATGTGAAGATCTATAGCGAGGTGGCGCAGGGAACCTCGGTCAAGATGTATCTTCCCCGCTCCACCCAGCGCGAGGATGCGCCCGTGGTCCGCGACGACGCTCCGCTGGTCGGCGGGCGGGAAACCATATTGGTCGTCGAGGATAATGAAAGCGTACGATCGACCGTGGTCGATATGCTGTCCGGCCTGGGATATCATGTGCTGAAGGCGGGCGACGCGGCGAGCGCGCTTGCCGTCATCGAAAGCGGCGCTTCCATCGACCTGCTTTTCACCGATGTGGTAATGCCCGGACCGCTGCGCAGCCCCGAACTCGCGCGCAAGGCCAAGGACCGGCTGCCCCGGATCGCCGTCCTGTTCACGTCGGGCTACACGGAAAATGCGATCGTCCACGGCGGGCGGCTGGACGAGGGCGTGAGCCTCATCAGCAAGCCCTATACGCGCGATGCACTGGCGCGGAAGCTGCGGCAACTGCTCGACGGCAGACCGGCCCCGCGCCCGCAGGATGAAGATGGCGCGAAACGTGCCGCCAGTCCGGCGGGGGATGGCCCGCCGCCTAGGCTGCGCATCCTGGTGGTCGAGGATGAAGGACTGGTCCGCTTGCTGGCCACCGACATGCTGGAGGAAATGGGGCATGAGGTGTTCGAAGCGGCCAATGCGGAAGATGCGCTGCGCCTGCTTGAAGCCGAGCGGTATGATGTGCTTTTCACCGATCTGGGACTTCCTGGAATGGGCGGTGGCGAGCTTGCGGGCCATGCCTTGCGGCTCCGGCCGGAAATAGCGATCATCTTCGCGTCCGGGCGGCCGCTCACGGACGGGGATGCGCCGGACGAGGTGCTGGCAAGATCGATCCAGATCAGCAAGCCCTATACGGCTTCGGACCTTGCCGCCAAGCTGACGTTGCGGACTGACATGGAATAGGGAGCGAGCCACGACCTTGTCCGTGCTTGTACGCTTCCGCTTTCAACCGATTGAACATCAATGATGAAATTTTGCCGTTGACCCTCTTGAACAGATTTATCCCGATCCTAACTCAAATGCGCCGGATGCCGCTTTTTGGATCCGGCGGGACATAGAGGGCGCCGCTCTCTTTTCCGGCGCAGCTCATGCCCAAATTGCTTCTGTTGGAGGATTTGGAGATGAGAACGAACTTCGACTTCACACCCTACCGGCGTTCCACCGTCGGTTTCGATCGTCTTTTCGACCTGCTTGAGACGAGCGCGCGCGGTGACGGCGACGGCTATCCGCCGTTCGACATCGTCAGGGAAGGCGACGACAATTACCGGATCATGCTGGCCGTGGCGGGTTTTCGCCCCGATGAGATCGAAATCGTCGCGCAGCAGAACCTGCTGACCGTGTCAGGCCGCAAGGCCGATGAGGATGACGGCCGCCACTATCTGCATCGCGGCATTGCGACCCGTTCCTTTGAACGGCGCTTCCAACTGGCCGATTTCGTCGAGGTGCGGTCCGCGAGCTTCGAGCATGGCCTGCTGACCATCCAGCTCCAGCGCGTGGTGCCAGAGGCGATGAAGCCGCGCCGCATCGAGATCGCTCCCTCGGCCGCCCAGTCACCGGGCGAGCCGCCGGAGGACGATCGCAAGGCGGCCTGAGCCACGCGACAAGAAGTCCTGCCGGACCGCCGCTTTACATGGGTATCCGGCAGGCCATGGCAGACAGCTGATGGAAAGGAGGTAAAAGCTACCATGGCACTTCGTGATCTGATCCCCTGGGGCAAGCAGGAAAGCCAGGTGCCGGTGCGGGTGAACACGCCCGGCGATCATCCTCTCTTCTCTCTTCATCGGGAAGTGAACCGGCTTTTCGACGATCTTTTTCGCGGCATTGGCGTGCCGTCTCTGGGCAGCCAGGGCGCGGGTCTGGAATGGCCCAGCATCGAACTGTCCGAAACCGAAAAAGAGGTTCGCGTGACCGCCGAACTTCCCGGCCTGGACGAGAATGACGTTGATCTGTCCATCGAAAATGGCGTTCTTTCGATCCATGGCGAGAAGAAATCGGAAATCGAGGACAAGGAGCGCGGCTATTCCGAGCGCAGCTATGGCCGGTTCGAACGGCATGTCAGCCTGCCCCCCGGTATCGAGGAGGACAAGGTGAGCGCCAGTTTCAAGAAGGGCGTCCTGACTGTCGTGCTGCCGCGATCCGCGACGGCGATCGAGAGCCGCCGGCGCATTCCGATCAACGCGCATTGATAGAGACCGTGCGGCCGCCATGCGCGGCCGCACGCCTCCTTCGCGCATCCGATGGAGATGATATTCATGAACGCACCCGTGAAAGACCATGCCGCCAGCGAACCGTGCCTGCCCCAGCGCAATTGGAGCTGGCTGCTGCTGCGCGGCGTCCTTGCCCTAGCGCTGGGCATCGCCGCCTTGCTGATGCCGGTAAGCGCGCTGTTCGCCTTCACCATGATCTTCGCGGCCTATGCGGGCGCGGACGGCCTTCTTTCGCTCGCCGCCGGACTGCGCGGCGCGGTGCGCAAGATCGACCGGTGGCCGGTCCTGATCCTGCGCGGCGTGCTGGGTGTCGCGGCCGCGGTGCTGTTCGTGCTCATGCCACTGACCGCCACGGTAAGCTACGCGCTGGCGACGCTGGTCATCCTCAGCGCCTGGGCGATCATCACCGGCCTGTTCGAGATCGCAGCGGCCTACCGCCTGCGCAAATCGATCGAGGGAGAATGGCTCATGGCCCTGTCGGGACTGCTTTCCGTCGTCCTTGGCATGATGATCATCGCCCTGCTCTATCTTGAGCCGGTTCCGACCATCCTGTCGGTCGCGTGGCTGATCGCGGGGTGGGCGCTGATCGCCGGGTTCGTGCTGATCGGGCTGGCGCTGCGGCTGCGGCGCAAGGACCGGGAGCGCGCGGACGACGCGGGCCCGGCCGATGTCCCGGCGCAGGCGGCGGTGTGATGATGGCGGGGAGGAAGGACGCGCCAGAAAAATGGAAAGGGCGTGAACTTCCTTCCCGTCTCAACGATGCGCCCGGAGCGGCGCGAACATCCTCAACTTGGCATGGAGATGACGATGTCCGATTATCATGTGAGCTATTTGCGGCGAGAGCATGCCCGCCTCGACAGCGAAATCCAGAAGGAGGCGGCCCGCCCCTATCCCGATGAGCTGCACATCGCCCGGCTCAAGAAACTGAAGCTCGCGCTCAAGGACCAAATGGAAGGGCTTTGCAACATCACCGGCGGCAGCCGGGTCGCCTGAAGGTGCTGGGCGGGGAGAAACGCCCCGCCCTCACTTGCCCCATAGGCGAGCAGATCGCCCCGCTTCTGCTGGAGGCGATCGGGAGATAACGGCCAGTCCGCACCCTCCACCATGCGCATTTTCATCATCGGTTCCATCACGGGCTTGCCCTCAACAATCACTGGCGATATCTGTGCCGCCGTTCGACAGGCCTCGCCTGCCGGACATTGATCGCGCCGGTGCTCCGAGAGGAGCTTAAAATGGGAACGCGGTGCGGGCTGTCCAGACCTGTTCTGGCTGGCCCAAATCCGGGGCTGTCCCTGCAACTGTAAGCGGTGAGCGCGATGCATATCGCGGCTGGGCATATGTCCCATCCGCAGCCACTGGGCCGGACGCTAAATCCTGCGAGGCCTGGGAAGGCCA
>NZ_ATHO01000097.1 GCF_000445065.1 Sphingobium quisquiliarum P25 | reverse complement strand
CGCGACCAGGCGGTCGACCGGCAGCAGGCTGGCGAGCAGCGCCGCGATCCACAGCATGCCCCCGCCCGATCGCCGCAGCAGCGCCGCGTCCGGCCCCACCGCGAAGGGATAGAGGCTCGCCACCAGCAGCAGGAAGGCGACCGGCAGCCACAGCCCCGCAGACTGCCACGCCTGCCGCAGGTCCCGCGCCACCAGCAGGGCCAGCACCCTCATGCGGCTTCCTCGACACCATAGGCCGCAAGGTCCAGCAGCACCGGCGCGCGCAGCGGCAGGGGCTGGTGCGACGCCGCCAGCACGATCCCGCCGCCCGCCAGATGCGCCTCCACGCAGCGCCCCAGCAGCGCCAGCGATGCGTCGTCCAGCCCGTTGCCCGGCTCGTCCAGCAGCCAGATGACCGCGCCGCTCGCGATCACCCGCGCCAGCGCCGCCCGCTTGCGCTGCCCGGTCGAGAGCATCCGCACCGGCGCATCGTGCAGCGGCATCAGGGCCATCGCCGCCAGCGCCCCATCCAGCGCCGCCGCGTCCGCCCCGTCCAGCCTTGCCCAGAAAGACAGCGCCTGCATCAGCGGCTGCTCCAAATCCAGCGCCAGCCGCTCGTCCGCCATCGCGATCTGTCCGTGCCGTTCGACCGTCCCCGCCGCTTCGCGCAGCAGCCCGGCGCAGATCCGCATCAGGCTGGACTTGCCGATGCCGTTTGGGCCGCGCAGCAGGGCGCTGCCGCCCGCCTCCAGATGCAGGTCCACACCCCGGAACAGCAGCCGCCCGCCACGCGCGCAGGCAATGCCCGACAGGCGCAGCGCCGCTTCGCTCATGGCGCGACCATGTCCTCCAGAACCTGCATGTCGATGTCGGACAGGCCGAAATGATGGCCGATCTCATGCACCACCACATGGGTGATCAGCGCGTCGAGCGGCACGCCCGTTTCCACCCATTCATCCAGCAGCGGCCTGCGGAACAGATGCACCGTGGGAGGACTGTCGCCGGTCTGCGCCGGGTCGCCCACCGGCCGCCCGCTATACAGGCCGGTAAGGCCGAACGGATCGTCTATCTCCATGTCCTTGAGCACCTGCGCATCGGCGAATTCCTCGACGAACAGGACGACGTTGGACAGGTGGGAGCGGAAGGGGTCGGGCAGGCGCGACAACGCCTCCAGCGCCAGGGTTTCGATCTGCGCGCGCGTCGGCGCGATCTGGCAGGGCTGACCATCATCGGACATGGCCGGGCCATAAGCGAAAGCCCGTCATGTGAACAGAGCGATCATTGCCGCGCTCGTCCGGCGATGGTCAGTTCTGCCGCGCGGTTTCGATCCGGTCCTCATATCCCCGCAGCGCCGCGATGACGGAGGGGTCGTTCGCATAGCGCCGCCGCAGCAGTGCCAGCCGCGCGTCGGTGCCGGTGCACAGTTCCGCGATGCTTTCGGCCAGGAAGACGCGCCGTTCGCCGTCATAGGGTTCCTCGCCCCGGAAATGATCGCAACTGTCGCGATCGACCATGAAGCTGGTCACCTCGCCGGGAAAGGCGGTGAGCTGAGCCGCGTCGGGGGATGGGGGCAGGTCCAGCGAGGCGCGCGGCGCGGGATGCGCCCTGACCGTCACCTGCGCGGATGGCCGGGCGGGCGCGGCGGCATTTTCCACCGGCGGCGCGGCTTCCACGATATTGGCGGCCGGGGCAGGGGCGGACGTCATCGCATTGGCGGCGGGCGCATCTTCGTCCGACGCGTCACGGCAACCGGCGGCCAGCGCCAGTATCATCATCATCGGAAACAGCCCCACCCGTGCGCCCAACGATTTCCTCCCGCAATGTCGCGATCAGGTCAGCGACATGCGGCAGCCGCTGTTCCTCCTCATCGAGAATCGCCATGAAAGCGGCTCGCCTATAGGCCCGCACCGCGTCTTCGGAAAGGCGGCTTGCCGCGGGAACTGCCGAATTCACGATGTCCAGCAGCCGCTCGACCCCGTGCAGCCGCCCCCACAGATAGTCATTTTCCCGGTAGGCCCGGCTGAAAAAGGCGCCGAAGTTGTTGAATTCAATGCCTTTCAATGTCGCTTCCGCGCCGCCCGCGCGGATCGCCGAGCAATCTTCCGGCGAAATCCGGTCGACCTTGACCGGATCATATTCATCCGCGGCGTGTCCTTGAAGCAACGGTAGCGTGGCGATGTCGTAGAAGGGGAAGCCGAGATAGGAGAGCAGCATCACCCGCCGCTCCGCCTTGGGCAGGGCCGCCAATGCTTCGGCCAGCATCAGGTCGGCGGTCTGGTCCCGTTCATTGAGGCCGCGCGCCCGCGCGATCGCGTCCAGCGCCGTGGCGGGATCATTGGGCACCTCGCCCGCCGCTTGCCGGATCGCGCCATCGTAGAAATCATGCCCCTCGCATTCGGTATAATGGGCGATCGCCTGATAGATGGCGTCGTGCATCTTCTGGATGACCTCATCGCCCGCCTGCGATTCGACCTCCAGCGTCTCCGCCAGCCGCCGCGCCAGAAAGCGCAGCCGCCGGATGCGGAAGGACAGGTCATGGGTGCGGAAGAAGGTGACGGGCGGCGAATTGGGTCCCACATCCTCCGTCAGCCGGTCCGCCCCGATCGCCCGGACATGCGACCAGAGCGCCTGCCGGTAGCTTTCGCGCATCAATGGGCTTTCCTCGCCGCTCAGGTCGAACAGCAGGGCGGCCAGATCCTCGACAATGCCCGACAGCTTGAGATGCCCATAGGCGGGAAAGGCGAAACCGGCCGAATTCGCCGCGCGCTGCTGCGCCTTCGCGCGCCAGGATGACAGGCGGGCGGGCGTGGGGCGGTCTAGGAACAGCAGGCCGCCGATCGTGCTTTCCACCTCCGCCTCGATCCCCGGCCGCAAGGCGTTGAGGATGCGCACCATGCGGCGGATGCGGGAACTGTGCCGGTCGATCGCATCCAGATTGTCGCGGATCGGCTGCTCGCGCGGAATGTCGCTGAGCGCGCCGAAGATCGTCCTGAAAAATCCGGGCAGGGCCGTCGATTCGCCCCCGGCGTCCTCCTCCGCCGCGCCCTGTCGGTTCAGCCGCACCGACCGGCGGCCCGGCTTGGGATCGATATAGACGAAGCGGCGGTCGACCTCCCGCCGCGACGGCCGGTTGCGCAGCGCGCCGATCGCCTGGGCGAAGGGGGCGTTGGCCAGCACCGATCCGTCGATCAATATGGCGTCGTCGGCCATGCCCCGTGCCCAATGGCGGGGCAGGGCATGCGCCAGAAAGGCGTCGCGGGTCGGCCAGGGGCGCTTGCGTTCCTCCAGCACCTTGTCCAGCTCCCGCACGGTGAAGGGCGGGAAAGCGCCGGGAAAGCTGGCCGTCGCCCGCGCGGCGAAGACCAGTTCGGCGGGATCGGCGAAGGCGCGGCCGCCCCCGCCCGCATCCCGCCCGCGCGCGGTGAAGCCGATCGACAGCCTATGCTCCGTCTCCACCACCTGCGGCGGGCTGTTGAGGTTCAGGCTTTGCGGATGGCCTTCAAAGTCGGTGACGGTGACGAACAGGTCGAGCGGATGGCCTTCGGGCAGCAGGGGCGGCCCGCGATCGGCCGCCTCCATCGCATCGAACGCGTCCAGGATCATGGCAGTGAAGATCGCGCCGCCGAAGGGCGGCTCGAACCAGCGGGACCGGATGAAATGGGACAGTTTCTGGCGCACTTCCTCCCGCGCCACGGGGGCGACGGTGCGCTCCACCGTGTCGCCGGGGTGCCGCGCGGCCATCCACACCAGCGGCGCCGCCCAGAATTTGGTGATCCGCCGCGCGGGCCGGGCATCCGGGTCCAGCAGCTTTTCGACATCGGCATTTTCCAGCCACATTTCGGTCAGCGGCTCCAGCGACTGGCCGGTCTCGATCGCCTGCGCCAGGAAGATGCCGTTGATCCCGCCCGCGCTCGCGCCCGCGATGATGTCGGGCATGACGCGCAGCCGGACGCCGCCCGCCGTTTCAAGCTCCTCCAGCAGCTTGCGGTAGATCGCCTCGCTGCTGCCGCCGGTGGGCGCGCCGTCATGAAAGGCCCGGCTCGCCCGCGCCAGCCGCCAGATCTCCTTGGTGATGCCATGCATGTAGACGGCCAGGCTGATGCCGCCATAGCAGACCAGCGCGAGGCGGAGTTCGCGTTCCTTCATGGGGCCGCAACCTGTCCCGGAACGCATGCCCCTCCAACACCGCCCGCGCGCCGTTCAGCCATTATTCCCCACCGCAAGCATCTTCACCCGTCCCTCCCCCTCAGGCCCGGAACTCCGCCCAGATGGGCAGATGGTCCGACGCCTTGCGCGCCGCAGCGCTATCATGCACCCCGCAGTCCAGCAGTTTCAACTGGCCGCAATGCATGATCCGGTCGAGTTGCGCCACCGGCCGCCGCGCATGGAAGCTGCGGCCGCAGGGCGCGAAGCTGTAGTGGCGGGCGAAATCGGCCAGGCATCCGCGATTGGCGCTCCATTCGTTCAGGTCGCCCATCAGGACGGTCGGCATCGTCTCGCGCACCCCGGCGGCATGGATCACCGCCGCCGCCTGCCTGCGCCGCCACAGCCCCGACAGGTCCAGATGCATGCCGAAGAAGCGCATGGTCTTCCCCGCCAGCGTGACCTCCGCCATGGTCGCGCCGCGCGGTTCGAGGCAGGGCAGATGCAGCACGTCATGCGCGCCGATCTCCGCCTCCTTGCGTACCAATATCGCATTGCCGTGCCAGCCCATGGAATCCACCTGCACGTTCAGCGGCACGGGCTTGTAGGGGCTCAGGCTGTCCAGAAGCAGGGGCGGGATCGCCGCCGACCGGACGCCGAAGCGGCGATCGGCCTCCTGCAAGGCGATCACGTCCGCGTCGATCTCGTTCAGCACCTCCAGCACCCTTTCCGGGTTGCGGCGGCGATCGGTTCCTATGGCCTTGCGGATATTGTAGCTGGCGACGCGAATGGATTTCATCCCGAAACAATGCCTCACCCTGCGGCTGGTTTCCATAGGCAGGACGATGGGCTTACCCTTGCTATCCGTTCGCCCTGAGCGAAGTCGAAGGGCCCGGCTGAGCTTGCCGAAGCCCAAGCCAGCGCTTTGTTCTTGAAATGTTCGCAAAGCCGCGTCATAGCTCGTGCATGGCCAAGGCAAAGCGCAAATTCGTCTGTCAGCAGTGCGGCTCCGTATCCGGCCGCTGGCAGGGGCAATGCGACGATTGCGGCGAATGGAACAGCATCGTGGAGGAAGCGGCGGAGACCGTCTTTTCCGCGCGGCACGATCTCCAGACCGGGGGACGCGCCCTGACGCTGGTGGGGCTGGACAGCAATGTGGAGCTTCCCGCGCGCACCGGCACCGGCATCGCCGAATTCGACCGGGCGCTCGGCGGGGGCATCGTGCCCGGATCGGCGACCCTGATCGGCGGCGATCCCGGCATCGGCAAATCGACGCTGCTGCTCCAGGCGGCGGCCCGCATCGCCTCGCGCGGGCTGTCCGTCGCCTATATCAGCGGCGAGGAAGCGGCCGATCAGGTCCGGCTGCGCGCGCAGCGGCTGGGCCTTGGCAACGCGCCGGTCCAGCTTGCCAGCGCCACGTCGGTCCGCGACATATTGACGACGCTGGGGGAAGGGGAGCCGCCCGCGCTGCTCGTCATCGATTCCATCCAGACGATGCACAGCGACCTGATCGAAGGCGCGCCGGGCACCGTCAGCCAGGTGCGCGCGTCCAGCCAGGAACTCATCCGCTTCGCCAAGCAGCGCGGGACCGCGCTCATCCTTGTCGGCCATGTGACCAAGGACGGCAGCATCGCCGGGCCGCGCGTGCTGGAACATATGGTGGATACGGTGCTCAGCTTCGAAGGCGAGCGGAGTCATCAATATCGCATCCTGCGCGCGATCAAGAACCGTTTCGGCGGCACGGATGAAATCGGCGTGTTCGCGATGGTGGCCGAAGGGCTGGAGGAGGTGGCGAACCCGTCCGCCCTGTTCCTGACCCATCGCGATGAAAATGTCACGGGCGCCACCGTCTTCCCCGCGCTGGAAGGGACGCGGCCGGTGCTGGTCGAAATCCAGGCGCTCGTCGTCCGCCTTTCCAGCGGGGCGACGCCCCGGCGCGCGGTCGTCGGCTGGGACAGCGGCCGCCTCGCCATGATCCTCGCCGTGCTGGAGGCGCGATGCGGCCTCAGCTTTTCGACCTGCGAAGTCTATCTGAACGTTGCGGGCGGATACCGGCTGTCCGATCCGGCCGCCGACCTTGCCGTGGCCGCCGCGCTGATGTCGGCGCTTTCCGAACGGCCGGTGCCCGCCGATGTCGTGCTGTTCGGCGAGATCGCCCTGTCGGGAGAAATTCGTCCGGTCGCCCATTCGCCGCTGCGTTTGCGGGAAGCGGCCAAGCTGGGCTTCAACCGCGCCTATGTGCCCGCCGCGGCGGCGGACGGGGTGAAGGGCATTTCCGTCAGCGGCTATCGCGCGCTCAGCCAATTGGTTGACCAGATGCTCGGGCGCGGATAGCCCATCGGCGCATGAACGCCGTCGACATCCTTGTCCTCCTTGCGCTGGGCGGTTGCGCCGTGCTGGGGCTGCTGCGTGGTTTCGTTCTCGAAACATTATCGCTGATCGCCTGGATCCTGGGCATCTTCGCCATCCGCCTCTTCCACGGCTCCGCGACCGAACTGCTGACCCCCTTCGTCGGCACCACGAGCGGCGCAGCAGTGCTCGCTTTCACTCTTGTCTTTGGCATCACTTTCGGCGCGGGCAAACTTCTCGCCCACGCCATCGGCCGCCGCACGCGGCAATCCGTGCTGGGTCCTGTCGACCGCGTCCTGGGCGCGGGCTTTGGCGCGGTGAAGGGTCTGATCGGCGCGACGCTCGTCTTCCTCGCCTTCAGCCTCGTCTACGATAGTTTCTACGGCAGCGCCGCCCGCCGCCCCGACTGGCTGTCCGACGCGCGCACCTATCCGCTGCTCAACGCCAGCGGGCAGGCGATCAGCGAATTCGTCGCCGAACGCCGTGCCCGCAAGCCTTCTTCCGGCGCTGAATGACAGCCGCGAAATCGACGGCTTAAAGCCAGCCCTTGATCCGGTACGCCTCCGCCGTGGCTTTCAGTCCTTCATCGGTCGCGACCTTGGGCTCCCACAGCTTTTTCGGCGGCTGCTTCCGCTTGGTCACCACCCAGTCGGGATGGCAGAAATAGCTGACCCGGTCCTGCGTCAGCTTCGCGCCCTTGCCGCGCAATATCCGGTCAAGCCGCGCCCCCAGGCCCAGCGCCCAGTTGGGCGTGGCGAAGGTCCGCACCGGACGCCCCACAGCCCGGCCGATCGCCTGGCCGAACTCCAGATGGTCCCAGCCTCCGGGCGTGCCATCGTCAGCCTCATAGCAATGGGCGAGGCTTTCTTCCTTTTCCCCCGCCAGCCTCAGCAACAGCCGCGAAAGATCGCTGACCTCGATCAGGGACAGCCGGCCACCCGGCGGCAGCAGCATGATCCCGCGCTTGGCCATGCGGAACAATTCCAGCATCTCCCGGTCGCCCGGCCCGTAAATGGCGGGCGGCCGCACGATGGTCCAGTCGAGGCCGCTGGCCTTCACATGCTTTTCCGCAAGCGCCTTCGACCAGCCATAATCGGACAGATCCGGCTCGCGCGCGGCGAGGGAGGAGACATGGATCAGCCGCCGCACGCCGCGCTGGCGCATGGCGTCGATCAGCGCCATGGTGCCGCGCGCATTGCCCGCTTCAAAGCCTTGGCGGTCCGGCGCATTCACAACGCCAGCGATGTGGATCACCACATCGGCGTCGCGCACCAGCGTGTTGAGCGCGGCCCGGTCGCCAAGGGACCCCGGCACCCATTTCAGATGCGCGCGCGGCGGCTGCGCCCGGCGGGTGATGGCGGTGACATGATGGCCCGCAGCCAGAGCCTGACCGAGTGTTTCGGCGCCGACGAAGCCCGTCGCGCCGGTCATTGCAATGCGTAGCGTCATGATGCGTCAGACCATCGCCATATGATCGCGATGGACAAGCACGGATCGGGGCAGCTCCCCCAGCAGAATCGCGATATCCTCGCTGCGCTTCCCCGCGATGCGCGCGGCCTGTTCGCTGTCATATTCACTAAGGCCCCGCGCGATGACGCGGCCGTCCTCCGCCAATATGTCGACCACATCGCCGCGCGCGAAAAATCCTTCAACCCTGGAAACGCCGGCCGGAAGCAGGCTGTTGCCCTTGCCGAGCGCGCGTTCTGCTCCGGCATCGACCGTGATGCGGCCCCTGACGGTCAGCCGCCCGGCGAGCCATCCCTTGCGCGCCCGCTTGGCGGGGGCGGCGATGAAGATGGAGCCCCGGCCGCCCTGTTCCCAGTGCGACAGCGGCGCGTCGACCTTGCCCGATATGATGGCCAGGTGAGCGCCTGCGCCGGTGGCGATGCGGGCGGCCTCAATTTTCGATGTCATGCCCCCCGATCCCATGCCGGACGCGGAGCCGCCATCCGCCATCCCTGCAATGCGCGCGTCGATGCGCTCTATCCTTTCTATCAGCATGGCGTCCGCATCGACATGCGGATTGGCAGTGTAAAGCCCGTCCACGTCCGACAGCAGCACAACTGCGTCGGCCCGTGCCGCCTGTCCGATCCGTGCCGCCAGCCGGTCATTGTCGCCGAAGCGGATCTCAGCCGTCGCGACGCTGTCATTCTCGTTCACCACGGGAACAACATCCAGCGCCATCAGCCGTTCCAGCGTGGCCGATGCGTTGAGGTAGCGGCGGCGATGCTCCAGATCCTCCAGCGTCACCAGCATCTGCGCGGCCGTGATCCCCTTGTCCTGCAACAGGCTGGCCCAGCATTGGGACAGGGCGATCTGCCCCGTGGCGGCGGCGGCCTGCGCATCTTCCAGGCTGCCGCGCCCGCCCTTGGGCAATTTCAGCCGCCGCGCGCCCAGCGCGATCGCGCCGGAAGACACGACGATGATCTGCTGCCCCGCCTGTTTGCGCGCGGCGATGTCATCGACCAGCGTCCGCAACCATGCATCGCGCACCCGGCCATCGGGATCCACGAGGAGCGCGGAGCCGATCTTGATAACCAGGCGGCGGATGAGGGCAGGGGGGAAGCCGGAGAGCGAGGATGTCACTGGAAGTTCCGTTCGGGTCGAGCGCGTCGAGGGGGCGCTGCATGACCGCCGATCAACAGGGGGCGGGGGAAGCGATGGTCACGCAATCCGCTCAGATCGGCGACCACGGCGCTTCGCCTTCCTCGTCCGGGGCTTCCTGACCCTGCGTCTTGGCATCGCCTAGCAAGGGCAGCACCGCGTCGAGCAGGGCCGGTACGCCTTCGCCGGTCGCGCCGGAAATGATGAAGACATCCTCCACGCCCGCTTCGTCCCGAAGCTGCGCGGCGATATCCTCCATCAGTTCCTGACCCAGCAGGTCGCCCTTGTTGAGCGCCACGAGCTGCGGCTTTTCATCAAGGCCGCCATCATAAGCGGCCAGTTCGTCCTGCACGATGCGGAAGGCATCGACGGGATTGTCCGCCGTGGCGTCGATCAGGTGCAGCAGCACGCGGCAGCGTTCGATATGGCCCAGGAAGCGATCGCCGATGCCAGCGCCTTCGGCCGCCCCCTCGATCAGGCCGGGGATGTCGGCCAGCACGAATTCCCGGTCGCGATGCTGCACCACGCCCAGCTGCGGCTTGGTGGTGGTGAAGGCATAGGCGCCCACCTTCGCCTTTGTGTTGGTGACCTGGTTGATGAAGGTGGACTTGCCCGCATTGGGCATGCCGACCAGCCCGACATCCGCCAGAAGCTTGAGGCGCAGCCATACCCACATTTCCTGCCCCGGCCATCCGGTGCCATGCTGGCGCGGAGCCCGGTTGGTGCTGGTCTTGTAGGACAGGTTGCCGCGCCCGCCGTCTCCGCCGCGCAGGAGCACCACGCGCTGCCCCACCTCGGTGAAGTCGGCGAGCAGTTGCTGCTCCTCATATTCAGGATAGCCGTCCTCATCCTCCGTGCCTTCGATCGGCTGGGGATCGGACAGGATCTGGGTGCCGACCGGCACTTTGATCACCAGGTCTTCGCCGCCCGCGCCATAGCGATTCTTGCCAGCGCCGGGCTGTCCCCGCTGCGCCTTGAAATGCTGGGTGTAGCGGAAGTCGATGAGCGTGTTCAGGCCCGCGACGGCTTCGAATATGATGTCGCCGCCCTTGCCGCCGTTGCCGCCATCGGGACCGCCATATTCGATATATTTTTCCCGGCGGAAACTGACAGCGCCGGGGCCGCCCCGGCCGGACTTGATGAATATCTTGGCCTGATCGAGAAAATGCATCGCTGGCCCATAGCCGCTTATGAGGCGGAATTAAACCATGCCCCGCGCATCAAAATGCCGCCAGCGGCGGGGGACCGGTTGAGACCTGATATACTGCAATCCATGCTGCAATGCTGATCTCCATCGGACCAGCGAAGGGGCGGCGCCAGCGATCCGCGCCGCCCCTCTTACCTTCCATCATTCCATCAGGCTGCGAGCGCCGGGACCGAATCCTGATAAAGGTCCATCGCCACGTCTGCGGCCATTCGGCCAGCGACGCCTTCTTCGAACACCAGGCAGTCGGCGAGGACGCCCCGCGCTGGGCTATAGCGCTGCTCGACGCGGCCCATCGGGCGGAAGCCGACCTTCCGCAGCACGTTGCCTGACGCCGGATTGTCCGCGAAATGCGCGGCACGGATGCCGCGAACGCCCGCTGCGCGCGCCATGCTCAGCACTGCGCTCGCGGCTTCGGTCGCAAAGCCCAGACCCCAATAGGGGCGGGAAATCCAGTAACCCAGCTCAGGCGTTCCGTCTTCGGCCAGATGCACGCCGCATCCGCCCACCAGGCGAGGCGCGCCACGGGTGCGGGTAAAGGCCAGCAATTGCGGCATGCGGGAATCGTGCGGCGTCGCCAGGAAAGCGCGCGCTTCTTCCTCGCCATAGGGGGCGGGGACGTGAAACAGGTTCCGCAGGATCGCCGGATCGCCGATCGCTTCGGCCAGGGCAGGTGCATCTTCCATCCAGCCGGGTCTCAGGAGCAGGCGGGGGGTACGGGCGAACATCTTCAAATCTCTCCTCTGTCGGCACGCCAATGGCCGCGAAAAGTTACGGCTTTACGACGATAATTCTCTGGCTGAGCCCCGCCCGCATGACGCGCGGAAAGGACATGAGTTCCAAAGCTTTGAGGGAAAATGAAGGGATGTTCCGGGGAAGGGAAAAAGGGGGCGCTCCCGGATGGAGGCGCCCCCTTTTTCCCTCGAAAACCCAGCTTGGTCAAAAAGACCGTTGCCGGAAGGACCGCCCCAATTGCGAGGGACGATCCGTCATCGATCGTCCGTTATTCGGCTGCTTCGGCCATGGCATCGACCGACACATATTTGCGGCCAAGCTTGCCGGTGTGGAATACCACGCGGCCTTCGCCCAGCGCAAACAGCGTGTGGTCCTTGCCCATGCCGACGTTACGGCCGGGATAGACGCGCGTGCCGCGCTGGCGAATGATGATGTTGCCGCCGATCACTTCCTGACCGCCGAACTTCTTCACGCCAAGGCGCTTCGATTCCGAATCGCGACCGTTACGCGACGAACCGCCAGCTTTCTTATGTGCCATGACTCAAACTCCTCGAAACTTGTCTTGCCAGCAGCGCTCAGGCGCCGATCGATACGATCTTGAGGATCGTGTGATTCTGGCGGTGGCCGTTCTTGCGGCGATAATTGTGGCGGCGGCGCTTCTTGAACACGATCACCTTCTCACCCTTCGCCTGCGCGATGATTTCGGCGGCGACGGTCAGCTGCTTGGCGTCCTTCACGTTATTGCCTTCACCGGCGAACAGGACGTCGTCCAGGGTCACCTTGTCGCCAGCCTCGCCAGCCAGCTTCTCAACGACGATCTTGTCTCCGGCGGCGACGCGATACTGCTTGCCGCCCGTGCGCACGACTGCGAACATGGCTCTTCTCTTCTTGTTCAAATCTGCTTTACGCAGATCGTCGAGGACTTTCGAAGTCCTGTTGACCCGCGCGGGAATGTGGCCCGGTAGTTGAATGACTCGCGTATGTCAACCGCCATGGCCCGTGATCGGCGCTGGTTTTTGGCGCGATCCACGCCTATTTGTTGACCGGAAGGATATGAGGAACGGATGACGCCGATATCGCAAGGGCACAGCAACGGGAAGGGCCGCCTGCTCTTTCTGGCGGCCGTGTGCCTGGCGATGGGCATCGCGCTGTTCTCCGCGCTCGCACCCCTTGGACTGCCGTTCAGCAGGGCGACGGGATCGGCGTTCAACCCGGCGACGACCAGCGTGGTGCTCAAGGCCCGATCGCCGGTCGAGGCCGCCGCCGCCATCGTGCAGGAGCCCAGTGACGGCGCGCCAACGCCGCTGCCCCTGGCGGTTCATTCCTGGCTGCTTCCCGCCGCCATGCTGCTGTTGGGAAGCCGTCTTGCAAGTTCATGCATGCCGCGACGCTATTCCTGCGCTCATCGCCATGCTTTCGCTCTGGTTTCGGTAAAGCGCGCGAGGGCGCCTCCTCTCCGCTCCTGATGGTTTCAACCGGTCTCGCATATGGCGAGGCCGCCATCACAGGGAAAGGAGTCTGCCATGCCCCGCAAGAGTTCGGGACCAGGTAACCAACGTCCGCCATGGTGGTTCATGCCTGCCGTCATGACCGCCCTGGCTGCGGCTGGCGGCCTGCTGTCAGTGGCCATTCTGGCCGAAGGATGATCTTCCACGCGCGCGGCGGCCATGCCGTCGCACAGGAAAGCGATATATGCCTCATCACACGCCGCTCATCGGCACGATCGTAGCGGGTCTGGTCGCTGCGTTCATCATGGGCGCGATCGCCCATCGTCTGAAAATGTCGCCGCTCGTCGGCTATCTGATCGCGGGCATCATGGTCGGGCCTTTCACGCCCGGCTTCGTTGCGGATGCCGGCCTTGCCAACGAATTGGCGGAGATCGGCGTCATCCTGCTGATGTTCGGCGTGGGTCTGCATTTTTCCCTGCGCGACCTGCTGTCCGTCAAGAATATCGCGGTGCCGGGAGCGGTCGGGCAGATCGCCGTCGCCACGATGATGGGCATGGCCCTGGGCCATTTCATGGGCTGGCCGCTGATGGGAGGGCTGGTCTTCGGACTGGCCCTGTCAGTGGCCAGCACCGTGGTCCTGCTGCGCGCCCTGCAAGGCGCTGACCTGGTGGAGACGCAGCGGGGCAGGATAGCGGTCGGGTGGCTGATCGTGGAGGATCTGGCGATGGTCCTCGCCCTGGTTCTGCTGCCCGCATTGGCCGGGGTCATCAACAATGCGGAAAGCGTGGCGGGAGTGGGAGCGCTGCTGGCGCCGCTCGTCGGCACGCTGCTCAAGGTGACGGGCTTCGTTGCGCTCATGCTGATCGTGGGGCGCCGGATCATTCCCTGGGCGCTCCATTGGGTGGTGCATAGCGGGTCGCGTGAGCTTTTCCGCCTCGCCGTCCTCGCGATCGCGCTGGGCGTGGCATTTGGCGCGGCCTTCGTCTTCGACGTATCCTTCGCATTGGGCGCATTCTTCGCGGGAATGATCCTGGGCGAAACGCCGCTGAGCAGGCGGGCGACCGAGGAAACCATGCCGCTGCGCGACGCCTTCGCCGTGCTGTTCTTCGTGTCGGTCGGCATGCTGTTCAACCCGGCGATCGTGGTGCAACAGCCGCTGCCCCTGCTGATGACGGTGCTGATCATCGTGGTCGGCAAGTCCATCGCCGCCTTTGCCATCGTGCGCGCTTTCGGCCATCCGGGGGACACGGCGCTGACCATCGCCGCCAGCCTGGCGCAGATCGGCGAATTTTCCTTCATCCTGGCGTCGCTGGGTACGGGGCTGGGCGTGCTGCCCGCCCAAGCGCGCGACCTGATCCTGGCGGGCGCGATGGTTTCCATCTTCCTCAATCCGCTGATCTTTTCGCTGATCGTGCGCGATCACAAGAAGGAGGAGATTGAGGAAGAACAGGCAGCCCAGCGCGCGAGGGAAGCGCCACGCATCGGCCACGTCATATTGGTAGGCTACGGTCGCGTCGGCAAGCTGATCGCCGCGCGTCTGGCGGAACGCAAGGCGCATTTCGTGGTGATAGAGAGCGATAGCGACCGGGCGGACGAGGCCGAGGAGGCGGGGCTGTCAGTCGTGCGCGGAAGCGCGCTGGAGGACCGGCATCTGCTGTCGGCGGGGATCGGCGAAGCGCGGCGCATGCTGATCGCCGTGCCGGAAGGATTTGAGGGCGGCGCCATCCACGAACATGCCCGCCACCTGAACCCCAGCCTTCAGGTGATTGCGCGTGCCCATTCCGATGCGGAGGTGGCCCATCTGGAACGCCTGGGCGTGCCCCATATCGTCATGGGTGAGCGGGAACTGGCTGCGCGGATGCTGTCGTTATGCGGGGTGGGTTAGGCCACGTTCGTTCAGCCTGCTGAGTAGTCCTGTTCAGACTTGATTGGACCTGGACTCCTGCCTGCGCAGGAATTCGTTCAGCCTGAACAGGACAACTCCCTATTCAGCCGCGCGGCTTGCGCGGGCCGCTCTTGCGGGGGCCGCCTTTGAAGGGCCGCGCGCCATAAGCGGGCTTGGGGCCGCGCCCTTCATTAGGGCGTCCCTTGCCGCGCGGAGCTTCCCGCCGATTCTCCCGCGCTGCCTCGCGCGGTGTGCCTTCAACCTGTTCGAAGGAGATTTCCGCGCCTTCGTCGCTGGCCTCTCCGGTCCGCTTCACCGAAGCTATGAAACGCGAGACGATGGCACGCGGAATTTCGAACAATGTCTCATTCGCCGCGATGCGGATCGCACCGATATCCTGACGCGACACATGGCCACGGCGGCAGATCAGCGGCAGTATCCAGCGCGGATCGGCATTTTGGCGGCGACCAATGTCCATGCGGAACCAGGCCGTGTCTTCGAAGCCCGGACGCGGCCCATCGCGGCGCGGGGGCGCTTCGCTGGCGTCCAGCAATTCTTCCGGCGCGGGGAGGGCAGCGCGGGCGCTCCTAACCAGCATGGCCGCGATTTCCTTGGGCGACTTTTCGGCGAGCAGTTCGGCGCCCAGCGCCCAGTCCTGCTCATCCAGTTCGGCGCGCTCCATCAGCTTTTCGCGCAGGCGGGCATTATCCTGTTGCTGGATTGCTTCCTTGCTGGGCGGGGTGCCCCATTCGACCGGGATCTTCGCGCCGCGCAGCATGGATTCGACACGGCGGCGGCGGGGATAGGGGACGATAAGGACGGCCGTGCCCTTCTTGCCCGCGCGGCCGGTGCGGCCGGAGCGATGCTGCATGGTTTCGGCGTCACGAGGGATCTCTACGTGAACGACGAGGCTGAGGTTCGGAAGATCGATGCCGCGCGCGGCGACATCGGTGGCGACGCAGACTCGCGCGCGCCGGTCGCGCAGGGCTTGCAGGGCATGGTTGCGCTCATTCTGGCTGTGCTCGCCTGACAGCGCCACGGCGGCGAAACCGCGTTCGGTGAGGCTGGCGTGCAGGTGGCGCACATTGTCGCGCGTGGCGCAGAAGAGGATGGCCGTTTCCGCCTCATGATAGCGCAGCAGGTTGACCACGGCATTTTCGATGTCAGCGGGCGCGACCGTTACCGCCTGATAGCTGATGTCGCCATGGCCGCGTTCATCGCTGACAGTGGAAATGCGCAGCGCGTCCTTCTGGTAGCGCTTCGCCAGAGCCACGATCGGCTTGGGCATGGTGGCGGAAAAGAGGAGGGTGCGGCGTTCTTCCGGTGCGCCGTCGAGGATTTCTTCCAGATCCTCGCGAAAGCCCATGTCGAGCATTTCGTCGGCTTCATCCAGAACCACGGTTTTGAGGCCGGAGAGGTCGAGCGCGCCGCGTTCCAGATGGTCACGCAGGCGGCCCGGCGTGCCGACGACGATATGCGCGCCATGGGAGAGGGCGCGGCGTTCCTTGGCGGCGTCCATGCCCCCGACGCAGGTAGCGATGCGGGCGCGAGCCTCACCGTAGAGCCATTCCAGCTCTCGCGCCACTTGCAGCGCCAGTTCGCGCGTCGGGGCGATCGCGAGGGCGAGCGGCAGACCGGGAGCGGGGAGGCGGCTGCTGTCGTCCAGCAGTTCCTTCGCCATGGCGAGGCCGAAGGCGACCGTCTTGCCGGAGCCGGTCTGCGCCGAGACGATGAGGTCGCGGCCTTCGGCTTCGGGCTGGGTGACTTCGGCCTGGACGGGGGTGAGGCTTTCATAGCCTTTGCGCGTCAACGCGCCGGAGAGAAGGGGAGGAAGATGTTCAAAAGACATTATATTATCCGTCGGTAAAGCGACCCGTCCTTGTCCGACGGTTCAGTTTGAGAGGCTTTGACCCGCCTCATAATCCGTTCGCCCTTAACGTGTCGAAGGGCATCCCTTTTCCTCAAGAAAAGAGCGGGGGCTTCGACAAGCTCAGCCCGAACGGTTGATGGAGGATAGGCGTTTCAGCCTCCTCACAAAAGAAGAAAGCCTCCTTCCCCGTGTGGAGGAAGGAGGCTCCCCTTATCTGTTCTAGCGTCAGATCAGACCGAAGCGACTTCCGCCACATCGACCTTCACGCCCGGACCCATCGACGACGACAGGGCGATCTTGCGGACATACTTGCCCTTCGAACCCGACGGCTTCGCCTTGACGATCGCGTCAACGAAAGCGTCGAAATTCTTGCGCAGGTCTTCGGCGGAGAAGCTCGCCTTGCCCAGACCAGCATGGATGATACCGGCCTTTTCCACGCGGAATTCGATCTGACCACCCTTGGCAGCCTTCACGGCTTCGGCGACGTTCGGCGTGACGGTGCCCAGCTTCGGGTTCGGCATCAGGCCCTTGGGACCCAGAACCTTGCCCAAGCGGCCGACCAGACCCATCATGTCGGGGGTCGCGATCACGCGCTGGAAGTCGATGTTGCCAGCCTGGATCGATTCCAGCAGGTCTTCCGCACCAACAACGTCGGCGCCAGCGGCCGTCGCGGCTTCAGCCTTGTCGCCACGGGCGAACACGGCGACGCGGACGGTCTTGCCAGTGCCAGCGGGCAGGGTGACGACGCCACGGACCATCTGGTCGGCGTGACGCGGATCGACGCCCAGGTTGATCGCGATTTCGACGCTTTCGTCGAACTTGGCGGTCGCATGGGTCTTGATCAGGCCCAGCGCTTCGTCAACGCCGTGCAGCTTTTCCTTGTCGATGGCAGCGGCCAGGGCCTTCGCCTTCTTGCTCAGCTTTGCCATGGTCTTAGCCCTCCACCACTTCGAGGCCCATCGCGCGAGCGGAGCCTTCGATGATCTTCGTCGCTGCGTCGATGTCGTTCGCGTTCAGATCGGCCATCTTGGCCTGCGCGATTTCGGCGAGCTGCGAGCGCTTGATCGTTCCGGCGGTCACCTTGCCCGGCTCCTTCGAGCCCGACTTGAGGTTGACGGCCTTCTTGATCAGATAGGTGGCGGGCGGCTGCTTCGTGACGAAGCTGAACGAACGGTCCGCATAGACGGTGATGATGGTCGGCAGCGGCGTGCCCTTCTCCATCTTTTCCGTCGAGGCGTTGAACGCCTTGCAGAATTCCATGATGTTCACACCGCGCTGACCCAGAGCCGGACCGATCGGCGGCGAGGGGTTGGCGGCTCCAGCGGGCACCTGGAGCTTGATATAGCCCGTAATCTTCTTGGCCATTTTCACTCACTCTGTTGCTAGGCGTGCCCAAAGGCGCGCCCGGTTCAAGTTTAGCGGTCTTGACGGATCACCTGGGCGATCCTCCCGCAGCTATTTCCGGTCGCCCGGAAATTCCTTTTTCCGTCATGCCGGATCAGTTCCGGGGTGACGAATGCGGTCCTTACTTCGACAGTTCGACCTGTTCGAAATCGAGTTCGACAGGGGTCGCGCGCCCGAAGATCGACACGGACACCTTGACCCGGTTCTTTTCGAAATCCAGTTCCTCGACGGTGCCGTTGAAGCTGGCGAAGGGGCCGTCCAGCACCTTGACGCTGTCGCCGATCTCGTAATCGACATTGACCTTGTGCTTGGGCGCGGCTTCGGCTTCCTTGCGGGCGCCGAAATAGCGCGCGGCTTCGCTCTCGCTGATCGCCTGCGGCTTGCCGGAGGAACCCAGGAAGCCCGTCACCTTGGGCGTGTTCTTGACGAGGTGATAGATATCGTCATTCATCGCCAGCTTGGCGAGGACATAGCCCGGCATGAACTTGCGCTCGACCTGCACCTTCTTGCCGCGCTTCACCTCGGTCACGGTTTCGGTGGGCACTTCCACCTGCTCGACCAGTTGAGAGAGGCCCATGCGCTCGGCTTCGGACAGGATTGATTCCTTGACCTTGTTTTCGAAGCCCGAATAGGCGTGGATGATGTACCAGCGCGCCATGTTACCGTCTCAAACTCCCAATCAGGCCTGACTAGCGGCGAAGCTCAGCAGCCACCGAACGATCGCGCCGAAAAAAGTGTCGATGCCGAAGAAGAAGAGGCCGAGAACCGTCGTCATGATGGCGACCATCACCGCCGTCATGACCGTTTCGCGGCCGGTAGGCCACACGATCTTCGACGCCTCGGTCTTCACCTGATTGACGAATTCGCCCGGAGAAACCTTCGCCATCGCTGCCTCAAAACCTTCGAACCAAACACCAAAGCGCGAAGCAACAGTCCGCCCTCCGGACCCCGCCATGTCGGCGTCCCGGGGTGCGGCCGCCCGCTTCGCGACCCATCTTCGTTCGGCCGCCTAGCCCCGAACCCCTGAAAAATCAAGGATAAGCAGGCGCGGCGTGGCAGGAGTGGAGGGACTCGAACCCCCGGCATTCGGTTTTGGAGACCGACGCTCTACCAGCTGAGCTACACTCCTGTGCCGGCGAAGGACGGCGCTTTAGCGTGGCCTGCCTGGGAGGGCAAGGGAGATAATCGCGCTGCCGCTCAAAGGAAAACGCCGCCCTTCATGATGCGGCGCGCCCGGCCCTGCACCGGCATGCGGTCGAACGGCGTATTCCCTGCCTGAGCGGCCATTTTCTCGGAATCCACGATCCATGGCGCATCGGGGTCGATGAATATGAGGTCCGCCGCGCTCCCGCTGGCGAAGCTGCCTGCGTTGACGCCCAGAATCTTCGCGGGATTGCCGCTGAGCAGGGTCATGAGCCGGTTCAGCGATACATGGCCGTCCCGCACGAGGTTGAGCGAGAGGGCGAGCAGCGTTTCCGCGCCCGCCATGCCGGGCGAGGCGTCGGCGAAGGGCAGGCGCTTATCCTCCGGCCCCCTTGGGTCATGGCTGGAGGTGATCACGTCCACCGTCCCGTCAGCCACCGCTGCGATCGACGCCTTGCGGTCATCTTCCGATCGCAGGGGCGGCGACAGCCGGGCGAAGGTGCGAAAATCCGTCACCGCATTGTCCGCCAGAAACAGATAGGCGGGGCTGATGCCGCAGCTGACCTTCAATCCTTCCGCTTTTGCCGCGCGGATCAGATCGAACCCGGCCCCGGTGGTGACCAGCCGGAAGTGAATGGCAGCGCCGGTGACGCGCGCAAGCATGATGTCCCGCGCTATGGCCATGGCTTCGGCGCAGGCGGGCGCATGGGGCAGGCCAAGGCGCGTGGCGGTTTCGCCGCTGGTCGCGACAGCCTTGCCTGCCAGGCCCCCATCTTCCGCATGAGTGATGACTGTCAGTCCGAGGCCGGAGGCATAAGCGAGCACGCGCATCATCACGCCGGAATCAGCGATCCACTGGCGCCCGGTGCCCACGGCCCTGGCTCCGGCAGCCTGCATCATCCCGATTTCGGCAAGTTCCGTGCCCTTGAGCCCGCGCGTCGCGGCGGCGATGGGGTGGACCCAGAAGTCGGGCTTGCCCGCGCGGGTGGCCTGGCGGATCAACCCTGCCTCATCAAGGGGCAAGGACTGGTCCGGCATCAGCGCGGCCCGCGTGATGCCGCCGAAATGGAAGGCTGGCTTGTCGGTCGCGAAGACGCCCAGGTCGACCAGCCCCGGCGCAACCACCAGCCCGGCCGCATCGATACGCTGCGCATCTTCTGGCACGGGGATGTCACCTGTGGCGGCGATACGGTCTCCTTCGATCAGGACCACGCCGTTGCCAAGCGACTGCCCGGCTGGATCGGCCAGTTTCCCATTGATGATAGCGAGCTTGTTCATGCCCATCCCTCCACGCCGCGCGCTTGGCGGGTCAGTATGTCCAGGCAGGCCATACGGATGGCGACCCCCATTTCCACCTGCTCCGTAATGGCCGATCGTTCGGGGTGGTCAGCGACGACGCTGGAAATCTCCACCCCGCGATTCATGGGGCCAGGGTGCATGACGAGGGCATCGGGCTTGGCGATCGCAAGCCGTTCCTGCGTCAGTCCGTAGAGCATATGATATTCGCGCGGCGAGGGGATGAAGGCGCCGTCCATCCGCTCATTCTGGAGCCGCAGCATCATGACCACGTCTGCGCCTTCCAGCCCTTCGTCCATGCGGTGGAAGGGCGTCGCGCCCAGCATCTCCACCTCGGGCGGCATCAATGTGGGCGGGGCCACCGCGCGCACCTGAGCGCCCAGCGCCGCAAGACACAGCATGTTGGATCGCGCCACGCGGCTGTGCAGCACGTCGCCGCAAATGGCGACGATCAGCCCTTCGAAACCGCCCTTGCGCCGCCGGATGGTAAGCGCGTCCAGCAAAGCCTGCGTCGGGTGCTGGTGCCAGCCATCGCCCGCGTTCAGCACCGGGCAGTCCACCTTGTCCGCGATCAAGGCCACCGCGCCCGAACTTGCATGCCGGATCACGATCACGTCGGCGGCCATGGCATTAAGCGTCATGGCGGTGTCGATCAGCGTTTCGCCCTTCTTCACGCTGGATTGGCCCGCATGCATGTTGACGACATCGGCACCCAACCGCTTGCCCGCAATTTCGAAGGACAGCAGCGTGCGTGTCGAATTTTCGAAAAAGGCGTTGATCTGGGTCATGCCCGCCAAGCGGTCGTCATGCTTGCGCGCGTTGCCGCGATTGGCCCTTGCCCAATGTTCCGCCTCATCCAGCAGGAAGCGGATTTCCCAAGGTTTGAGGTCCGCGATGGACAGCAAATGCCGGTGCGGGAACAGCGCCCGGCCAGTCAGGTCGGGCGAGGCGGATGGAACGGTGATGTCGGGCATGAACGGACCCTTTAAGCGAGGGCGGGAAGGAGGGCAAGGCGCACGCAGGCAGGGCGAAGGGGGCGCCATATTGGAAAGCCGGTCCGCATTCCTATCTGGATGCCATGCGCATTTTCACGATCGGCTATGAAGGGGCAACGCAGGCGGAGCTTATCGCCGCGCTACAGGAAGCAGGCGTGAAGCTGCTGGCGGATATCAGGGCGGTGCCGCTATCGCGCCGGCCCGGCTTTTCCAAGAACATCCTGGCGGCGGGGTTGCGGGAGGCGGGGATAGAATATGTCGGCCTTAAAGCCCTGGGAACGCCACCGGCCGGGCGGGAAGCGGCGCGCAAAGGCGATCATGCGAAGCTGCGGGATATTTATGCGGGCCAGCTTGATCTGCCGGAAGCCGTCGTGCAGGCGGAACAGCTCCGAGAAATGGCGGCGGAGCGGCCGACGGCGCTGCTCTGTTTCGAGCGGGATGCGAGCGCCTGCCACCGGTCGGTTCTGCTGGAAATGCTGTTCGCTGAGGATGAGCGTGTTGATTTGACGCCCTAAGGGAGCGGGTCAGAAACGGCGCGCGACTGCTCCGGCGGTCCAGCCCATGCCGACTGCCAGCGCTATGGCGGTCAGGCCGTATAGAAAGGGCCATTGTTCGGCTGCAACGGCCATGAAACGTTCAAAACCCGATTTGCGGATGGTGATGTCGCGGACCGCTGCGGCGACGACGCGGCCATCCTGCACCAGAAAGGTTTCGGCGGTATAGTCGCCCACGATCACGCGTGCCGACAGCGGCAGGCGGGCGCGGTAGAGCACGCCTTGCGTGATCTCCACCGTTCCGGGCCGCTCCACATAGAGACCGGCACGCTCGCGAAGGTCGATGAGACCGGCCTGAAAGCGATCCAGTTCCGCGCTGTCGTTGAGGGAGGAAGGGGAGAGTTGCAGCTTGTCGACCCCCATCTCGTAAATGGCCGCGGTGCGCTCGTCCACGACCTCGTCAATAGGGCGCGAGGAGGCGATGGCGTAGAAGCTGGGTGCGGAGCGGAAGCGGGCAGTGTCGGCATTGACCCAGATGCCCGCCACCTTCTGCTTTTCGCGCATGATGATGGACTGGTCGGGGCCTTTCAGCACCACGAGGATGTCGGCGGGTTTCTTCGGCTGCTTGCCGCCGGGGTAGACGATCGCGCCGAACAGCAGCAGGTCGGCGCCGGTGAAGCTATATTGGATCTCCACCTCGCGCTGTGACACGTCCGGCACCAGCAAGGGCTCGTCCGCCGCGCTCAACAGCAGGAGGGCGGGGGAAAGGAGGGTCAGGCGGGCGCGCAGGCTCACCGGACCTCCACAGTATAGATTTCGTCGGGCCGGAAGCCAAGGCCCAGCGCCATGCGCGCTGCCACCAGCAGGACGATGGCCGACAGGAGAATTCGCAGATATTCCGGGCGCACCGACATGGAAATGCGCGTGCCGATCTGCGCTCCCGTGACGCTGCCGATGAGCAGCAGCATGGCGAGTACGAGGTCCACGGCCTTTGTCGTCATGGCGTGCATCATCGTCGTCGCCATGGTGACGAACAGGATCTGGAACAGGGACGTGCCGACGACCGACTGCGTGGTCATTCCGAGAAGATAAAGCATGGCGGGCACGAGGATGAAGCCGCCGCCCACACCCAGCAACATGGTGAGGATGCCCGTTGCCATGCCGAGCAGCAGGGGGGCGAGCGGGGAAATATAGAGGCCAGAGCGGTAGAAGCGCCACCGCATCGGCAAGGCGGCGACCAACGGGTGGTGACGCCGCTTGCGCGCGGCGAGGCGCTTGCCCGTCTTGAGCGCGACCAGCGCCTGGATGGATTCCTTGGCCATCAATATGCCGATGCCGCCGAGCATCAGCACATAGAGGATGCCGATCATCGTATCGATCTGGCCCACGGCCTGGAGCAGGCGGAAGAGGAAGACGCCTATGCTTGCCCCAACGACGCCTCCGGCGATCAGCACGCCGCCCATGCGCACATCCACCGTGCCGCGCGCCATGTGAGTGACCACGCCTGAGACGCTTGCCCCCGTGACCTGGCTCGCCGCCGAAGCCGCCGCGACCGTGGGCGGGATGCCGTAGAAGATGAGGAGCGGCGTCGTCAGGAAGCCGCCGCCGACCCCGAACATGCCTGACAACAGACCGACCACCCCGCCGAGGGCGATGATCACCAGCGCATTGACCGACAGGTTGGCGACAGGGAGGTAAAGGTCCATCGGCTGATCGGGTTAAGGCCAATGCGCAGCGAGATAAAGGCGGGAGGAGTGTCAGGCGATCAAAAATCCGCGCCAAGGGTCATCGCCAGCCCCGAACCAGGGGCGGCGCGTCCGGCTACCCGCTCCCTCCATTCCAGGCTCATGCGGGCTGCAATTCGGGGGAGCGGCAGGCGCAACCGGACTTCGGGGCCTATGTCCAGCCGTTCGACCGCGGGCTGCGCGCCGCCTGATATGCTCCCGCCAAGCTTGAGCGGCGTGTTCCGGACAGGCGAGAGCAGTGACATCTTTCCATCGGCGAACAGGTCGCGGGCCTGGAAACCCACCATGCCGCCTTGCGCATAGGCTTCGGCCTGGAGGCCCGGCAGGAGTTGGGCCGGGCCGAAGCCGCCGGTCACGAGCAGCGCGCTTGCATCGCGCGCGCCTTTGCCCAGTGCGATCCGGCGTTCCGCGGCGAGCGTGACCGGGACGGCTCTCGCGGGCTGCCAGCCTATGCCTGCCGCTGCTTCGGGCGAAGCCGGGCTGTTGAGCGCGGTGCTGATGCGTCCGTAGAGGGCCGCCCTTCCAAAGGAGCGGGGCGTCAGGTCATAGTCGATCCGCATACCGGCTTGAGATCCGCCGAGGCGGCCTGCCGGAATTGCACCCGCTACCGGAGAACTGCCGTCGCGCCATAATATCCATGTGCTGCCGCGCCATCTATCCTGTGAGGGTGCATTGGTCCCGGATGTTAGCGGCAGGGCTGGAACCAGGGATGGCGCGGCAGCCGGCGTCTGGGCCTCCGGCTGCTCGCTGGGCACTTGGTTGAGCGCCAAAGCGCCCGGAGATGGTTCCGGCAGATGCCTTTGCTTAACGCGCAGCGTGGCCGCGTGCGAAAGCTGAGCGCGGACGAGGACAGCAGCGGCTTTGGGAAGCGGCATAGCCGCTGCCCTGGGAATGACTCGCCATTCATGCTTGCTGGCGGAGCGGAACGCGGGCGAGGGACCGCGCCGTGATTGCGTTTCAGCAAGCTCGGTAGATCCGATCATCCCACTGGAAAAGCGTACCGCCACCCAGCCGCTCATTAGAATGAGAAAGAAACGGACGGGCCGTCCGCTATTGCTCCAAAGCATGCCGGTTCACATTTGAGGAAAGCGGTGCTGGGTCTTGTCCCAGACCAGCGGTTTGCCGAACAGCGAGTCGATATAAAGAGCGACCGCGCGCCGCGCTGCGAACATTGCTATGAAGTTGGCCAAGAGAGTCCTTGGGATCGCTCCTAGCCCATAGCGCCAACCATAGCTTCGGCTAACGAAGATCGCGCGCATGCCGGTCCGCCAAACCATGAAGCCGAAATTGACCCACAGCAGCGCCTCGACCAGCGGCGTTGGTTGATATGGTTTGCCAAGGCCGAACCATGCGCCGACGAGGATGATGCACCAGAGCAGAAGGGCGATGTAGGCGGTGAAGAGGATGAAGGCGGCCAACGCGGCGCGCCGGTCGCGGATGCGCATCCACCATTCCATCGGGCCGCCCTGCCATCCCATGCGGTCCCATCCCGCCAGAGAAATACCGACCATCCAGCGCGCTTTCTGCCGCACGGCCGCCCAAAAGCCATCGGGGAAGAATTCGCGCGTCGCGACCAGTTCACCCTTCGCATCGCGCATGCGAACGAAGACTCCGCGTCTGCCCTGGTCGGCGATGCGCAGGCCCATCTCATAATCTTCGGTGAGGGACACAGGATCGAACGGGCCGCCATTGGCGGGATCGACCAGCTCCTCCAGCGCATCGCGGGCAAAGGCACAGGCAACGCCTGCCGACGGCATGGATGCGCCCATCGCCTCCCGCACTGTCAGGAATTTACCATGGCTCTCCGCAAACTCGTCGCAATAGTGATTGGCGACCGCGCGCGACCACCATCCGCCTTGGCCGGGCAATGGCAGAACCGGAAGCTGCACCAGTTGGAAACGATCTATCATGACATCGAACAAGCGAATCTCATCGGCGTGAACCACGTCTTCGGCGTCATGGAGAGTTACAGCCTTGAAACGGCGGCCAGTACGGCTTTCTTCCCGCAGCATATTTCGCCACAGCAGGTTGAGGCAGTCGGCTTTGGTTGTCGGCCCCGGCCGGTCATTGACGCAGAGGATGACACGCGGTTCGTCCTTGGCAACCTGTGCCACGGCCGCCCGTGTCGCATAATCATTGGGATAGGTGCCCACGAATATGCGGTAGTCGCCTTGCTGCCATTGCATCAGCGCGTTGCGCAGCATCGGCTCGATGACATCCGCCTCACCCCAGGCGGGAACGAAGACCGCGATCGTGCCGGGCTGCGGCGATGCTGGCAATGTCGCCGTAGTCATGCGGGGATGGCGTGAATAGACGGTGATATTGCGCCACCAGCGGCGGCACAGGAAAAGAACGTCCACCAAGAAATCGTCCGCTCCGCCTATTGCGAGGCCTAGGACAGCAAATAATAGAACCTCATGATGAACGATCGCCAGAAAGGCGATCAGCGCTTCCCCCATCGTCAGCCCCCCTCTGATCGAGCGGCGGCGTTGCCATTACTTTGACGGCGATTCAACTGTCTTCTTCAAAATTTTCCGTGGAAGGACCGAAGCTTAGCCTATGTTAATCAAGATGATGAAGCATGAGGAGAGGTGAGTGGTGTTTGAGACACGGAAGGTCACCACGATTTTTCCGTTGGGCCGCTCCGGTGATGCGCCAGGAGGAATCGCCGGTGCGTGGAGCCGCTGTTATGGTTGCTCTGCCGGAAAGACGACTCAGACACAGTCGCGGCACCCCGCCAGTCTTAAAGCGATACGGTAGGAGGGCGTGAATGACCGGAGAGAAGGATGTCAATTATTTGCTGCACAGGCAGCAGGTGTCCCTGATAAGGGCGCAGTTCAGCCGTTCGCAGCAGGGAAGGGCCGCCTATGAGGGCCTTGCCCGTGGCTATGCCGATCAGATCGATGCTTATCGGCGCGAGAATAGCCGTTTGGTGCAACACGCTCACTGAATTTCCGTTGGCACGTTCCGTTTACCGCAGGTTCAGGCGGCGGGAGCGATGAAGGGGTATGACGATCCGATCCCTTCGCCTGCCCTGCATAACGCTTCCCGCCCTTTTCTTGGCTTCCTGCGCTACGGTTTCGCCGGAGGCGCGGGTGCGCGCCGGGCTGATCGACGCAGGTCTTCCGCCTTCTACCGCAGGCTGCATGGCTGAGCGAATGGTTGATCGGTTGAGCCTGGGGCAGCTTCGGCGGGTCCAGTCCCTTGCCTCGCTCCGCAATTCACACATCGGCGATCTGACGGTGGATCGTTTCCTCTACAAGCTGCGTGCCCTTGAGGATCCCGAGATACTTGCGGTGACCAGCAAGGCTGCGGTCGCCTGCACACTGCTGCGCTGATCCGCACTTTTCGTTCTGACGAGTTTAGCGGATTTGCAATTTTGCAAAGTCCGTTTGCAAAATCCTGCTGGAGTCCCGTCCCCGCCTGTGCTTTAGCCGCCGCAACAGCTTTGCAGCGAAAGGACGGGCCGGGCCCATGAACATTCACGAATATCAGGCAAAGGAATTGCTGGCGAAATATGGCGCGCCGATCGCCCAGGGTTTCGCTGCGTTCTCGGTCGATGAAGCGGTGGAAGCCGCCAAGAAGCTGCCTGGGCCGCTCTATGTCGTGAAGTCGCAGATCCATGCCGGCGGCCGCGGCAAGGGCAAGTTCAAGGAACTGGGCCCCGATGCCAAGGGCGGCGTCCGGCTGGCTTTCAACCTGGACGAGGTGAAGGCTCACGCCACCGACATGCTGGGCAATACGCTCGTCACCATCCAGACCGGCGAGGCGGGCAAGCAGGTCAATCGCCTCTACATCACCGACGGGGCCGACATTGCGAAGGAGTTCTACCTTGCCCTGCTGGTCGATCGTGCCAGCAGCCGCATCGCTTTCGTCGTGTCGACCGAGGGCGGCATGGACATTGAAGAGGTCGCCCACTCGACCCCCGAAAAGATCCATACGGTCAAGGTTGATCCGGCCACCGGCTTCCAGCCGCACCACGGCCGTTCGGTTGCGGCTGCGCTGGGCCTGACTGGCGATCAGGCGAAGCAGGCCGCCAAGGTCGCCTCGTCGCTCTATGCCGCGTTCCTGGACACCGATGCCGAGCAGATTGAAGTCAACCCGCTGGCGCTGACCGAGCAGGGCAACCTGCTGGTGCTGGACGCCAAGGTCGGCTTCGACGGCAACGCCATGTTCCGTCACAAGGACATCGCCGAACTGCGCGACCTGACCGAAGAAGATCCGGCGGAAGTCGAAGCGAGCGAATATGACCTCGCCTACATCAAGCTGGACGGCAATATCGGTTGCATGGTGAACGGCGCGGGCCTGGCCATGGCGACGATGGACATCATCAAGCTGAACGGCGAATTCCCCGCCAACTTCCTGGACGTTGGCGGCGGCGCCAACAAGGAAAAGGTGACCGCGGCCTTCAAGATCATCCTGAAGGACCCGGCCGTGAAGGGCATTCTGGTCAACATCTTCGGCGGCATCATGAAGTGCGACATCATTGCCGAGGGCATCGTCGCCGCCGCCAAGGAAGTTGACCTATCGGTTCCGCTGGTCGTGCGCCTGGAAGGCACGAACGTCCAGCAGGGCAAGGATATTCTGGCATCGTCGGGCCTGGCGATCGTCCCCGCGGACGACCTGGGCGACGCAGCCAAGAAGATCGTGGCGGAAGTGAGGAAGGCAGCCTGAGGCACTTTCGAGCCACTTGAACAAGCACCATGGGGCGCAGGCGGTCTGAAAGGGCCGCCTGCGTCCTTGTCCGCATATGCGGCGATGGCGTGTAACGGAGGATGTTGCGATGAAGATCCTTGTGCCCGTGAAGCGGGTCATTGACTATAATGTGAAGCCGCGGGTGAAGGCCGACGGCACGGGCGTCGATCTGGCGAACGTCAAGATGAGCATGAACCCGTTCGACGAGATCGCGGTTGAGGAAGCCATCCGCCTGAAGGAAAAAGGCGTGGCGACCGAGGTGGTCGCCGTGTCGATCGGCGTCGCCAAGGCGCAGGAAACGCTGCGCACGGCGCTGGCCATGGGCGCGGATCGTGCGATCCTGATCCAGACCGATGACGAGGTTGAACCGCTGGGCGTCGCCAAGCTGCTCGCCAAGGTGCAGGAAGAGGAAGGCGCTGGCCTGATCATCCTGGGCAAGCAAGCGATCGACGATGACAGCAACCAGACCGGCCAGATGCTGGCCGCTCTGCTGAACCTGCCGCAGGGCACTTTCGCGTCGAAGGTCGAGGTTGAAGGTGACAAGGTCAGCGTGACCCGCGAAGTCGATGGCGGCCTGGAGACGGTGAAGCTGAACATTCCGGCGATTGTCACTACTGACCTGCGCTTGAACGAGCCGCGCTATGCTTCGTTGCCGAACATCATGAAGGCGAAGAGCAAGCCGCTCGCGACGAAGGCGCCTGCCGATTATGGCGTCGATATCGCACCGCGGCTGGAGACGCTGAAAGTCGCCGAACCCGCCAAGCGTTCCGCTGGCGTCAAGGTTGCCGATGTCGATGAACTGGTCGCGAAGCTGAAGGCTCTGGGCGTCGCTGCTTAAGAACCCAACTGCCGTTCGTGTCGGGCTAAAACGAGACACGGATGCGCATGCCGCTTCTCGACTGCGCTCGAAGCGAACGGGAAGTGGGGATGAAAGGAACATCAATGAAGACTCTAGTCTGGGTTGAACATGAGGGCGGCGCTGTCAAGGACGCGACCCTTTCCGCTGTCACCGCCGCTGCCAAGCTGGGTGAAGTGCATCTGCTGGTTGCTGGCGCTGGCGTGGGCAGTGTGGGTGAGGAAGCCGCGAAGATCGCTGGGGTGGGCAAGGTGCATGTGGCCGACGACGCAGCCTTCGGTCATGCGCTGGCCGAAAATGTCGCGCCTCTGATTGTCGAGCTGATGGGCAGCCATGACGCGTTCGTCGCGCCCGCCACCAGCAACGGCAAGAATATCGCGCCCCGGGTCGCGGCTCTGCTGGACGTCATGCAGATCAGCGACATTCTTTCGGTGGAGAGCGAAGATACGTTCACCCGCCCGATCTATGCTGGCAACGCGATCGCGACGGTCAAGTCGAAGGATGCGAAGAAGGTCATCACTGTTCGCGGTACTGCTTTCGAAAAGGCGGCTCGTGAGGGTGGTTCCGGTGTGGTTGAGGCTGTTTCCTCGACCGGCGACAAGGGATTGTCGACCTTTGTCGGCGCGGAGATCGCCAAGCAGGAGCGTCCTGAACTGACGAGCGCCAAGGTGATCGTGTCGGGTGGCCGCGCGCTGAAGGATGGGCCGACTTTCGAGGAGGTCATCTACCCGCTGGCGGACAAGCTGGGTGCTGCCGTGGGGGCGAGCCGTGCGGCGGTCGACGCGGGCTATGTGCCCAACGATTATCAGGTCGGACAGACCGGCAAGATCGTCGCGCCGGAAGTCTATATCGCCGTCGGTATTTCCGGGGCGATCCAGCATCTGGCGGGCATGAAGGACAGCAAGACCATCATCGCCATCAACAAGGACGAGGATGCGCCCATCTTCCAGGTGGCGGATATCGGCCTGGTAGGCGACCTGTTCAAGGTGGTCCCGGAACTGACCAGCAAGCTGTGATCGGGTGCTGGAGTGCCGCCTTCAATGGCGGCCTCCAGCGGCCCTTTCTGCTAAGCGTTTCTGTTGGGCTTCGTTAGTCCGGTACGAACGGAACTTACTTTGGGGCGGGTTGCCATGACCTTGCCCCCTTTTTTATTGCGGCGGCTGATGTGATGGCATCAGCATGGCGGTGGCTTCTATCTCTTGTCCCGGTCAATGCACTTCGGGGCACTGGCAATCGGTCATTCAGCGGAATCGCGGTGCGTTGCACGAAGCGGGAAAGGGATGGAAATAGTCCGCCCGCCAGCGGCTTCGCGAAAGGGGGAACGCGGGCCGGGCGGGCGGTGGCCAGCGGCCAGAGGGAAAAGCCGCCGGAATATGTTTTTTAAGCGTCAGCTGACCGCAGGCGAACTGGCCGTGGCGGGGCGTGAGGGGGTGGACGTTACCGCCGGGGAAATGTCGCTGCCGCCCAGATTGCTGCTGCCGGAACTGGCGCCGGAGGCTGCGCTGCGGTTGGAGATGTCGTTGCGGGCCTGGTTGTAGCGGCTGACGAGGTCATCCTTGAACTCGGTCAGCTTGCCTTCGTCATACAGCTTCTTGCCGACATAACCGGCGATGGCGCCGAAAATCAGAGTGCGGATCATAGATGGTGCTCCTTACCGGATGGTTCCTGTCAAGGTTTGCGTGGATAACCGGCCAGACGCCGCCAGGTTCCGGGCGCTTGTGGAGTAATCGACAAGATGAGCGGCGCTGGCGGCGTTCTGGACTTGGGATCGCGGCAGGGTGACATAGGTGACACGACAGAGCCGCGGAAATCCGCCATTTTTCCGAAATTTTCCTATTTGCCCGGAGTCTTGCCGCGCGGGGGCGCCTTTGCCTCTTCCCCGGTGAGATAGTGGGAGCGTTCGCGGTAGAAGCTCTTGATCTTCTCATCCAGCAAGGCTTCGCTGGCGGCGAGGTCTTCGGCCTGATCCGGGTCCTGCCGCAGCTTTTCCAGCTCGCGCAGGGCCGCTTCGTCAGAGGCGGGCGCTGTTTCGACATGGTCGAGCACGCGCTGCCAGCTTTCCAGCAGCAATTCGCGCTGCACCGCGCGGCGGCCGACTGCGGCCGGGTTGGCAAGGAGGAAGGCGGTGAGCTTTTCATCGAAACGCTTGCGGGTGCCGACCTGCCGCCCTTCGTAGAAAATCGGCTCATCCACCCCATGCAGCGCCCGTTCGAGCGCGGCGTGGGCGAGTTGTTGCAGGCCGAATTCAAGCGCCGCTTCCCACGCGATATCGAAAGCCTGGTTGGAAAGGCGGGAGCGCAGGCGATAGGCGGACTGGCGCGACATGCCGACGGACTGAGCCGCGGCCGACACGGAGGCGGTGCTGGCCAGCGCATCGAGGAAGCGGGCCATTTTCGGCCGCGTCCAGATATTGTGGCGCTTGGCGACGGCCTCCATTTCAGCAGGCGTCAGTTCCTGCACAGGCTTGGTCAGGCCAAGGGGAAAGCCGTCCTCGGCGCGGTTGTCGGGATGGCCGGGGGTGTTCCTGCCGGTACGCTTGGTCATGTCTGTCCTCCATATGTTCCGCCTGAGTGCGGAAGAGGACAGGACAGATATGCTATTTCGGGGCCTGTAGGACAGCCCGAAAATATCAGGCGCTGGCGGGAGCCTCATTCGCCTGCGCCACGGCGGCGGCAGCGGCTTCGCGGCGGGCGCGGTTGCGGTCGGCAAGGTCCTGCCGTTCGGCCATGGCGAGGAAGCTGGCTTCGGAGCGCAGGCAACGGTCGCGGACATTGGCGAGCGTGGCCGCATCCGCATCGCTGCGGGACTGGGCGGCGAGGGCGCGATAGTCGGGGTGGGACATGGAGGCTCCTTTCGCGGGTGAGTGTCCGGGCGCAGGGTGGCGCGCCCGGACGGTTCAGGCAGCGCCTTATTCGGCGTGGGCGATGTTCACGGCCGCCATCTTGCCACGGCGGTCCTGCTCCAGTTCATAGGAGACGCGGTCCTTTTCACGCAGCGTGGCAAGGCCGGCGCGCTCGACAGCGGTGATGTGGACGAAAGCGTCCGCGCCGCCATTGTCGGGGGCGATGAAGCCATAGCCCTTGTCAGCGTTGAAGAATTTGACGGTTCCGGTGATGCTCATTGGGTGTTTCCTTCTTTCGTATGGCGCGCCCCGTGTGGACGGGCCTTGCGCTAGAGGGGCAGGGAAAGAAGGAGTTCAGGGGCCGCAAAGCGCCGAAAGACCGTCGATTTGCGTCTGTAGCAGAGAGGATATGGGGGCTGGGAACGCGAATTGCAAGGGAAGGGGGACGCGTCAGGGATATTGCTGGCGGGTGTGCTTGATGGCCAAAATCTCTATGACTTCGGTGCCGACGCGATAGACGAGCATATAGTTGGGGGTGATTATCGCCTCGCGGGTATCGGGAACGCGCCCGGCCCGGTTCACATAGGGAGGATCGGCCAGCCGGTCGGCAACATATTCGGTCAGTTCAGCGAGCTGAGCGGCTGCGGCGAGATTGCGATCCGAAATATAGTCGATGATCTGGCGCGCCTCCTCGCGCGCGTTCGGACGCCAGATTATGTGCGGCATTATGCTTGGCTGGATTTCTTCGCCGCGATGATGGCGCGTAGTTCCGCCATGACCTGGTCGTGCGGGATGCTGGGCCGGGGATCAGCTAATGACGCATCGATTTCCGAGCGGAGCCAAGCGTCGTAGGCCTCGGCTTCCTCGGTCGTCGCGAACTCGGACTCGATGGGGGTGAGTTTGGCCATCATGCCCTTGTACCAAGGCGCCACGAAGCTGCCAAGTTTCCCTAAACGTGCCAAGATTGTTTATGTGCCTTTCCTATCCGGTCAGTTCAGCGGCAAGTGACTCCCAGGGGCATCATGATGTGTCGCCCATTTCATGTAGAACAGTAAAAACGGGTCAGTGATAACTAAACTGTTCTCCGAGGCGACCCATTCAATAGGTGGCTCGCCCTCGATCTTTTCACGTGCGATTTTTGTCATATTTACGAGGGCAGCCGTTATTTCATGTTTTGCGGGCATAGACGTAGGGGTCAACAACGCCTGTAAGGCTGACCGAAGTTCGTCATATGAAGTTCTAGGTTTCGGACCTAGGCTCGCAATAGCTGTAAGAATAGCAGAGTATTTATCTTGAGATGACCCATCCTTAAAGCTCCGAAGTTGCCGCTTTTTACGCGCGTCGGGCCCTGCCTTCAGCTTATTGTACTTAGGAAATCCTTTGCTTTTTGCTATATCTTCTAATGAATTTTCGAGATTCTTGCCGTCGATAGAAGTGACGGTGTCCTGCTTTTCATAAATCTCGTTCTTGATGCAAAGGTCGCTGCAAATTTCCTGAACAAGTAGCGGGTTACCGAATCCCTCCGCGCAAATCGCTTTGTTCAGATCGGCAGAAGTATGAATGTTCAGTGCTGCAAAGCCTCGTTCTGGAATCAGGATCAAATCACTCGTTTCCCAAGGTTCAATCTCGATGTGTTGAAATCGTCCTTCGACTTCATGTTCAACTGTAATTGGATCGAAAGCCCGATGCGGCACTGCGAGCAAAATAACAGTCAGACCTTTGAATACTGCCCCTTTTAATGCTTGAATTAGGGCTTTCTGAACGTCAGACGGAATATAGTGAAAGTCATCCACTAACAACGATATGCTTTGTTCAACCAACGCATCTAGGGCGGCCCGTTGCGGGTTTACATTATAAGTGATCGAGCGCTGCGTGGTCCGGGTGCTTGCTTTTCCGCCTGCGGCATTAATTTCGGCCACCGCAGGTATTCCAGCTTTTGCCCCAGCATTGACGCTATCTGCTACTGAACCGGATTCTAATCGCATTCGCTCACGGCCTAGGTCCAACAGATGAACTATCTGCGCCCAGAAATCCGCTTCGGATCTAATTTGACCGCCCTCAATTGAAATATATTCGCCAGACTGCGCAAGCACATGATTGCAGAGGACTGTCTTGCCCGACTTCGTAGCACCCGTAACGACGTTTATCGAATATCCTTTTGCTATCGCCTGCTTAACACGACGTTCCAAATTTAGGTGATCGCGACTGACGTATGTCACAGATGGTTGGCCGCCAGGAGTAAAAACTTCCCGAAGTTTCAACTTTTTCTCAGTCATCATGCCCCCCAACGGCTACCAGCGCGTTATATTAGCGGCTTCACTCCGCTGCAACAGCCTCCATCCCCAACAACGGCGCGAGATAGCGCCCGGTAAAGCTCCGGGCGTTCTTCGCGACCTTCTCTGGCGTGCCTTCGGCGACGACCTCGCCGCCCTTGACGCCGCCCTCCGGTCCCATGTCGATGATCCAGTCGGCGGTCTTGATGACGTCGAGGTTATGCTCGATCACGACCACGCTGTTGCCCTGTTCGACCAGGGCGTGGAGGACTTCGAGCAGTTTGCGGACGTCTTCGAAGTGGAGGCCGGTGGTGGGCTCGTCCAATATGTAGAGGGTCTTGCCGGTGCCTCTGCGGGAGAGTTCCTTGGCGAGCTTGACGCGCTGGGCTTCGCCGCCGGACAGGGTGGTGGCTTGCTGGCCGACCTTGATATAGCCGAGGCCGACTTCGGCGAGCATCGCCATCTTGTCGCGGATGGGGGGGACGGCCTTGAAGAATTCGACCGCGTCCTCGACCGTCATGTCGAGCACGTCGGCGATGCTGTGGCCCTTGAACTTTACTTCGAGAGTTTCGCGATTGTAGCGCGCGCCGTGGCAGACGTCGCAGGTGACATAGACGTCGGGGAGGAAGTGCATCTCGATCTTGAGCACGCCGTCGCCCTGGCAGGCTTCGCAGCGGCCGCCCTTGACGTTGAAGCTGAAGCGGCCGGGCTTGTAGCCGCGCGCCTGGGCTTCGGGGAGGCCCGCGAACCAGTCGCGGATGTTGGTGAAGGCGCCGGTATAGGTCGCGGGGTTGGAGCGGGGGGTGCGGCCGATGGGCGACTGGTCGATGTCGATCACCTTGTCGCAATGTTCAAGGCCGGTGACCTTGTCATGCGGGCCTGCGACGATGCGGGCTCCGTTGAGGGTGCGGGCGGAGGCGGCGTAGAGGGTGTCGATGGTGAAGCTGGACTTGCCCGAGCCCGAGACGCCGGTGATGCAGGTGAATGTGCCGAGCGGGATGCTGGCGGTGACGTTTTGCAGGTTGTTGGCGCGGGCGTTGTGGACGGTGAGCTTCTTGCCATTGCCCTTGCGGCGCTTGGTCGGGACTTCGATGCGGCGGGTGCCGTTGAGGTAATCGGCGGTCAGGCTGTCCTTGTGGGCGAGCAGTTCGTTGAGGGAGCCTTGCGCCACGATCTGGCCGCCGTGGACGCCTGCGCCCGGGCCCATGTCGACGATATAGTCGGCCATGCGGATCGCGTCTTCGTCATGCTCCACGACGATGACGGTGTTGCCGAGGTCGCGCAGGCGTTTGAGGGTGATGAGCAGGCGGTCATTGTCGCGCTGGTGCAGGCCGATGCTGGGCTCGTCGAGGACGTAGAGGACGCCCGACAGGCCGCTGCCGATCTGGGAGGCGAGGCGGATGCGCTGGGACTCGCCGCCCGACAGGGTGCCGCTGGTGCGGTCGAGGTTCAGATAGTCGAGGCCGACATTGTTGAGGAAGCCGAGGCGCTCCACGATTTCCTTGAGGATGGCCTTGGCGATCTGGTTCTGCTGGTCGTTGAGGCGCGCGGGGAGGGTGGAGAAGAAGCCGAGCGCGTCCACCACGGAGCGGCGGGTGGACATGGAGATGTCCTCACCCGCGATCTTGACGGCGAGCGCTTCGGGCTTGAGGCGGGCGCCGTGGCAGGTCTCGCACGGCATGGCGGTCTGGTATTTGCTGAGTTCCTCGCGCATCCAGGCGGAGTCGGTCTGGAGGAGGCGGCGGTTGAGGTTGCCGATGACGCCTTCGAAGGGTTTCTTGACCTCGTAGCTTTTCTTGCCGTCCACGAAACGGAGGGTGACGGGCTTGCCTGCGGTGCCGTGGAGGATGATGATCTTTACTTCGGCGGGCAGGTCGATCCACGGGGTGTCGAGGGTGAAGCCGAACTCCTTCGCAAGGGAGCCGAGAACCTGCATATAATAGGGGCTGGGCGGGTTGGACTTGGCCCAGGGGACGATGGCGCCCTTCTTGAGCGTGAGATGTTCGTTGGGGACGACGAGTTCGGGGTCGAACTCCTGCCGCTCGCCGAGGCCATCGCAGGCGGGGCAGGCGCCTTGCGGGGCGTTGAAGGAGAAGAGGCGGGGCTCGATTTCGGGAATCGTGAAGCCAGAGACGGGGCAGGCGAATTTTTCGCTGAAGACGATGCGGTTGTCGGGGATGCCTGCGTTTTTCATGCCCTTGCTGGGCTTTTCACTGCCTCCGTTCGTGTCGAGCGAAGTCGAGACACCTGCGCGCGGCTTCTCGACTTCGCTCGAAGCGAACGGGGGTTGGGTGCTAAGCGCCTGAACAACGGTGGTGTCCGCCAAATCCACATAAGCGAGGCCATCGGCGAGTTTCAGCGCCTGTTCGAAGCTGTCGGCGAGGCGGGTGGCCATGTCGGCATTTACCGCCAGGCGATCGACGACGACTTCGATGTCATGCTTGTACTTCTTGTCGAGGGCGGGGGCGTCTTCGATCGCGTACATCTCGCCATCGATGCGGACGCGGGTGAAGCCTGCCTTCTGCCATTCCGCCAATTCCTTGCGATACTCGCCCTTGCGGCCGCGGACGACGGGGGCGAGGAGGTAGAAGCGGGTGCCCTCCGGCAGTTGCATGACGCGATCGACCATCTGGCTGACGGTCTGGGCGCTGATCGGCTCTCCGGTCGCGGGGGAGTAGGGGATGCCGACGCGCGCCCAGAGGAGGCGCATATAGTCGTAGATTTCCGTGACCGTGGCGACGGTGGAGCGCGGGTTGCGGCTGGTCGTCTTCTGTTCGATCGAGATGGCGGGGGAGAGGCCGTCAATATGCTCGACGTCCGGCTTCTGCATCATCTCAAGGAACTGGCGGGCGTAGGCGGAGAGGGACTCCACATAGCGGCGCTGCCCTTCGGCATAGATGGTGTCGAAGGCGAGGGAGGACTTGCCCGAACCGGAGAGGCCCGTGATGACGATCAGGCTGTCGCGGGGCAGGTCGACGTCCACGCCCTTGAGGTTATGTTCGCGCGCGCCGCGCACGGAAATCGTGGTGAGACTCATGGGGCGTGTTGTTCCAGATTTGTTCCCGATGGGCAAGGCTGTCGCGCGGATATGGGCGTGGCGCGGGAAAGCCGCAAGCGGCGCGCGAATGTCGTTCGTAGGCGAATGCCGGCCGTTCGTCGTGGAGCCATGCCGCCCGGCGCGGCAGGGTGGCGGGTCATCGAATGGAGGAAGGCTTTTCCCACGCTTCCTTTATGATGATGCGAACAGATATCGATGAGATCCCGGATAGCCCGACAGCATCCCGGATACGCCCCCGGCCTTCCCTTGCGCCGGGGGCGTTTTCCTTTGGCGCAAGCCGCGCGCTTCCTTGTTTTACGTTACGGAAACAAGGCATTTTCCGGCCCCGATGAATGTCATTGGTCCGCCCCGGTCAGCCGTTGGTCGAGCCGGGCGTCGTTGGACGACCAGCATCGGCTTCCGTCGAAGGGCGAGCGCGCGATGGCCGGGACAGGCGTAGGAGGCGTCATGTGAAGGCAGCCAGCGCCGATGCGCGAACCGTCCTTCCCGCGACGGTCCGCCTGCCAGGGTCATGGCCGTCACCACAATGATTTTGAGGAGACATGCCATGATGACCGCCAAGATGACGATGAAGATGCTCGCCAGCCTGGGCGCGACCGCCCTTGCCGCCAGCGCCGGGATGGCCAGCGCCCGCGGCTTTGAATCGAACGGCCATACGACCGAAGTGCGCTATCATGATCTGGACCTGTCGACGCCGTCCGGCCAGCGCGCGCTGAACGCCCGGATCAAGCGCGCGGCCGTGAAGGTGTGCCCGGCCGATACCATCGCTGCATCCAAGCAGTGCCAGAAGCTGGCCGTCGCCAATCTGCGCGCGCCGATCGACGCCGCCATCGCCAAGGCGCAGTCGCGGAGCGAGGAGCGCTTTGCGGAACTGGGGAAGGAGCAGGCGGCGCCTGCCGGGAAGTGAGATAGCGGGCATCGCTGTCAGACGGATTTGTTCGTCCCGGCCCTCTCGCCCGTTCGGGCTGGGCTGGTCGAGGTTTCAAGCGGTGTTGGAGGCGAAGGCACTTCGCTCCGCTCAGTGGAAGGCTTCGACAGGCTCAGTCCGAACGCTATTTCAGGATCGTCCCGTCATCGCGCGGGCGTTGGCGAGATAGGTGCGGCCGATGCGGATTTCCGCGCCGTCGGTGAGGCAGGCGAACCAGACGCCGCTGCCGTCATGGCGCAGGCGGGCGATATATTCGCGGCGGACGATGTGCGAGCGGTGCAGGCGCACGAAGCGCTGCGGATCGAGGCGGCTTTCGAGCGAGCTGATCGTCTGGTGAAGCAGATAGCTGTTCCGCCCGACATGCAGCCGCATATAGTCGCGCTCCGCCTCTATGCGGTCGATCTGGCTGGTGCCGATGCGGATGAGTTCGGAACGGTGGGGGACCCAGAATTCCTCCGCCCATTCCGATTCCGGCCCGGCGGTGGTGGCGGGCGAGGGGGCTTCGCGATTGCGCAGCGCCAATTCGACCCGGTCGATCGCGCGCGTCAGCCGCTCATGCGCGACGGGCTTGAGCAGATAGTCGACCGCCGCAAGGTCAAAGGCCTCCACCGCGAAGCCTTCGAACGCGGTCACGAAGATGACGGCCGGGCGGATGCCCATGCGGCTGGCCGCCCGCGCCACGCCCAGCCCGTCGAGCAAGGGCATGGCGATGTCCAGCATCACAAGGTCAGGCTGAAGCCCTTCGATAAGGCGCAGCGCCGCCTCCCCGTCGCTGGCGGTTCCGGCCAGGGTGATGCGCGGTTCGCGGGCGCACAGCATTTGCAGGCGCTCCACCGCCAGCGGCTCATCATCGACGATCAGGGTGCGGATGGTCATGACTGGCCTCTGCGGATCATGGGCAGGCGGAGATGAACCATGAAGCCGCCGCCATCGCGGCGGCCATAGCGAATCTGGCCCTGATCGCCGAAGCGGGCGTACAGGCGGTCGCGGACATTGGCGAGGCCGATGCCGCTGCCCCCGTCATCGGCGCTGGGCGGCTTGTCGCCATCGTCCGCCACGGTGAGGAGGAGCATGCCCGATTCCTCCCGCGCGGCGATGGTCACGGTGACGGGGCTGGAGGTGCGGGACACGCCATATTTGATCGCATTTTCGACCAGCGGCTGGAGAATGAGGCCGGGCACGCAGGCGTTCAGCAGCGCTTCGGGAATGTCGATGCGGACGATCAGCCGATCGGGAAAGCGGACGGATTCGATGTCGAGATAGAGTTTTTGCAGCCTGACTTCTTCCTCCAGCGAGACATCTTCCAGCGGGTCGCCGGTCAGGCTGGTGCGGTAGAAGTTGGAGAGGGAAAGGATCATCTGTTCCGCTTCGTCCCGCCGGTCCTTCATCACCAGGGAGGAGAGGGAGTTCAGCGTGTTGAAGAGGAAATGGGGGTTCACCTGATAGCGCAGCGAGCGCAGTTCCGCCTGCTGGGCCGCGCGTTCCAGGCGGGAGGCCCGCCGTTCCACCCGATGCGCTTCGCTGGCGTAGGACAAAGCGAGGTACAGGCCCGCCCATGCCGCGAGGAAGAAATAGCGGCTGATCGCATCCTCGACGATCTGCTTGAGCGCGAAGTCCTGCTCATGCGCATATTTCCGGTATTCGGAATCGGGAAAGAGCGATGCCGGATCGTAGATGTTGAAGACGTAGAAATTGGCCGCCGCCGTGGCGAGCGCGAAGGGCGCGGCCAGCGAGAAGGCGGCGACGATGCGGATGGCGAGCCTTTTCCGGTCGAAGCCGCGAAGGCAGAGATACAGGACCCAGGTGACGACGATGCCGATCACCGTCACCACGGCGCGGCGCGCGGCCATCGCGCCCTGCGCTTCGAAACCCATCACCGATGCGCGCAGCGTGACCAGCACCGCGTAGAAGAACCAGAAGCCCAGAATGGAATAGAGCGCGATCGTGGCCGGAACACCGCCGCGATCGCCGTCTTCGGCATGGCTGATCATCATCCCCTGTTAGGCCAATGCGCGCCGCCTGTCGTCCCCCGTGGCCGATGCTGGTCGAAGGCACGCCGCCGTTGGTCGATGACCGCCACGGAACCGGGGATCGGCGCTGGCCGTTTTATGCCGGCAAGCGCGGGTAAATAGTTCCTGCGCCAGGAGAGCGAACATGACGGACAAGACCGGTATCAGGCCGAACAGCCGGGAAGAAGCGGGCGACGCGCGGCCGACCGACGCGCAGGACCATGCCGTGACGCGCGAGGAGAAGCTGGACGAGGGGTTGAAGGATTCGATGGACGCGTCCGACCCGCCAGCCGCCACGACGCCGGGCGATGACGGTCATCCGGTGCCTTCGTCCGGCTTCCACGAAGATGATGAGGATTGATGGACGGCCGCATCAATGGTGATATGATCATGAAGAGGTCGAACCGGCGGGTTGATGACCGGCGGTTCGCCTCCCCAGGAGAGAGGAACCCTGATCCATGCCGACGTCCGCCACTCCCGCAATCGAACGCATCGCCCGCGTGCTGGCAGGCCGTCAGTTGAGCCTGAACGGCGATGGCGACGATCCGCATGCGGCGAGCGCGGTGGACGCGAGCTGGCACGAGCATGTGGACGACGCCTATGCCATCCTGCACACGCTGCGCGAACCCGACGCCGACATGGCGCAGGCCGGGGACGTGGCCGTGTGGCGCAAGATGATCGGCGCCGTGCTGGAACGGCGGGCCGAGTGACCGGGCGCAGCAGGCGCGATCCTCCCTTCTTCATGCAATTGCCGCCTGCGACCGTCCGGGCGCGGGCCGGGGATCGCCGCATATCAAACCATTTGGCGCATTCACAAATTTTTCATGTTGCACCGCACAAGGAAACATGATTCCTTGTCGGTGTCGGCAGGATCCGCGCTTAAGCATATAGTAACCATGATGGGCGCATCTTCTGTCGATCGACTTGAAGTCGGAGGGCAAGAGCATGGGCACCAATGCAAGACCAGCTGACGGGGCAATCACCCTGGCGGAGTTGCGTGAATTCGCCAGTTTCCCGTCTGCCACACAGCGCTATATCCGCCGTTCGCTGGATATCGGCCTTCACCGCCGCGACGCCATGAAGCTATGGTCGCGCGACATGGTGGAGGAAGCGAGCATCCGCGCACAGGCCCGCATCTACGGGCGGCTGGACGAGATCAAGACGCGGGTGCCCGACGACAGCGGCCTCGACCAGATGGAGCCGTTCATGGCTCCGCTGGTGACGGTGTCCGCTTTCGACCTGGGGCAGGACCGGCTGGGCAGCTTTTCCGCCTATCGTTTCCTGTACGAACGGCTGCTGGGAGCGGGGGCCCGGCCGTGGCTGCCCGGAGCCTTCTGCGCGGCGGCGAGCCTGCCGCACCTTCACCCGGAAAAGCGCCGGGCTTTGCTCCAGACGATCAGCGAGGCGGCGGCGACGGCGATCGGCTGGTCGAACCGGGAGCCGACCTTCTACCCGGAATGGGTGGAGAAGGTGGATATGAGCAAGGCGAATTGATCTTCATCCTCCCCACGCCGGGCATGGGGAGGATTTTTCTTAGCCATTCACGATCGTGCCGCCATTGGGGTGGAGCACTTGCCCGGACATATAGCTTGAATCCTCGCAGGCCAGGAACAGGAAGGCGGGGGCGACTTCATTGGGCTGGCCGGGGCGCCCCATGGGGGTCGATTCGCCGAAATGCTCCAGCTTTTCCGGGCTCGCGCCGCCAGACGGGTTGAGCGGCGTCCAGATCGGACCGGGAGCGACCGCGTTGACGCGGATGCCGTCCTTCACCAGATTTTCCGACAGGCTGCGGGTAAAGGCGGTGATCGCGCCCTTGGTGCTGCTGTAATCGAGCAGTTCCGACGAGCCCTGATACATGGTGACGCTGGTGCAGTTGACGATCGCCGCGCCTTTTTTCAGATGCGGGCGGGCGGCCTGCGTGAGGAAGAACATGCCGAAGATGTTCGTCTGGAAAGTGCGGCGCAGCTGTTCCTCGCTGATGTCGGTAATGTCCTGATCGGGGTGCTGTTCGCCCGCATTGTTGACGAGGATGTCGAGGCGGCCGAAGCGGTCGATGACTTGCCTGACGGCATCGTCGCAGAAGCTTTTCTCGCCAATGTCTCCGGCGATGGTGAGGGCCTTTTGCCCTTCGGCTTCGACGATCTGCGCAGTCTTCTTCGCGTCGTCATGTTCGCATAGATAGAGGATCGCGATGTCGGCGCCTTCGCGGGCGTAGAGCGCGGCGACGGCGCGGCCGATGCCGCTGTCCGCGCCGGTGATGAGGGCCACCTTGCCCGCGAGCCGCCCGGAGCCGGGATAGCGCGGCTCCCATTCCGGCTTGGGCTCCAGCCTGCTTTCGTGACCGGGCAGGCCGTCTTCGTGGATCATCTCTTCATGATTGTCGGACTGATTATCGGACATGGGGCAATCTCCTTCGCCCCATCCAACGTGTCACGGCGCGCGCGGTTCAGCGCCGCCGGTAGCGGAAATACCACACTTCATGGCCGAGGCGGCGGGCCTTGGCTTCGTAGCGGGTTTCCGGCCAGCCGCCGGGGCGGGTGAGGAAGTCCCCGGGTTCGCTTGCCAGCCAGTCGAAATCGGGATGGCCGTTCATCACCATCAGCGCCCAGCGCAGATAGACGGGATGATCGGTGCCGAAGCGGAACTCGCCGCCGGGCTTGAGCTTGCGCGCGATCATCGCCACCGGGCCGGGGTTCATCATGCGCCGCTTGGCATGGCGGGCCTTGGGCCATGGGTCGGGGTGGAGGAGATAGACGAAGCTCAACGCTCCGTCCGGGATGCGGCTGAGCACCGACAGCGCGTCGCCCATGTGGAGGCGGACGTTGCCCAGCGCCTTGTCGCGGACATGGCCGAGCGCGGTGACGACGCCGTTCAGGAAGGGCTCCGCGCCGATGAAGCCATGGTCGGGCAGAAGGTCGGCGCGGTAGGCGAGATGCTCTCCGCCGCCGAAGCCGATTTCGAAGTGCAGCGGGCGGTCATAGCCGAAGAGGCGGGCGGCGCTGACTTCCCCTTCTTCCGGGACGGACAGGGCCGGGAGGAGGGTGTCGACCAGTTCCTGCTGGCCCGCGCGCAGCTTGTGCCCCGACTGGCGGCCGTAAAGACGGTTGAGGGTCGTCGGATCGCCGGATTTATGCGCTGTCATGGCTCGCGCCGATAGCGGCGGCGGGGCGTGCGGGCAAGCGGGCTATTCGGCCGCGCGGGCGTTGCGGGCGGCGGCGGCGATGCCGAGCAGGATGAGCGCCATGCCCGCGAAATGATAGCCGTGCAGCGTTTCGCCGAGCAGCAGCGCGGCGAGGAAGGCGCCGAGCAGCGGCTGGAGGCTGATCGCCTGGCCCGCCTGCGCCGCACCGGCCTGCGCCACGGCATGATTGTAGAGGAAATAGGCGATGATCGACGGGAAGATCGCGACATAGGCGATGCCTGCCGCAGCGCCGGGCGTCCAGCGGACGGGGTGGTTCGCCCATTCGCTTGCCGCCAGCGGGGCCATCATCACGACGCCGGTCGCGAAGCTGAGCCAGAGGAAGGTCGGGGCGGTGAGCGGCGGGCGCTTGCGCAGGAGGGACGTGTAGACGGACCAGCAGATGACGCCCAGCAGGATGAGCGCGTCGCCCGTGCCGAAATGAAGCGCCGCAAGGGCGTGGATGTCCGCGCGGAAGATGATGAGCAGCGCGCCGAGCGCGGCGGCGAGGACGCCGATGATCTGGCTGGGCAGCGCGCGGGTGCGGAAGAAGAGATAGTTGCATCCCAGCACCAGCGCCGGGATCGCCGCCTGAATGAGCATGGCGTTGGTCGCGCTGCTAGTGCGCAGGCCCGAATAGAGGAGAGCGTTGAAGCAGCCCACGCCGAATATGCTGAGCAGGAGGAGCATGGGCCAGTGGCGGCGGACGAGGGGCCATTCAGCGGCGATCCCGCGCGCGGCAAAGGGGAGGAGCAGAAGCGCGGCCCCGCTCCAGCGCAGGAAGGCGAGGGTGAAGGGCGGAACGTCCGCCCGCACCGCGCGCGCGACCAGCGCATTGCCCGCCCAAAGCAGCATGACGAGCAGGAGCATCAGATGGATGCGGACGCGGGGAGATGCGGTCATGGCTGCGGCACCTGCCCGGCTTTTGGCGGCGGGTCAAACCGGACGGATGGCGCCGGAGGGACGAAAAGGAAAGGCGCGGCAACGAAGGCCTTGCCCGCATCCGGTATCGCGCGGGCTGGCTTATGACGCCTTATGCTGACAGCGCCACCTAACCCCTCCGTTCGCCCTGAGCCTGTCGAAGCGCGAAGGAATGGGCTTCGACAAGCTCAGCCCGAACGGGGGTGGAGGGGATGCCAGGGCAGGAAGCTTGGGCGAGTTGGCTTGCGCTTCTGAGGCATGGCGCCGTCTCCACCGCCGGGAGCGCTCCTGTGTTCGCAGGAGCGCGGCGGGTAGGCTTAGCCGGTCCTAAAGAGCGGCCTTGAGCTTTTCCACCAGGTCAGTCTTTTCCCAGGGGAAGAAGTCGCCTTCCGCCTTGCGGCCGAAATGGCCATAGGCGGCGGTGGGGCGGTAGATGGGCTTGTTGAGGCCCAGATGGGTGCGGATGCCGCGCGGGGTGAGGCCGCCCAGTTCCTTGATCGACTTGATCGCGTCCTCGATCTTCGCGTCGTCCAGGCTGCCGGTGCCGTGGGTGTCGACATAGAGCGAGAGCGGTTCGGACACGCCGATCGCATAAGCGAGCTGGATCGTGCAGCGGCGGGCGAGCCCGGCGGCGACGATGTTCTTCGCGAGATAGCGAGTGATGTAGGCGGCTGAGCGATCGACCTTGGTCGGGTCCTTGCCGGAGAAAGCGCCGCCGCCATGGGGGGATGCGCCGCCATAGGTGTCGACGATGATCTTGCGGCCGGTGAGGCCCGCATCACCGTCCGGGCCGCCGATTTCGAAGCTGCCGGTGGGGTTGATGTGATAGACGGTTTCGGCGGAGAGCAGTTCGGCCGGAAGGACTTCGGCGACGACGCCCTTCACATAGTCCTTGAGTTCCGCTTCCTTGTCGCCTTCGTCATAGCCCTTGCCATGCTGGGTCGAGACGACGATCGCGGTCGCGGCGACGGGCTTGCCATTTTCGAAACGCAGCGTGACCTGGCTCTTGGCGTCGGGTTCAAGGAAGGGGGCGCGGCCGGAGTGGCGGTCATGCGCCATCTTCGCCAAGATCTTGTGGCTGTAGTCCAGCGTGGCGGGCATAAGGTCGGGGGTTTCGTCGCAGGCGAAACCGAACATGATGCCCTGGTCGCCAGCGCCTTCATCCTTGTTGCCGCTGGCGTCGACGCCCTGGGCGATGTGCGCGGACTGGGCGTGAAGATTGTTTTCGAAGCGCAACGTTTCCCAGTGGAAGCCGTCCTGCTCATAGCCGATGCGCTTTACGGTTTCGCGCACGGTGCGCTCAATCTCTTCCTGCGCGCCGGGGGCCCATTGCCCATCCTCATAGACGCCCTTGCAGCGGATTTCGCCCGCCAGCACGACAAGCTGCGTGGTGGTCAGCGTTTCGCAGGCGATGCGGGCTTCGGGGTCCTTGGACAGGAACAGATCGACGATGGCGTCGGAAATCTGGTCCGCGACCTTGTCGGGATGGCCTTCGGAGACGGATTCCGAGGTGAAGAGATAGTTGCTGCGCATGGAACTCCCGTTAGCAGGCTGGCTGGATAAGCGACATAAAGAAAAGTTTATGTGGCTATTAGCTTCTCACCCTGCCGATGGCAATGGCCAGTCCGGCGAGCAGCGCCATGAAGGCGAAAGCGGCCCAATTTCCCAGGCGGGCAAAGAGGGTGGGGGCCAGGGCCGGGGGGAGTCCTGTGTCGAGGAAACCGGCGCGGTGCAGGCCGAGCGCGTGCAGCACATGGCCGCGCGCGTCGATTACGGCCGAGACTCCGGTCGGAGTCGAGCGGATGATCGGGATGCCTTCCTCCAGCGCGCGGAGGCGGGCCTGCGCCAGATGCTGGACCGGACCCCAGCTTCCGAACCAGGCGTCGTTCGACGGGTTGAAGAGAAAGGCGGGGCGGTTCTTCGCGTCGATGACCTGGCCCGAAAAGATGATCTCATAGCAGATCTGGACGCCCATCTTGAGTTCCGGCCGCCCCAGCGTGGCGGGCAGCGTCAGGCTTTGCGGGCCGGGGCCGGGCCAGAAATCAGCGTCGCCGGGCACGAGGCGCGACAGGCCGATGGGCTGGAGCAGCGCGCGCATGGGGAGATATTCGCCATAGGGGACGAGATGCGCCTTGTCATAACGGCCAAGAAGCTGGGCGCGGGGCGAGACGATCCACAGGCTGTTGTTCGCGCCCGCCAGCGCGCTGGTGACGATGCCGTTTTCTTCGACCTGCTTGAAATAGACCTTGGTGCCGCCGGTCATCAGCAGGTCGCCGGGGCCGAGCAGCGCGGCGAGGTGCGCGCGCCATTGCGGTTCCATGTCGAGATAGGCGGGGATCGCCGCTTCGGGCCAGAAGATGAGGCGGGGGGCGGGGCGCGGATCGCCCGACAGGCGGGCAAGGGTGCGGAAATGGGCCTGCTCAAGTTCGGGCGAATATTTTTCGTCCTGGCCTATGTTGGGCTGGACCACGCGGATGCGGGGGGCACCGGAGGGGGTGGCGGGCGCGGAGGTGAGCAGGCCCCAGAGGGCGCAGGCGAGGAGGGGGGCGGCAAGCGCGGCGGCCGGGACGAAGCGGCGCCGCGTTGCGAGGAGAATGGCTCCGGCGGCGAGGATGGCGAGCGCGCTCACGCCATAGGTGCCGACCAGCGTCGCGGCGATGGCGATGCCGGTGGGAAGGAGGGTGACGCCGAGCGGGTTCCACGCGAAGCCGGTGAAGATGACGGCGCGGAGATATTCGGATGCGAGCCAGCAGGCGGCGAAGAGAAGGATGAGAGTGAGCGAACCGCGTTCCTGCCTTCGCAGGAGCGCATGATTGTGCAGCCACCATGATCCCAAAGCCGCCAGACCCGGATAGACGGCGAGATAGAGGGACAGCAGGACGACCGCGCCATAGCCGAACCAGTGGGGCATGGCGTCCTGAAAGGTGAAGGCGTGGGCGATCCAGTTGAGGCCCAGGGTGAAATGGCCAAGGCCGAACAGCCAGCCGCGGGTGAAGGCGGCGCGGCGGCTGGGCGCGTTTTCGATGAGCCAGAGGAGAAGCGCGAAACAGGCAAGTGTGACCGGCCAGAGCTTCAAGGGTTCAAAGCCGGTGGCGGCGGCGAAACCGGCGAGCAGGGCGGCCAGGTTCGGGAAACGGTTGAGCAGGTCCTTCATCGGGCGCGGATCAGCGCAGGGTCGCCATGGTGGCGTTGCTGCACTTGTCGCTTTCATGCCCGCCGCCCGACAGCATGGACGCAGCGACGAAGCCGCCGGCGAGGAGGATCAGGAAGGCGGCGGAGAGCAGGCCGAGATATTTTTCGATGAACGCCTTGATCGGCCGCCCGAACTTCCAGAACAGGAAGCCGACCAGCATGAACTGGAAGGCGCGCGACAGGATGCTGGCCCAGATGAAGGTGAACAGCGAAAGGCCGATGAACCCGGCGGTGATCGTGATCAGCTTGAAGGGGATGGGCGTCGCGCCCTTCACCAGGATGATTTCAGCGCCATAGTCGCGCAGATAGCAGGCGGCGACCGGGAATTTGGCGGCGAGGCCAAGGGCGTCGAGGATCTGCTGGCCAACCGTTTCGTAAACGAAATAGCCGATCGCATAGCCGAGCAGGCCGCCCAGCACCGACGCCAGAGTGCAGATGATGCCGAAGCGGATCGCGCGTTCCGGCCGGGCCAGGCACATGAGGCCGAGCAGTGGATGCGGCGGGATGGGGAAGAAGCTGGATTCCATGAAGGAAACAAGGAACAGCCAGCGTTCGGCATGGGCGTGGGCGGCTTTCGCCAGCGTCCATTGATAAAGCCTGGTAAGCATCGCGGCGGGCCTAGCCGAGATCGTTTCGCACCGCCAGAGCTTTTGCCGGGACTTGAGACGACTCGCTGGCGGCCGGGCGAGGGGCGTGCCAATAGGAGCTTGCGGATGCCGGTGGACTTTGGGGAGCCGATGGCAGAGCGGTGCGGTCTGTTCCGGCTAAGGTTTTCAAGGGCGTTGATTTGAGAAGGACGGCGATTTCCTGGCGGGATGCGCGCGATCGCGGCGGCGGATTGCTGTTCGCGCTGCTGTTCAACGCCCTGTTGCTGCTGGCCCTGCTGACGCTGGCGCCCAGGCCCGATCAGCGGCAGGAGGATCTGCGGCCGCTGACCACCTTTGACGTGGCGGCGGGGAATCGGGCGGAGACAGCGGAGAAGACCGAGCGCAGGCGGGAGGAAAAGCGGCAGGCGCGGGCGGCGGCGGCTCCACGCGAGCGGCCGGTCGAGGTGGAGCGCAGGCCTGAGGTCGAGACGCCGCTGCCCTTCCTGGTGCTGGACGGCGCGCAGATGGCGGCCGCGGATATCGGGCGCATGCCCAGAGGCGGCGGTGACCGGGGCGCGGCGGGGCAAGGGGATCAGGCCGCCGTCGCTGGCCCAGGCGAAGGGCCGGGCGGGGTGCAGCTGTTCGAAGCGGAATGGTACAGGCGGCCCACTCATGCGGAACTGTCGACCTATGTTCCGGGCAACGCGCCCGCCAAGGGATGGGGACTGGTGGCGTGCAAGACCGTTGAAAACTACCGCGTCGAAAATTGCCAGATGCTGGGCGAATCGCCGCAGGGATCCGGCTTTGCGCGGGCGGTGCGGCTGGCGGCGTGGCAGTTTCTGGTGCGGCCGCCGCGCGTCAACGGCAAGCCGATGGTCGGTAGCTGGGTGCGCATCCGCATCGACTATAGCCAGTCCGCCGGGCCAGCCGGGGGAGACGGGTGACGGAAGTAATATAACCTATTTGGAACATTTATCTTGACATCGTCACGCTCATATGGCACATGAGCGGATATTGGGAAAATGTGAGTCGCCAAGGCGGCGCTGAGGGCTGGTCCGGGTGGACCGGCCCTTTTGCGTTGCGCGGAGGAGGAGGTCAGCGTGCAGGAGAAGGGCGAAGGCGGCGTGCGCCGCTTCAGCGGGCGGGCGAGCGCGGGCAAGGGCAGGGAGATGAAGGTGCAGCGGGGGCAGCTTTGCGGCGGCGGGGCGGGCGCGCAGATGCGGGCGGTGCGCAAGGACGGATGGACGGACAAGCGGCGCAAGACCTTCCTGGAAACGCTGGCGGCGACCTGCAATGTCAGCGAGGCGGCGCGGGTGGCGGGGCGGAACCTGTCGGGCGCCTATCAGCTCAAGCGGCGCGATCCGGGATTTGCGCGGGAATGGGAGCAGGCGCTGAGCATCGGCTATGCGGAACTGGAGGCGCTGATGCTGCGGCAGGCGCTGTTCGGCAGCGAGCAGGAAGAGGTGGTGCTGGACGCCGAGGGGACGGTGAAAAGCCGCAAGGTGAAGCGCGGCCATCCGCATATGGTGGCGATGCGGCTGCTGGCGGCCTATGCGCGCAGGGTCGCGGAGACGCGCGCCGCCCATGAGACGGACAGGCCCGATGGCGAGGATGCGGTGGCGCGGCTGCGCGCGGCGCTGGAG
>NZ_ATHO01000096.1 GCF_000445065.1 Sphingobium quisquiliarum P25 | reverse complement strand
GCCGCCGCCGCGCGGCACCGGCTGCTGCCCGAAGGCCGGGTAGCGGGCCCCATGCCCTGGGTCATCGCGATCATGATGTTCCTGACCGTGCTCGCCGCCGCCGCCGGACTGGGCCTTGGCACGGCGGTCAAGTCGGTGGGCGCTGAACTGGCCGGGCGGGTGACCGTGCAGATCGTCGAAGCCAATGCCGACCGGCGTGAGGAGCTGAGCGGACGCGCCGCCCGCCTGCTGCGGGAAAGCGGCGATGTGCAGGCGGTGCATCCAGTCGATCCCGCCGCCCTCGCCGACCAGATCAAGCCCTGGCTGGGCGAAGAGGCGGTGAGCGGCGACCTGCCCATTCCCGCGCTGATCGACGTTGAACTCACGCCCGGATCGGCACATGCCCGCGTGGATCGCCTGCGCAAGGCCATGGCCGCGCTGTCCCCCAATATCCGCATCGAACCGCACGCCGCCTTCCTCCAGCCGCTTGGGCGGTTGCTCGCCGCGCTCGGCGGGCTGGCGGCGGGAATCGTGCTGCTGATGGCGATCGCCACCGCTGCGATCGTGGTGCTGGCGGCGCGTGCGGCGCATGACAGCCATCGCGGCACCATCGACGTTCTGCATCTGATGGGGGCGACCGATGTCCAGATCGCCCGCCTGTTCCAGCGGCGGATCGGGCTGGACGCGCTGTTCGGCGGACTGTTGGGCTTTGCCGTGGCGCTGCTGGTGATCCTGCTGCTCGGCGCGCGGCTGACCGCTACCGGCTCCGACCTGCTTGCCGCGATCAGCCTGCCCTGGACAAGCTGGCTGATCCTGGCCGCGCTGCCGCTGGGCGGCGTGCTGCTGGCGACGCTCGCCGCGCGCTGGACCGTGCTGCGCTCGCTGGGGCGGCTGCTGTGATTGTCCGGCTCTTTGCGATCACCCTGCTGGGATGGATGCTGGGCTTTGCCTGGTTCGCGATCTTTCTTCCCCAACCGTTGGACGGCCGCCCGACCGACGCCATCGTCGTGCTGACAGGGGGTGCGGGCAGGATCGATCGCGGCCTTGCCCTGCTCCAGGAGGGCGCGGCGAAGCGCATGCTGATTTCCGGCGTCGACCGGTCGGTCCGCCCGGCTGAACTCGCCGCCCAATATGACGTGCCCGAACGGCTGTTTTCCTGCTGCATCACCCTGGGCCGGGAAGCGATCGACACGCGGTCCAACGCCATCGAAACCGCGCACTGGCTGGAGCGGCGGGATTACCGCACGGTCCGCCTGATCACCACCGACTGGCACATGCGCCGGTCAGCGCTGGAACTGCGACAGGCGCTGCCGGAACGTGTGACGATCGTCTATGACGCGGTGCCCAGCCGCCCCAGCCTCACCATGCTGGCGCGCGAATATAATAAATATCTGCTGCGGCGCGGCGCGGCCCTGATCGGGATATAGGCGGGACATGATCACGCTTCTGCGGTCGCTCGCCTATATGCTGGTCTTCTACGGCATCTCCGTCCTGCTGGTGCTGGCCGCGCTGGCCGCCGCCTTTGTCGCGCCCAGCGCCGTTCAGCCGGTGGCGACGGCCTGGGCCTATTTCCACCGTTTCTGCGCGCGCTGGCTGCTGGGGCAGAAGGTGCGGGTGGAAGGAGACCTGCCGCGCGGCGGCTATCTCTATATCGTCAAGCATGAATCCATGTTCGAAACGATCGACATGCTCTGCCTGTTCGACCGCCCGGCCATTGCCGCCAAGCGGGAGTTGTTCGACATTCCGCTGTGGGGCCGGGTCGCGCGCCGCTACGGCCTCATCCCGGTGGAGCGCAGCGCCGGGGCCAGTGCGATGCGCGCCCTGCGCACGGCCGCCCGCAAGGCGGTGGGGGAAGGACGCCCCCTGTGCCTCTTCCCCGAAGGAACCCGCGTCCCCCATGGCGAAGCGCCGCCGCTGAAAGCGGGTTTCGCCGGACTTTATGCCCTGCTGGGCCTGCCGGTCGTGCCGATCGCGGTGGACAGCGGCCGGCTGTCGCCGCGCGGCAGCTTCCTCAAGCGCTCCGGGGTCATCACCTACAAGGTGGGGGAGGTGGTGCCCGCCGGTCTCGACCGCAGGGAAGCGGAGGCACGCGTCCATGCCGCGATCAACGCGCTGAACGGACCGAAGGAAGGCCATGCTCCTGTGAGGGCAGGAGCCCAGATTAGCCCGTAGGACATCAGCGGATCAGATCAATGCGACCGTCCGAAGTCCGGCTTGGGATCATCCTGCCCCTGTTCGATGATCGACCGGCGGATGGCGCGGGTGCGGGTGAACAGGTTGAACAGCGTGTCGCCGTCATTCCACCGGATCGCCCGCTGCAAAGCCGACAGATCCTCCGAAAAGCGCTGGAGCATTTCCAGCACGGCATCCTTGTTCGCCAGGAACACGTCGCGCCACATGGTCGGGTCTGACGCGGCGATGCGGGTGAAGTCGCGGAAGCCGCCCGCCGAATATTTGATCACCTCCGACTGGGTGACATCCTCCAGATCGCTGGCCGTGCCGACAATCGTATAGGCGATCAGGTGCGGCAGATGGCTCGTCACCGCCAGCACTAGGTCATGATGCTGCGGGTCCATCATCTCGACATCCGCGCCCACGCGCCGCCACAGTTCGGCGACCCGCTCCACCGCCACCTGATCGGCACCGGCCGGGGGCGTGACAATGCACCAGCGGCCCCGGAACAGCGATGCGAAACCCGCCTCCGGCCCGCTATTCTCCGTCCCCGCCACGGGATGCGCGGGAATGATCGCCCGGCCCGGCAGCGCTGCCGTCAATTGCGCCAGCACGTCCGCCTTGCACGACCCCACATCGCTGATGACCGCATCGGCGGGCAGGTCGTCCGCGATCTCCGCCGCCGCCGCGCCCATCGCCCGCACCGGCACGCACAGCACCACCAGATCGGCATCGGTCACGCTTGCGCCCGCCGTGTCGGTCACATCGTCGCACAGGCCGATCGCCCGCGCGATCTGCCGCACATGCGGGTCGGCGTCATGCCCCGTCACCCGCACCGCCGGCATATATTCGCGGATGGCCCGCGCGAGCGATGAGCCTATCAGGCCAAGGCCGATGATGGTGACGCGCGCGAATGGCAGCATGGTTCAGGCCGCCTCCGCCATCGCCCGCAGCTTCGCCGCGACGGCGCGCATCTGCTCCTCCGTGCCGATGGTGATGCGCAGCCCGCTGGGCAGGCCCTGCCCCGGCAGCCAGCGGGTGGCGAAGCCTTCGTCCCACAGCCCCCTCATCGCCGCTTCCGCGGTCAGCCTGCCGTTGAACAGGATCAGCAGGAAATTGGCCTTGCTGGGCACCGCGCGCAGGCCATGATTGGACAGCGAAGCGACCTCCGCCGCCAGCCATTCGCGCCACTGCCGGTTATGCGCGCGGCTCGCCTCCACCCAGGCGCTGTCGCCGATCGCCGCGATCGCCGCGGCCTGTCCCGCCGTCGTCACGTTGAACGGCGCGCGGATGCGGTGCAGCGCGTCGATGATCTCCGCGCTGGCATAGCCCCAGCCGATGCGTTCGGCGGCAAGGCCGTAGATTTTGGAGAAGGTGCGCGTCACCAGCACGTTGGGCGCGTTCTTAGCTAGCTCCATGCCGCCATCTTCCTCATCCGCATCCAGATATTCGGCATAGGCCTGATCCAGGACCAGCAGGATATCGGGGCGCAGCGCGGCGTGCAGGCGCGCAATATCCGCCCGTGGCGTCATGGTGCCGGTGGGATTGTTGGGATTGGCCAGGAAGACGACCTTCGTCTTCTCCGTCACGCAGGCGATCAGCGCATCCACATCGGTCGCATAGTCCGCGTCCGGCGCGATCACCGGCGTGGCGCCCACCCGCCGCGCGGCGATGTCGTAGACGGAAAAGCCGTAATGGACGTACAGCACTTCGTCCCCCGGCCCGGCATAGGCGCTCGCGGCGATGTGCAGCAGTTCGTCCGAACCCGTCCCATATATGACGCGTGCCGGGTCCAGCCCATGCACGGAGGCGATCGCCTGCCGCATCTTCGTTGCGCCCGGATCGGGATAGGTGGCAAGGTCGGCCGTCGCAGCGTTCAGGGCCGCGCGCGCCGCCGGACTTGTCCCCAGCGGGTTCTCATTCGCCGACAGCTTGATCAGCGGGCGGCCGTCATCCGCCGCCGCCTTGCCCGGCACATAGGGGGAAATGCCGAGTATCCAGTCCTTGGGTGCAGGTTTCGTCATGGCGGGGCTTTAGCGTCATCCGCGCCAAAGGCAAAGCGCCGCTGGCGGCAAGTGGGTGGACGCCGCCCGATTGACAGCATGCCTCCGCAGTCCTAGCCCGCATCCACCATGGCCAGCGCTCTGCTTCCCGATGACAGCCGTTTCGGTCTCCGCCGCCAGGTACGCCTGCCCGGCCCCTTGCGGCTGGACAGCGGCGCCGCGCTCGCGCCCGTCGACATCGCCTATGAAACCTATGGGGCGATGAATGAGGACAAGAGCAATGTCATCCTCATCTGCCACGCTCTGACCGGCGATCAATATGTCGCGTCTGACCATCCTATCACCGGCAAGCCCGGCTGGTGGTGGCGCATGGTCGGCGAAGGCAAGCCTATCGATCCCGCGCGCTACTTCATCGTCTGCGCCAATGTCATCGGCAGCTGCATGGGCTCCAGCGGCCCCGCCAGCGTCGATCCGGCAAGCAACGCGCCCTACGCCATGCGCTTTCCCGTCCTCACCATCGCCGACATGGTGCGGGCGCAGGCGATGCTGCTCGACCATCTGGGCGTCGGCCGGCTTGCCGCCGTCATTGGCGGATCAATGGGTGGCATGCAGGCGCTGAGCTGGCCGACCATCTTCCCCGATCGGGTCGAAAGCTGCGTCGTCATCGCTTCGACAGCCCGCCATAGCGCGCAGAATATCGCCTTTCATGAAGTCGGGCGTCAGGCGATCATGGCCGATCCCAACTGGCGCGGCGGCGACTATTATGCCGACGCGCAGGTGCCGAGCGCGGGCCTCGCCGTCGCGCGCATGGCCGCGCACATCACCTATCTGTCCGAAGCGGGGCTCACCGAAAAATTCGGCCGCCGCTTGCAGGGCCGCGACGCCAAGACCTTCGGCTTCGACGCCGACTTTCAGGTCGAATCCTATTTGCGCCACCAAGGCCTCAGCTTCGTTGAGCGGTTCGACGCCAACTCTTATCTCTACATCACTCGCGCCATGGACTATTATGACATTGCGGAAGATCATGGCGGCAGCCTCGCCAAGGCCTTCGCGCCATCCAAGGCCCGCTTCTGCCTGGTCAGCTTCGATACCGACTGGCTCTATCCCACGGCGGAGTCCCGCGCCATCGTTCACGCCCTCAACGCCAGCGGCGCTCAGGCGAGCTTCGTCGAGCTGTCCAGCCCCTTTGGCCATGACGCCTTCCTGCTGGAATGCCCGGAACTGAACCGCGTTGTCGACGGCTTCCTCAAGGGCGGCCGCGCATGAGCGAAGAGGGGTTGCGGCCCGACCTTGCCCTCATCGCCCGCACCGTCACTCCCGGAGCCCGCGTGCTGGACGTGGGGTGCGGCGACGGCGCGCTGATGGCGGCGCTGCGCGATGCCAAGCAAGTGGATGCCCGCGGCCTTGAACTCGACGCCAGCAACGTCGCTGCCGCCGTAGGCCGGGGCCTGTCGGTCGTGCAGGGCGACGCGGACACTGACCTCACTTACTATCCCGACGCCAGCTTCGATTATGCGATCTTGAGCCAGACGCTCCAGACCACCCGCCGCCCGGACCTGGTGGTCGAGGAACTGCTGCGCATCGGCCGTCAGGCGTTCGTCTCCTTCCCCAACTTCGCCCATTGGCGCGGACGGCTGTCCCTGCTTTGGGGCGGCCGCATGCCGGTGACGCGCCTGCTGCCCGACACTTGGTATGACACGCTCAACATCCACCATGTAACGGTCGACGATTTCCGCGCCCTGGTGAAGGAACGCGGCTGGACAATTGATGGTCAGTGGTTCCTCAAGGGCGACAAGGAAACCACCCACGCGAACGCGAACCTGTTCGCCGAACACGCGGTTTTCCTGCTCCGAAAATAGCCGCGCAGCGAAAATCATTATTCACGCGGAGACGCCACAACAAATCTCCGCGCCTCCCCGCCTCCGCGTGATTCAAAGTCATTTCGCGCAGAGGCGCAGAGATCGCAGAGAAAAATACTCTTCTGCGTCCTTTGCGCCTCTGCGCGAACAAATCAAAAATGCCTCAACGCTCCTTCGTCGCGCTGAACTTCACCTTGGGATGCCGCTCCTGCTGATATCCCACATCCCACGCGCTTTTCGCCATGAAGACGAGATTGCCGTCCCGGTCCCGCGCCATATTCGCGCCGTTGAACGACACCAATTCCTTCACCGCCGCCTCATCGCCTGAAATCCAGCGCGCCGTATCGAAGGGCGAAGCTTCCAGCCCCGCCGCGACCTTATACTCCGCCTCCAGCCGAGAAATCAGCACGTCCAGCTGCAACTGCCCGACCACGCCGACCACCCAGCTGCTGCCGATCTCCGGATAGAAGACCTGGATCACGCCCTCTTCGGACAGGTCATCCAGCGCCTTGCGCAACTGCTTCGTCTTGGTCGGGTCCTTGAGCGCCACGCGCCGCAGGATTTCCGGCGCGAAGTTAGGCAGGCCGGTAAAGCGCAGCCCCGCCTTTTCCGACAGCGTATCGCCCACCCGCAACGTGCCGTGGTTCGGAATGCCGATGATGTCGCCCGGAAAGGCCTCATCCGCAATCTCGCGATCTTGCGCGAAAAAGAGGATCGGCGAATGCACCGCGATCGGCTTGCCGCTGCCCGAAGGGGTCAGCTTCATGCCGCGCCGGAACTTGCCCGAACACAGCCGCATGAAAGCGATGCGGTCGCGATGCTGCGGGTCCATATTGGCCTGCACCTTGAAGATGAAGCCGGTGACTTCGCTATTCTCCGGCTCCACTGGCGCAGGCTCGGCCGGTTGCGCGCGCGGCGGCGGTGCATGGGCGGCGAGCGCGTCGATCAGCTCGGTCACGCCAAACAGCTTCAGCGCCGACCCGAAATAGACCGGCGTCAGGTCGCCATGGCGATAGGCCGCGAGATCGAAATCGGCATAGCCGCCGACCGCCAGTTCAGCCTCCTCGCGCAGCTTCTCCAGCCCTTGCGCGGAAATATGCTCGGCCAGCGCATCGTCAGCGATGCCCTCGACAAACACTTCCTTGCCCTCAAATTCCTTGGAAGGACCGCTCGGCTGCCGCAGCCGGTTCTTGGCGAAATCGTAGATCCCCTCGAACGTCCCGCCCATGCCGACTGGCCAGCTCATCGGGCATACGTCCAGCGCCAGCGCGTCCGCCACCTCGTCCAGCAGGGCAAAGGTGTCGCGCCCCTCACGGTCCACCTTGTTGACGAAGGTTATGATCGGCACGTTGCGCAACCGGCAAACCTCGAACAGCTTGCGCGTCTGCGGCTCGATGCCCTTGGCGGCGTCGATCACCATGACGGCCGAATCGACCGCCGTCAGCGTTCGATAGGTATCTTCCGAAAAATCCTCATGCCCCGGCGTGTCGAGCAGGTTGAAGGTAATGCCGTCCCGCTCGAACGTCATGACCGAGCTGGTCACCGAAATGCCGCGCTGCTGCTCGATCTTCATCCAGTCCGACCGCGCCCGCCGGTTCGCCCCGCGCGCCTTGACCTCGCCCGCAAGATGGATCGCGCCGCCTTCCAGCAACAGCTTCTCGGTCAGCGTGGTCTTGCCCGCGTCAGGGTGGGAAATGATCGCAAAGGTGCGGCGGGATGGGATGGTCATTCGGTTGTCCAGATATTCCAACAGCCGTTCGCGCTGAGTAGAGACTGAGCGAAGTCGAAGGGCCGTATCGAAGCACCGCGCGCTCAAGTCAGCCCTTCGATACGCCGCCTCGGCAAGCTCAGCAGCTACTCAGGACGAACGGATTCACCGGCTCACTAGTCGGTAACCAGCGTCACGTCCATGCGGAACCGCCGCTCATCCCCCGGCAACAGGCGCATGACGCCCTGCTTCTCCCAGACATCGCCCTCGAATCCCACCAGGTCCGCCATCCCCGCCCAAGGCTCCACGCACAGATACTGCGCGCCCGGCTTCTGCCACAGCCCCAGCCAGGGTGTATCAGGAAAGTCGATCTTCAACCGCGTGCGTCCCGGCACACCCCATATCAGGCTATGGCTCTCCATCTCATCCCAAACCAGCGCGTCGTCCTTAAACATCGCATAGGTCGGCCTCAGCACATTGCCCTCAACTGGCGAAGCGATGCGGTCCCGCGCAATAAGCCCCGGTTCGTCCCCAACCTGACGCAGCGGCGCAGGCTCCGGCTTTTCAAACTCGATCAGATGCTCCTCCGCCGCCCCGCCATAGGGCAGCGGCCACGCAAAGGCGGGATGATAGCCAAAGGAAAAAGGCATGTCCGCTTCGCCCAGGTTCATCACGGACGCCGTCATCATCAGCGCCCCGCCAGCAACCGCGAACCGCATGTCCAGCCGGAAATCAAACGGATAGACCGCCCGCGTAGCCGCATCCGCCTCCAAACGGAACGTCACCGATTCAGGCAGATGCTCCACCTGCGCAAAGGCCATGCGCCGGGCAAAGCCATGCTGCGGCATCGCATATTCCCGCCCGTCCACCCGGTACACATCCCCCCGCGACCGCCCCACAAAGGGAAAGAGCAAAGGCGCATGCCCGGTCCACCAGCGCGGATCGGCATCGGTCATCAGCTCGCGCCCTTGCGCGTCGGTGAGCGACCACAGCTCCGCGCCAAGAGGGTTGATGGCGGCGGTGAGCGTGCCGGATGCGATTGTCACCAACTCGTCCACAGCATACCCCCTGTCAAGAAACCCATCGATCATCGCCATCCTGAAACAAGTTCAGAATGACGATGGGAAAGACTTAGCCCCGCAAAGTCCCCCCCAGCTTCTCCGCCGCCTTCACCACAGCAGCGCTGATCGCATCCAGTTCTTCCTGCAAAAAGCTTTTTTCCCCCGGCTGCAACGTCACCTCGACGGCCATGCTCTTGCGCCCTTCATCCACGCCCGGCCCGACGAAAACATCGAACAGCCGCACGTCGGTGATCGCCTTCTTGTCCGCGCCCCTGACCGCGCGGACCAGAGCATCGGCCTCCACCGCCTCATCGACGATAAAGGCGAAATCGCGCTTCACCGCCTGCAATGCGGGCGGCGCATAGGGCGCACGCATGAAGCCGCTTGCCCGCTTGGCGGGTATGGCATCCAGGAAGATCTCGCCCGCGACTGCTATGCCGGTCAGGCCAAATTGCTTAGCCAGCGAAGGATGCAGTAGGCCGAACTCGGCCAGCACCGTTTTCGGACCCAGCCGAAGCGTCCCTGACTGGCCCGGATGATAGGCCGCCGATGCCTCACCGTAATTCTGCAAATTACCGACTGGCGCGCCCGCCGCCGCCAGCAGCGCGATCACTTCCCCCTTGGCATCGAAAGCGGAAAAGGGCTGCGCCTTGCCCGTCTGCCAGCCGCGCGCGACCTTTTCTCCCGCCAGCACGAAGCCGATCGTGGCCCGTTCCTTGTCCGCGAAATAACGCCGCCCCACTTCGAACAGCCGCACCGAAGCCGCGCCGCGATCCATGTTGCGCCGCGTCGCCGACAACAGGCCAGGCAGCAGCGAAGGCCGCATGACCTTCAAATCCTCCGAAATCGGATTGGCCAGCGTCCATGCGCCGCCGCCGGCCGAAGCCGCTTCCTTCTCGGAAATGAACGACCAGTTGATCGCTTCGGCAAGCCCGCGCGCAGCCGCCGTCCGGCGT
>NZ_ATHO01000095.1 GCF_000445065.1 Sphingobium quisquiliarum P25 | reverse complement strand
GCCGTGGTGCTGGGCGACCGCTTCGGACGGGCGGCGTCGGCGCGGCTGATGACGCTGGCGCAAGATGTGCTGGCGGGACACGGCATCACCGCCGCGCAGAACCACCCCTATGCGGGCGATCATATGATCGAACGGCATGGCCGCCCCGCCAGGGATTTGTACGCTTTGCAGGTGGAGGTGGACCGCAGCCTCTATCTCGACGCGGCGCTGGACGAACCGGGGCCGGGGCTGCCCGCCCTGCAACAGGCGCTGACGGCAATGGTAACGGCCCTTACCAGCGAACAGCCGCGCGCCGCCTATCCGCTCGCCGCCGAATAGCGCGATCGTTCAGGGCGGAAACGGGAGAAGGCCAGAACGGGCGATCGTTCCGGCCTTTTCCTTTTGAAGCAGCGCTGCGCTGCCCGGTTCTATTCGATATGCTGGTCCGGCAGGGCGTGGGTCGGGCGCGAACCCCAGAGCGCGTAGAAGAGGATGTAAAGCTCGCACACCGCCGTCAGCAGGAAGGAGGTTTGCAGGCCATAACGGTCCGCCAGCCAGCCCTGCACCACCACCAGCGATCCACCGGCGATCGCCATGATCAGAAGGCCTGACCCTTCCTCGGTCAGCGGGCCCAGCCCCTTGATCCCCAGGGTGAAGATGGTCGGGAACATGATCGAATGGAACAGGCCGACCAGGATCAGCGACCACATCGCCACCGGCCCGTCGGCGAACACGGTGATCATCATGACGATGAACGCGCCGATCGAGAAGGCGGCCAGCACCTTGCCCGCGTCCACCTTCTGCATGATCGCGGACCCGGCGAACCGCCCGACCATCATGCCGCCCCACAGGAAGGTGAGGTAGCGGCCCGCCTGCTCATGCGTCAGGTTGGCGATGTCGGGCTGGCTGACGAAGTTCACGAACAGGTTGGCGACGCCGATTTCCGCGATCAGGTAGATGAAGATCGCCGGAATGCCGAAGACGAGGTTGCGGTGATTCCACAGCGAATGCCGCTTGCGCTCCTCGCGCGCCAGCCGCGCCGTCGCTCCGCCCATCGCGGGCAGGGGAAAGCGGGCGATGACGATGGCCAGCACGAACAGCACCAGCGCCACCAGCCCATAGGGCAGGATCACCGACTGCGCGTCGGCCAGCCGTTCCGCTTCGGTCAGCACCGTGCCAGCGGTCGCCGTGCCACCCTTCGACCGGCCCAGGATCAGGTACGCGCCGAACAGGGGGGCGAGCATCGTGCCCGCCGAATTCATCGCCTGCACCAGGTTCAGGCGCGACGACGCGGTTTCCGGCTTGCCGACCACCGCGACATAGGGATTGGCCGCCACTTGCAGCAGCGTGATGCCGCTGGCGATGATGAACAGCATGGCCAGCGTTACGCCATAGGAAGGCAGGCTGGCCGCCAGCATCATGCCCAGCGACCCGGCCGCCATGATCAGCAGCCCGATCACCAGCGATTTCTGGTAGCCGACCCGCTCGATCAGCTTGGCCGAAGGGATCGACGCCACGAAATAGGCGATGAACCACACGGATTCGATCAGCGTCGTCTGGGTGTAGTTGAGGTCGAACACGCTGCGCAGATGGGGCAGCAGCGTGTTGTTGATGACCGTGATGAACCCCCACATGAAGAAGAGGCTGGCCAGAAGCGTCAGCGCCGGGCCGTAGCGGGTGGCTGGATGATGCTCCGCCGTCAGGGTGGCCGATGATGATGGGGGAGCAGGCATTCATCTTCTCCGTCAAGCGGCAACAGGCTTGTGCTGTTTCAATTTGTCCGAGTATATAGCTCCCCGTCGGGCGTCAATATGTCTCGGCGGCGGAAGGGGTCGTGCCGAAAAGGACGGGCAACCATGTTTTTCGAACATTTGCGTTCTATTTTCTCGGACTGATCATGGCAAGCACATCCGCATCGGCAGAAGCAAGCCGCGCTCGCGCAGGAAAGTTGCCGGACGGCAGCCCGGTCGAGGTCATCACCCTGGACAATGGAAAAGGCGTCACGGCAAAAATACTGACCTATGGCGCGGCCTTGCAGTCGCTGATGGGGCCTGACCGGAACGGCAGGATCGCCGATGTGCTGCTGGGCTATGACGATCTGGCGGGCTATCTCGCGCATCCCGAATATTTCGGCGTCACCATCGGCCGCTACGCCAATCGCATCGCGGGCGGCAGGTTCATGCTCGACGGCCATGATCACCAGCTTCCCCTCAATGACAAGACCAATACGCTGCACGGTGGCGGCAAGGGCTTCGACAAGCAGGTCTGGAAGGTCGTGTCGGTCAGCAGCACGCCCCGGCCGCAGGCCGTCCTGTCCTACAGCAGCCCCGATGGCGATTCCGGCTATCCCGGCAGGCTCGACACGCAGGTCAGCTACGCGCTGGACGAAAGCGGCGCCCTGACCATCAGCTTCGAGGCGGCGGCGAGCAAGCCGACCATCGTCAACCTCACCAACCATGCCATCTTCAACCTGTCGGGGGAGGGGGCGCCCGGCGGCGCGCTCGGCCATCTGCTGACCATAGCCGCAAAGGCCTACACGCCCGTCGATGCCGGGCTCATCCCGACTGGAGAGATCAGGCCGGTAGCCGGAACGCCCTTCGATTTCCGCACGCCCCGGCGGGTGGAAGACGGCGTCAGGGACGGGACCGATGCGCAGATCAGGTTCGGCCGGGGCTATGATCATAATTGGGTGCTGGACAAGGGGATCACGGCCAGGCCCGAACCGGCCGCGCGGCTGGAAGATCCCGTGTCGGGCCGCGTGCTGCACGTGCTGACCACCGAGCCGGGGCTGCAATTCTATTCCGGCAACTTCTTCGACGGCACGCTGGCGGGCAAGCGGGGGCATCTCTACCGCATGGGTGACGGCATCGCGCTGGAGCCGCAGAAATTCCCCGACACGCCCAACAAGCCGGACTTTCCATCCGCGCGCGTGGATCCCGGCAAGCCCTATCGCCATGTCATGATCTACCGTCTGTCAGTAAGGCATTGATGCGATGAGCGAATGGAAACGGATCGACCGCGATGTGCGCGACACGCTGGGCGAGGGGACATTATGGTCGGCGCGCGAAAACGCCGTCTACTGGGTCGACATACGCGCGCCCGCGCTCAACCGGCTGTCGCTGACCGATGGCGGCATCAGGCGCTGGCCGATGCCCGAACCGCTCGGCTGGGTGGTGGAACGGCGCGGCGGCGGTTTCGTCGCTGGGTTCCAGAGCGGCTTTGCCCGGCTGACGCTCGATCCCGTCGCGATCGATCCGATCGGCGATCCCGAACCTCATTTGCCCGGCAACCGCATGAACGATGGCAAGGCCGATGCGGACGGGCGCATCTGGTGCGGCACCATGGACATGGCGGAGGAACAGGATAGCGGCTCCTTCTACCGGCTCGACCCGGACGGCCGCTGGACGGTGATGGACACCGGCTATCTGGTGCCCAACGGCCCCGCCTTCTCTCCCTGCGGCCGCTGGCTCTACCATACCGATTCGGCGCGGCGCACCGTCTACCGCTTCTCCCGGACCGATGGCGGCGGCCTTGCCAGCCGCCAGCCCTTCATCCTCTTTTCGGAAGAGGAAGGCTATCCCGATGGCATGACGGTCGATTCCCAGGGGCATCTGTGGATCGCGCATTGGGGCGGCGCGCGCATCAGCCGCTTCACGCCCGAAGGAAAGCTGGACCGCGTCATCCCGCTGCCCGCGCGGCAGGTGACGAACATCACCTTCGCCGGGCCGAAGCTGGACCGCATGTTCGTGACATCGGCGGCGTTCAACCTGCCTGAAAGCGAATATGACGGCGCACTTTTCGAAGTCGACGCAGGCGTGACCGGCCTTCCCGCATCCCTGTTCGCTGGCTGACCGATCGGCGTGGGCGGGCGAGGGAGAAGCCCGGCAATCCCGCTTCCGGGTTTAAAGCCGGGCGACGCCGCGCTTCATGCGATGGCTATCCCGGCTCCGGCAGCGCCAGGTCCATGTCCGCCAGCGCCAGCCGCAGCAGCTCCATCATCGCATCGCGCGCCGCCGCCGCGTCGCTGGCGGCAATGGCGCGGCACACCGCCTGATGGTCGGGCAGGGGATCGCGCGGCGCCTTCTGCTTGCGCTGCTTGAACATGGTCGTCCATCCCACCGCCGCGCCGACTGAACTGGCCAGCGCCGCCAGCGCATCATTGTGGGTCGCCGCCAATATCGCATTATGGAATTGCTGGTCCGCCAGCCGCCCCGCCGGGGTGGACAGGCCATGCCGCTCCATTTCCTCCAGCGCGCGCTGCATCGTGGCGATCTGGTCCTCCGTGCGCCGCCGCGCCGCGAACTCCGCGGCCGCCGGTTCGATCACGCCGCGCAGTTCGAACAGGTCGCGGATGAAGGCGGGGTCGGGCTCCCCCGCGAACATCCAGGCCAGCATTTCCGGGTCCAGCACGTTCCACCGGCTGCGCGGCAGCACGCGGGTGCCTGCCTTGGGCCTGCTTTCCAGCATCCCCTTGGCCACCAAAATGCGCACCGCTTCCCGATAGGCGGTGCGCGATACGCCCAGCCGTTCGGCCGCCTCTATCTCGCCTTCGAACAGGTCGCCGGGGCGGTGCCTGCCCATGAGGATCGCCGTGCCCAGATCGCGCGCGATAGCCTGATGGATGCGCAGCGCGCCTTCTTCATTCCCGGTCCTGTGCGCGCCTGCCAAACCCCAACCCCTTCAATCCTCAAAGGCTGTAGTAGGACAATGTTCGCCGCAAAGGAAGGCGTCGGCCACCAGGCGCAGGGGCGCGACATCGGCGTCGATCGCGTGATTCGCCACCAGCGTCACGAACCGCCGGTACATGGAGGGATATTCCTCGTCCGGCGCCTGCACCTGCACTTCGCCATCCAGCCGCAGCATATTGCCGCCCTCGGACAGCAGCAGTTGGCCGTCGTCGGTCTCCACCGCGATGTCCCATGTCTGCGGGCCTGTCTGCCGCCAGTCGAACACGGCATCCACGGATGCGCCCGATGCCGTCGCCATGCGCAGTTCCGCGCCGATCGGGGCCTGCTTGTTCGCGGGCACCTCCAGCTTCGCCGACAGCAGCGCCAGCGGATCGGACACGATCTCGGTCAGGATGGACAGGGCGTTGATGCCGGGGTCGAACACGCCGAAGCCGCCCGCTTCCCAGATCCACGGCTGGCCGGGATGCCAGTGCCGCACATCCTCGCGCCACTGGATCGAAATATGGCGGATCGTCCGCGTCGCCAGCCACTGGCCCGCATGCGCGACGGCGGCGGCGTAGCGGCTGTGCCAGCTGGCATAGAGCGTCACGCCCTGCCGTTCGGCCAGCGCGATCAGCGCCTCCACCTCCGAAACGGTCGCGCCCGGCGGCTTTTCCAGGAACACGTGCTTGCCCGCCAGCAGCGCCTGCCGCGCCGCTTCGTAACGGACCTGCGGCGGCTGGCACAGTATGACCGCGTCCAGATCGGGCTCGCCCGCCAGCATGGCGTCAAGGCCCGGATAGTTGTTCACCCCTTCCGCCTGCGCATTGCGGCTGGCGACGGCGGCAAGCTTTATGCCCTCCACCTTCTCCATCGCGGGCAGATGCTGGTCGCGCGCGATCTTGCCCAGGCCGACCAGCCCGGCTTTGATGCCACCGCTCACAGCGCGCGGTCCTGACCGGCGGCGGCCTCCAGCCTGCCTTCGACGCGGCGGATCAGCTTCCACGGATTGGCGTCCTGCAAGGCGGGGGGCAGCAGCGCGTCAGGCACGTCCTGATAGCAGACCGGGCGCAGGAAGCGCTCCATGGCCAGGGTTCCAACGGAACTCGTGCGCCCATCCGACGTCGCCGGGAACGGCCCGCTATGCACCATGGCATAGGTGACCTCGACGCCGGTCGGCCAGCCATTGGTCAGGATGCGCCCTGCCTTGCGCGACAGGGCCGGGAGCAGCCTGGCCGCATCGGCGCTGTCGCTTTCCTCCATGTGCAGCGTGGCGGTCAGCTGACCCTCCAGCCCGGCGATGGTTTCCAGCACCTCGTCGATGCTGCGGCATGAAAGCAGGATGGAGGAGGAGCCGAACACTTCATGGGCCAGCGCCGGGTTGCTGCGGAACCGCTCCGCATCCGTTGTGAACAAGGCATGCTGCCCCCGGTTCGCGCCCTGCGCCTGCGCGCCGCGCGCGACAGTGGTGACGCCCTCGGCCGACAGCAGGGCGGCGACGCCCTTTTCATAGGCTTCATGGATGCCGGGCGTCAGCATGACCTGCGGCTCGCTCGCCGTCATCGCCTGCGCGGCGGCGGCGACGAAGCGGTCGAGGTCCGGCCCTTCCAGCGCGATGACCAGCCCCGGATTGGTGCAGAACTGGCCCGATCCCATGGTCAGCGACCCGACGAAGGCCGCGCCCAGTGCATCGGCCCGCGCCGCAAGCGCGCCGGGCAGAAGGACGACCGGGTTGATGCTGCTCATCTCCGCATAGACAGGGATGGGCTCGGCCCGTTTGGCCGCGACCTGCATCAGCGCGATGCCGCCGCCGCGCGATCCGGTGAAGCCCACCGCCTTGATGCGCGGGTCGGAAACCAGCGCGCCGCCCAGTTCATGGGTCGATCCTGGCAGGTAGGAAAAGACGCCTTCATGCAGGCCGCATGCCTTCACCGCCGCCTGGATGGCGCGCGCCACCAGCTCGCCGGTGCCGGGATGGGCGGGATGGCCCTTCACCACCACGGGGCAGCCCGCCGCGAAGGCCGATGCCGTGTCGCCGCCCGCCGTCGAGAAGGCGAGGGGGAAATTGGACGCGCCGAACACCGCGACCGGTCCCAGCGCCTGATTGACGCGGCGCAGGTCGCTGCGGGGCAGCGGCTGCCGTTCGGGAAGGGCCTTGTCGATGGTGGCGTCCAGCCAGTCGCCCTGCCGCACATAGCTGGCGAACAGGCGCAATTGGCCCACCGTGCGGCCGCGCTCGCCCTCCAGCCGGGGGCGGGGCAGGCCGGATTCGGTCATGGCGGTTTCGATCAGCAGGTCTCCGATCGCCAATATCTGCTCGGCCGCCGTCTCAAGGAAGGTCGCGCGCGCGTCCGGCGTCAGCGCCGAAAAGCTCTCGAACGCCGCTTCCGCCAAGGCGCAGGCGTCGGCCACGTCGGCGGGCGACGCGTTGGAAAAGGCGACCTCGCCCTGCCCGCCGCTGGCGGGATGGACCGCGAAAAAGGGATCGCCCCCGCGCCGTTCGCTTGCGCCGACCAGTATCGCTCCGTTGAACATGCTTAATCTCCTGCTCGCCGGTCCGCCCGTGCAGCAGGCGGGACCGGCATGATTCGTTTCGCCAGGGCGGCTGTGGGCCGCCTCAATGCCAAAGGGCGGCTGTGGGCCGCCTCAATGATTGTCGCGCGGCAGTCCCTTGGTCTGCGCGATGCGCTGATATTTCTCCGCGCCCTCCAGGATCGCGCCTTCGCTCAGCTGACCCACCAGATTGCGCTGGATTTCCTGCCATGGCGTCTGCGATGCGGGATAGGGATAGCCGCCAGCCGCCACCAGCCGCTCGCGCCGGGCCTTCAGTTCCTCGTCCGGTATCAGGACGTCGACCGTCCCTTTTTTCAGGTCCATGCGCACCCGGTCGCCGGTTTCCAGCAGCGCAAGGCCGCCCATCGCCGCCGCCTCAGGGGAGGCGTTCAGGATCGACGGGCTGCCGCTCGTCCCCGACTGCCGCCCGTCGCCGATGCAGGGCAGGGCGCCGACGCCTTCGGTGATAAGATATGCGGGCGGGCGCATGTTCACGACTTCCGCCGCGCCCGGATAGCCGATCGGCCCCGCGCCGCGCATGAACAGCAGCGTGTCGGCCGTGATGCCCGTGGCCGGATCGTCGATCCGCGCATGATAATCCTCCGGCCCGTCGAACACGACCGCCGGGCCTTCAAACGCATCGGGATCGTCCGGGTTCGAAAGATAACGCTCGCGAAATTCCGGGCTGATGACGCTGGTCTTCATCACCGCCGCGTCGAACAGATTGCCCGACAGCACCAGGAAGCCTGCTTCCTCCTTGATCGGCTGGGCGAAGGGGCGGATGACGCGCTCGTCCTCGATCTCCACGCCCCGGCAGTTTTCGCCCATGGTCCTGCCGTTGACGGTCATCGCGCCTTCGCGGATGAGCCCCTGGGCGATCAGCTGGCCGACCACCGCGGGCACGCCGCCCGCGCGGTAATAATCCTCGCCCAGATATTCGCCCGCCGGTTGCAGATTGACCAGCAGCGGCACCTTGTGCCCCACCGTCTCCCAATCCTTGAGCGGCAGGCCGACGCCGGCATGACGCGCGATCGCGGCCAGGTGGATGGGCGCGTTGGTCGATCCGCCGATCGCCGAATTGACCGTGATCGCATTGTGGAACGCGTCCAGCGTCAGGATGTCGGAGGGCTTGAGGTCCTCACGCACCATCTCGACGATGCGCTTGCCGGTGCGGTAGGCGGCCTCCTGCCGGTCGCGATAGGGCGCGGGGATCGCCGCCGATCCCGGCAGCATCATGCCCAGCGCTTCCGCCAGGCTGTTCATCGTCGTCGCCGTGCCCATCGTGTTGCAATAGCCGGTGGACGGCGCCGACGACGCCACCAGCTTGATGAATCCCTCATCGTCGATGCGCCCCGTCGCCAGCAGTTCGCGCGCATGCCACACGATCGTGCCCGACCCCGTGCGCTCGCCCTTGTGCCAGCCGTTCAGCATCGGCCCGACCGACAGGGCGATGGCGGGAATGTTCACCGTCGCCGCCGCCATCAGCAGCGCGGGCGTCGTCTTGTCGCATCCGGTGGTCAGCACCACGCCGTCGATCGGATAGCCGTACAGCGCCTCGACCACGCCCAGATAGGCAAGGTTGCGGTCAAGCCCGGCGGTCGGCCGCTTGCCCGTCTCCTGAATGGGATGCACCGGAAATTCCAGCGCGATGCCGCCCATTTCGCGAATGCCTTCGCGTACCCGTTCCGCCAGCACCATATGGTGGCGGTTGCAGGGCGACAGGTCGCTGCCGGTCTGGGCGATGCCGATGATCGGCCGGCCGCTGCGCAGTTCCTCCAGCGTCAGGCCGAAGTTCAGGTAGCGCTCCAGATACAGCGCCGTCATGTCTATATTGTCGGGATTGTCGAACCAGGCGCGGCTGCGCAACTTGGGGGCGGGCTTGGAGTTTTCGCTCATGACGGCATCCTGACGGTGAAGAGGAAGGGACGCATTGACGCGCTCGCCTCTCCCCATATACTCATACAAATACTGTTTCAAGGACTTGACATGACCATGCCCCGATCCACCCTGTTCAGCGCAGGATCGCCGCTGTGAGCAGCTACGCCGTCCTGGGCGACTGGGGCACCAGCAACCTGCGCCTTTTCCGTGTGCAGCATGGCCGCATCACGGCGCAGGCCGAAGGTCCCGGCATCGGGGAGGCGGGGCGTCAGGCCGAACCGGCCTTCGCCGGGGCGATCGCGCCATGGCTCGAAGACGGCATGCCCGCTGAAATCCGCCTCTGTGGCATGGCGGGCGCGCGGGACGGCTGGGTGGAAGCGCCCTATGCCCCGTGCCCCGCCGATGCAGCGGCATGGCGCGCCACCGCCGCCAGCTTCGACTGGCGGGGCGTGCCGGTCAGCATCATGGCGGGCGTCGCCTGCGATAGCGCGGACGGCGTGCCAGACGTCATGCGGGGGGAAGAAACGCAAATATTCGGAGCCTGCGCCCTCCATCCCGATCTGGCGCAGGGCCGCCACCTCATCGTCCTGCCCGGCACGCATAATAAATGGACCCTGGTGGAGGATGGCCGGGTCCTTGCCTTCCGCACCGTCCCGACCGGGGAACTGTTCGCCCTGCTGCGCGACCGTTCCACCCTGGCCCCAAGGGACGCCGCTGGCGACGCGGAGCAGGAGGAAGCGGGTTTCGCGGACGGGCTTGCCCGCGCGGGCGAAGGGCGGCTGCTCACCGGTCTGTTTGCCGCGCGGTCCATGCGGCTGCGCGCGAACAAGTCCGCTGATTGGGCGTCCGGCTATCTGTCGGGCCTGCTCATCGGCTGTGAGATCGCTGAAATCCGCGCCACCCTGTTTCACGGCGATAACGTCACCCTGATCGGCGACCCGCGCCTGTCCGCCCGCTATGCCCAGGCGCTGGAGGCGCAGGGCGTGCGATCCCGCTTGCTCGACGGCGAAGCCTGCGCGCTCGCTGGCCTTGGCTTTACGGAGAATTGATCCCATGACCCTTGACGACCTGCTCGCTGATGGAGCGCCCCCCATCGTCGCCATCCTGCGCGGCCTCACCCCGCAGGAAGCGCCCGCTGTCGGCGCGGCCCTGATCGACGCCGGGCTCCGCATCATCGAAGTGCCGCTGAACTCGCCGAGCCCGCTGGACAGCATCGCCGCGCTCCAGCGCCAGTTTGGCGAGGAAGCGTTGATCGGCGGCGGCACGGTTCTGTCGGTCGAGGCCGCCGAAGGGCTGCACGGCGCTGGCGGCCGCATCATGGTGACGCCCAACACCGACCCCGCCGTCATCGCCCGTGGCGCGGCGCTGGGGCTGGAACTGATGCCCGGCTTCATGACGCCCAGCGAAGCCTTCGCCGCCGTCAGGGCAGGCGCGCGCCGAATCAAGCTGTTCCCCGCCGCCCGGCTCGGCGCATCCTATGTGAAGGCGGTGAAGGAAGTGCTGCCGCGCGACATTGGCCTGTGGGCTGTCGGAGGCACGGGCGCCTACAGCATCGGCGAATGGCTTTCCGCTGGTTGCGAAGGCATCGGCGTCGGTGGCGCGCTCTACCGCCCCGGTGACAGCGCCGCCCAGGCTGGCGAAAAGGCGCGCGAACTGGTCGCGGCGTGGAAAGCGGCGAAGGGCGAGTTCCGCTAGGCGCAGCATTTTGATCGCCTCCATCGCTCTCCCCCGTTCAGGCTGAGCCTGTCGAAGCCCCTCTTCGTTCCTCAAACCCGCTGCCGCTTTCCCGCCCGCCTGAGCTTGCCACACCCCCTCAAGCCGCCCCCTTGGCCTTGGTCCGGTCCAATATCTCCCGCACCTTGCGCGCCAGATCGGCATAGGTGAAAGGCTTGGTCAGCAATTCCACGCCGGGGTCCAGCCGCCCATGGTGAAAGATGGCGTTGCGCGCATAGCCAGTGGCGAACAGCACCTTGAGCGCAGGCTGGCGTTCCAGCGCCTCGCGCGCGATGTCCGCCCCCGTCATGCCGCCGGGCAGCACGACATCGGTGAACAGCAGGTCGACCGGCGGCGAAGTCTCGTCCAGCCGGGTTAGGGCGGCGCGCCCGTCCTCCGCCTCCAGCACATGATAGCCCAGTTCCGTCAGTACCTCGACCGAATAGGCGCGCACCTTCTCGTCATCCTCGCACACCAGCACCGTTTCGTTGCCAGCGCCGCGCGGCGGACGGGCGGGTTCGGCCAACTGGTCGTTCGCCGCCACCCGGCCGCGGCTGCGCGGCAGGTAGAGCTTGACCGTGGTGCCTTGCCCCGGTTCGGAATAGACGCGCAGATGGCCGCCGGACTGCTTCATGAAGCCATAGACCATCGACAGCCCCAGGCCCGTTCCGCGCCCCACTTCCTTGGTCGTGAAGAAAGGCTCGATCGCGCGCGCCAGTACTTCCTCGTCCATGCCATGGCCCGTGTCCGACAGGCAGATCAGCACATATTGGCCGGGCGTCACCTCTTCTTCCAGCGCGGCATAATAAGCGTCGATATGGGTGTTCGCCACCTCGATGGTCAGCTTGCCGCCAGCGGGCATCGCATCGCGCGCATTGACCGCCAGGTTCAGCAGTACATTTTCCATCTGCGGCACGTCGATCTCGATCGGCCATGCGCCCGCCGCCTGGATGGTTTCCAGTTCGATCGTCGCGCCCAGCGTGCGGCTGAGCAATTCGGTGGTCTGCGCGACCAGCCGGTTGGGGTCGACCTGTTCGGGGGCGAGCGGCTGACGCCGTGAAAAGGCCAGCAGCCGCTGCGTCAGCATCGCCGCCCGCTGCGCCCCGCCCATCGCATTGTCGGCCGCCCGGCGCAGCCGCTCATCGCCCGCAAGGCCGCGTTGCAGCAGTTCCAGATTGCCCGTCACCACTTGCAGCAGATTGTTGAAGTCATGCGCGACCCCGCCGGTCAGCTGGCCCAGCGTTTCCATCTTCTGCGCCTGCCGCAGCGCTGCTTCCGTCTCCGCCAGCGCCTGCGCATGCGACCGCTGGTCGGTGACGTCCCGCGCCACGCAATAGACCAGCCCGCCGTCCGGCACGGCCGTCCAGCTAAAGGTGCGGTAGCTGCCGTCTTTCGCCCGGAAACGGTTTTCGAACCGCAGCGTCGGCGTCCCTTCGTTCAGGCTTTCGATCTGCTGGCGGGTCTTCGTGAAATCTTCGGGATGCTCCATCCATTCGGACGTGCGGCCGATCAGTTCTTCCTGGCCCCACCCCAATATCTCGGTCCAGGCGGGGCTGGCGGCGATCCATGTGCCCGCCTTGTCGGCGATCAGGAAAGGATCGCGCGCCAGCGTCCACAAACGGTTGCGTTCCGCCATCATCTGGCGCTCCGCCTCGACTCGGCGCGTCGTTTCATTGACGATGCACAGCGCGCCGCCCACTGATCCGTCCAGTTCGTACACCGGGGAATAGCTGATGTCGAAATAGACCTGCTCGCCCCGGCCGCCGTCACGCTCGATGTAGAAGGGGCGGTCCTTGGCATGCACCGTCTCGCCATCGCGCACGACCGACAGCAGCAGCGGCTCCAGATCGTGCCACAGCTCCGCCCAATATTCGCGCGCCGGGCGGCCCAGCGCATGGGGATGCTTGTCGCCGATCGTGGGCGCATAGGCTTCATTATACAGGGCGCACAGGTCCGGTCCCCAGAACAGGACGATCTCCGCCCTGGACGACAGCATCAGCCGCACGGTGGACAGCAGCGCGGGCGACCATTGGTTTACCGGCCCCAGTGGTGATCGGGAATCGATACGGGCGGTCATCGCGCCCAGCGGGCCCTGCGCCGCGATCATCCCGGCTGCTTGCTGAACCGGGCCGATCATTGACTATCCTCGGTTAACTTTCCCATCTGGCGGGATACGCCCGGCCGCGCGATTGTATCCGGCCGTTTCGCTTTGCCTATGACCTTTTGTCCGCGCGCCGCCCTCTTGCAACAGTGCCGCCGCCAGCGCATGAACCGCGCCATGACCGCGCTCGCTCTCCGCCGCCCCGCCTGGCCGTCCCCCCGGCCGGCGTCGATCGCCCGCTGGCTGCTTGCCGTTGCCGCGCTCGTCTTCTGCATGGTTGTGGTGGGGGGGATCACCCGGCTGACCGAATCGGGCCTTTCCATCACCGAATGGAAACCGATCACCGGCGCCATCCCGCCCCTGACCAATGACCAGTGGATGGAAGCGTTCCGGCTTTACCAGCAGATCCCGGAATATCAGGAAATCAACCGGGGCATGAGCCTGTCGGACTTCCAGTTTATTTTCTTCTGGGAATGGGTGCATCGCCTGCTGGGGCGGCTGATCGGGCTGGCCTTCGCGCTGCCGCTCATCTGGTTCGCCTGGGTACGCGCCATTCCGGCGGGCTATGGCCCGCGTCTGGTCGCGCTGCTCGCGCTCGGCGGGCTTCAGGGGGCGATCGGCTGGTGGATGGTGACCTCCGGCCTGTCGGTGCGCACCGATGTCAGCCATTATCGTCTTGCCGTTCACCTGCTCACCGCGCTGTTCATCATCGGCGGGCTGATCTGGACCGCGCTCGACCTGTTCATGCTGGCCCGCAACTCGCGCGCGCGGCCAGCGGCGCTGCGGCCCTTCGCGCTGGTGGTGCTGCTCATCCTGTTCGCCCAGTTGATGTTCGGCGCGTTCACCGCCGGGCTGGACGCGGGCTATGTCTCCAGCACATGGCCGCTGATGAACGACCATTTCGTGCCCGAAGGGATCGAATGGCTGGGCTCGCTGTGGGCGACCCTCTCCAGCGATCCCTACCTCGTCCACTTCATCCATCGCTGGTGGGCCTGGGCCGCCGCTGCCGCCCTCATCCTGCTGGCGCGCCGCGCTAAGCGGGCGGGGCGGCGCGGGGCGTCGATCGCCATCAACGCGGCGGTCGGCACCCAGATCGCGCTCGGCATCGCGACCGTGATCAGCGGCATCGCCCTGCCGCTCGCCGTGCTTCATCAGGCCGTCGGCGCGCTGGTCGTGGCCGCCGCCGCCTGGGGCGCGCACGCCGTGGGCATCCGCCGGGCATGAGCGGGGTCGCTCTCGTCTACACGTTGTTCGGCTCGGCCGAACGCGCGGAGCAGGTGGGGCGGCAGATGGTGCAGGAAAGGCTGGCCGCCTGCGCCAATATCCTGGGGGCGGCGACCTCCATCTACGAATGGAACGGCGTCATGGAAACGGCGGCGGAGGTGCCCGTCCTCTTCAAGACCGCGCCCTCGCGCCGCGACGCGCTGATGCAGCGCATCCGCGAACTGCATGATTATGACGTCCCGGCGATCCTCGCTTTGCCGGTGGATGCGGCCGAACCGGCCTACGCGAAATGGATCGCCGGCCACATCTCCAAATGATGGGGGTAAAGGCGGCGGGTATTATTTTACCCGTCACGAAAGCCGCCGAATCTCTTGACTTCCTGGCTCCCGCCCGTCATTAGCGCCCCACTTCTGCACGGCCGGAAAAAGCCGCGCAGTCCTCTATTACACTCTGGAGATTGGCACCATGAAGGCGCTGATGAAGACCACCAAGCCGGCGACCCCGGCAACGGTCGAAAAGAAATGGATCCTGATCGACGCGGAAGGCCTCGTCGTCGGCCGCCTCGCGTCGACCGTCGCGAACATCCTGCGCGGCAAGCACAAGCCGTCCTTCACCCCCCACGTCGATTGCGGTGACAACGTCATCATCATCAACGCGGACAAGGTGAAGTTCACCGGCCGCAAGCTGACCGACAAGGTCTATTACAAGCACACCGGCTATGCCGGCGGCATCAAGGAAACCACGCCCGCCAAGATCCTGGAAGGCCGTTTCCCTGAGCGCGTGCTGGAAAAGGCCGTGGAGCGCATGATCCCCCGCGGCCCGCTCGGCCGTCAGCAGATGCGCAACCTGCGCGTCTTCGCCGGTGCCGAACATCCGCACGAAGCCCAGAACCCCGAAGTGCTCGATTTCGCGTCGCGCAACCGCAAGAACAAGGTGGGTGCATAATGTCCGATAACCGCCAGTCCCTGTCCGACCTCGCGTCGCTGACCGCCAACGCTCCCGCGCCCGCCGCTGGTGAGACTCCCGCCGCTGCCGACGCGCCCATCGCTCCCGCTCAGCCCGCTGCTCCGCTGCGCCAGCAGGAAATCGACAGCCTCGGCCGCGCTTATGCCACCGGCCGCCGCAAGGATGCCGTCGCCCGCGTCTGGGTAAAGCCCGGCACCGGCAAGATCACGGTCAACGGCCGCGATCAGGAAGTCTATTTCGCTCGCCCGACCCTGCGTCTGGTCATCAACCAGCCCTTCGGCGTCACTGACCGCGAAGGCCAGTATGACGTGATCGCTACCGTCAAGGGCGGTGGCCTGTCGGGTCAGGCTGGCGCGGTCAAGCATGGCATCGCCCAGGCGCTCAGCAAATATGAACCGGCGCTGCGCAGCGCGGTCAAGGCCGAAGGCTTCCTGACCCGCGACAGCCGTACGGTCGAACGTAAGAAGTACGGCCGCGCCAAGGCTCGCCGCAGCTTCCAGTTCTCGAAGCGCTAAGCGCCTCTTTTGCAAGATCAGGGAAGGGCTGGCATTTGCCGGCCCTTTTCTTTTGCCCTTTTTCCATTCCGGCCCCGTACCGGACGCAACTTCCCGCCGTGCCGGATGTTCATCTGTCAACCGCAATCGACAGGAGAAATGCGATGGGCGAACTGACCGACAAGGCGAAGGCCGCTGCCAACAAGGCGGCAGGCTCGGTGAAGGAAGCCGTGGGCCGCCACCAGCGTGATCCCGATCTTGAAGCCGAAGGCCGCGCTCAGAAGGCCAAAGGCACGGCCCAGAATGTCAAAGGCTCGATCAAGGGCGCGCTTGGCGACGACATCTGACACATAGCTGAATGGCACAAGGCTTCGCCCCTTTGGGGTGAGGCCTTCGCCTTGTCTGCCGTATCGCAAAGGCTTCAAGTGCGGGATCCGGCCAGCGCCTCATCCGCAGCCGATGCATGCTCCGCCTCGCTTCGGCGAAGATAATCCCTGACGTCGCGCCGCAATTCCCCGGCGCAGAGATAGAGCGCGATGACGTTCGGGATCGCCATCAGAAAAAAGCTGCTGTCGACGATATCCACCACGCGCCCCAAATCGATCGCGGCGGCGGGCGGAAGCGCGATGATGTAGAGGATCTTGTAGCTCCATTGCGCCCTGGGACCATTGCCGAACAGATAACCCCAGGCCTGAAGTCCATAAAATCCCCAGGCGACCAGCGTCGAATAGGCAAACAGCACGACAACGATCGCGAGCAGCCATGGGAACCAGGGCGATACCTGCGCGAAGGCGGCGGAAGTGATGGCGATGCCTTCCAACCCTGATGTCCATGTGCCAGCGACCACCAGCGCGAGCCCGCCGACGGCGCAGACGATCATGGTGCCGAGCAGCGGTTCCAGCAATGCCACCAGTCCTTCGGACACAGGGTGCCGCACTCTGGCGAGGCTGTGTGCCATCACGGCTGAACCGACCCCGGCCTCGCTGGCGAACACGGCGCGCCGCATGCCCGCGACGAAAGCGCCCACAGCGCCGCCCGTCGCCGCATTGCCGCTCCACGCGCCATGCCAAATCTGGGCGAGCGCCGCAGGTATTTGCGGCGCATGGAAGATCAGCACCGCTGCCACCCCCACCAGATAAACCGCGACCTTGAGCGGGGTCAGCCGCTTGGCGACCTCGCCCAGCCACGCAGCGCCGCCCAATGTCACCAGCGCAACGGCTGCCGCCAGGATCACGCCATAGGTCCAGCCGTTGGAGAGGCCGGTGACGACCTGGACCTGCGCGAAGCTCTGGTTCACCTGCACCATGGGGATGGCCCCGAACAGCGCGAAGAAGGCGTAGAGCCCGCCCAGCACCAGGCCCAACCGGGGCCATCCCCGTGCCGCGCCAATGGCTTTCAGCACATACATCGGCCCGCCATGAACATGGCCGCGTTCATCGAACACGCGATATTTCAGGCCCAGCGTCACTTCCGCCATCTTCACCGTCATGGCGAACCAGCCGATGATGAACATCCACAGGATCGCGCCCGGCCCGCCCATGGTCAGCGCCACGGCGACCCCGGCGATATTGCCAAGGCCGATCGTCCCGGCCAGCGCCGTCGTCAGCGCGCCCCATTGGCTGACATCGCCTTTTGCCTCGCCGGCCTCCGGCTGGGTGCGCAGGATGCGCAGTGCCCGCCCGACCGCGCGGACATTGGGAAAGCCCAGCCAGACGGTGAAGAACAGCATCGGCAGCGCGAGATAGAGGACGATCAGTTCGATGTGCGCGCCCAGCAGCGGCACCTTGAAAAAGACGGCGCCCGATAGTGCGTCGACTGCGGCGTTGAATGCGCTCATCGGCAAGGGAATGGCTGGTCTCCGGTGGAAAGTCGAACAAAGATTGCTATGGGTGCCGCAAGGTCAGACCGGGACAGGGAATCATGGGCAGGCGATATTTCGGCACCGACGGCATTCGGGGACGCACCAATCAGTGGCCCATGACCGCGGAACTGGCGATGAAGGTCGGCATGGCGGCGGGAAAGCATTTCCAGCGCGGCAGCCACCGTCATCGCGTGGTGATTGGCAAGGATACGCGCCTGTCGGGCTATATGGTGGAAAATGCGCTGGTCGCCGGTTTCACCGCTGTCGGCATGGATGTCGTCCAGTTCGGTCCGATCCCGACTCCGGCGGTCGCGCTGCTGGCCCATTCGATGCGCGCCGACCTGGGCGTCATGATCTCCGCCAGCCATAATCCTTATGCCGACAATGGCATCAAGCTGTTCGGGCCGGACGGTTACAAGCTGTCCGACGAGGACGAGCTGAAGATCGAGGCGATGCTGGAGCAGGACATCCCGCTCGCTCCAGCGGCTGATATTGGCCGGGCGCGCCGGGTGGAGGATGCGCGCGGGCGCTATATTCACGCGGTCAAGTCGAGCTTCCCGGCCGACCTGCGCCTCGACGGGCTCAAGATCGTCGTCGATTGCGCGAATGGCGCCGCTTATCAGGTCGCGCCCTCCGCCTTGTGGGAATTGGGCGCGGAGGTGATTGCCGTGGGGGTTTCACCCAATGGCGTCAACATCAACGACCAGTGCGGATCGACATCGCCGCTGCTGTGCCAGGAGACGGTCGTTTCGTCCGGCGCCGACATCGGCATCGCGCTGGACGGGGACGCGGACCGGCTGATCGTCGTGGATGAGAAGGGCCGCATCGTCGATGGCGACCAGATCATGGCGCTGATCGCGGGCAATTTCGCGCGCGAGGGAAGCCTGCGCGGCGGCGGACTGGTGGCCACGGTCATGTCCAACCTGGGCCTTGAGCGCCACCTTGCAGGCCAGGGCATCAGGCTGGAGCGCACCAAGGTCGGGGACCGTTATGTGCTGGAGCGTATGCGCGAGGGCGGGTTCAACGTCGGCGGCGAGCAGTCGGGCCACATGATCCTGAGCGACTATGCCACGACCGGCGACGGCACCGTGGCCGCATTGCAGGTGCTGGCGGCGCTGGTGCGGTCGGGCAAGCGGGCCAGCGACCTGCTGCACCAGTTCGATCCCGTGCCGCAGTTGCTGAAAAATGTCCGCTTTTCCGGCGGAAAGCCGCTGGATCATGACGAGGTGAAGCGGGTGATCGCGCAGGCGGAGACGGAGCTGAACGGCTGCGGCCGTCTGGTGATCCGCCCGTCAGGAACCGAGCCGGTGATCCGCGTGATGGCCGAGGGCGACCGGGAGGATCAGGTCAGGGACGTGGTGGAGCGCATCTGCGACGCCGTGGCGCGCGTGGCGGCCTGATGCTGGAGATGCGGCCGGACTGCGAACGTTGCGGCGTGGATCTGCCTGCGGACGAGCCGGGCGCGTTCATCTGCTCGTTCGAATGCACCTTCTGCGCGCCTTGCGCCGAAGCGCTGGACGATCGCTGCCCCAATTGCGGCGGCGAACTGATGGACCGGCCGGTCCGCGCCGGGGATGCGCTCGCCCGGCATCCCGCCTCAACCCAGCGTCATTACAAGGCATGAGCATTGCGCGCATCCTGATCATCGCCGGGTCCGACAGCGGCGGCGGCGCGGGCATTCAGGCGGATATCCGCACGGTGACGCTGCTGGGCGGGCACGCCATGACCGCGATCACGGCGGTCACGGCGCAGAACACGACCGGCGTCCAGGGCGTACATGCCATTCCCGCCGAGATGGTGGTGCAGCAGATGGACAGCGTCATCGGCGACATCGGCGTGGATGCGGTCAAGATCGGCATGATCGGTTCGGCCGGGACCGCCGCTGCCGTTGCCGATCGTCTGGCGGCGCTGGATGTTCCCATCGTCTTCGACCCGGTGATGGTCGCGACCAGCGGCTCCGTCCTGGCCGACGAAGCGACGATTGCGGCGTTCGAGCGGCTGATGGCAGTCGCGACGCTGGTCACGCCCAACATCCCCGAACTGGCGGCGCTGGGCGGGGAGGAGATCGCCGTCAGGTTCGGCACGCATGTGCTGGCCAAGGGCGGGCATGGCGAAGGCCCCATGCTGACCGACCGGCTGATTGGCCCCGGCGGCGTGCTCAAGGCGTGGAGCAACGCCCGGATCGACACGCCCCACAATCATGGCACCGGCTGCACGCTGGCCAGCGCCATCGTGACCGGACTGGCACAGGGCCGGGACCTGATCGATGCGATCGAGCGGGCCCGCAAATATGTGCGTGAGGCGCTGGCGTTGGCGCCCGGACTGGGGCAGGGGCGCGGTCCCATGGGATCGCCGCTGGGATTTCATGTCCATGCCTGATTTCGCGCACGAACTGCGGCATCATCCGGGCCTTGTCGCCGGAGTGGACGAGGCGGGCCGGGGGCCGCTGGCCGGGCCCGTGGTCGCCGCCGCCGTCATATTGCGGCAGGAGGATTGCCCCGATGGCCTCAACGACAGCAAGCAGTTGACCGCCGCCCGCCGCGCCGTGCTGGAGGGGGAGATCAAGGCGCGGGCGCTGTGCTGGGGGGTCGGCGTCGCTTCGGTGGAGGAAATCGACAGCCTGAACATTCTGTGGGCGACGATGCTGGCGATGACGCGGGCCATGGAGGCGCTGGACCGGGACTGCGCCCATGTGCTGGTGGACGGGAACCGCTGCCCCAAATGGCGCTGGGCCTCGACGGCCGTGGTGGAGGGCGACGCCAAATGCCTGTCCATCGCCGCCGCCTCCATTCTGGCCAAGGAAGCGCGCGACCGGATGATGGTGGAAGCGGCCAGCGAGCATCCGCATTATGGGTGGGAAAGCAACAAGGGCTATGGCAGCCCGATGCACCTTGCGGCGCTGCGGGAACATGGGCCGACGCCGCTGCACCGCCGCAGCTTCGCCCCCGTCGCGCAGTTGATGCTGCTGTAGGATCTGGGTGACATAGGTGACACGACAGGCGCGCGGAAAAGCGTGGTTTTCCGTGTATTTTCCTACAGGTGGGATCGACGGTTGAAAGAGCCGCCTGGGCGCTATCATGACCGGCGGACTGTAGGACAGGAAAATATTGCCTGTCCCATGATGGGATAGCGCGCGCGATGCGCCTGCCGGGGCTGGCGGATCGCTTACTTATGGTTAAGAATAAATTTATGCGCTGCCTGCCGTCCCTGTTCGCCATAGCCGCCCTGACGATTCTTCCCGGCGCGGGAGGCGCGATCGCGCAGACCGCGGATGCCGGACAGTTGGAGGCTGGCGCCTATCGCTGGCTGGAGGAGGGGCCGTTCGAAGGCCCGCTCTACCTGATCATCAGCCTGCGGCAGCAGATGGTCCATGTCTATAGCGGCGACCGCCTGATCGGCATGGCCAGCGTATCGACCGGGACGCGCAGCCATCGCACGCCGACGGGCGAGTTTCCCATCCTACAGAAGCGGGAATGGCACCGGTCGAACCTGTACAGCAATGCGCCCATGCCCTTCATGCAGCGGCTGACCTGGGACGGGGTGGCGCTGCATGCCGGGCATAATCCGGGCTATCCGGCGAGCCATGGCTGCATCCGCCTGCCGACCGCCTTTGCCCGCAAGCTGTTTACGCTGACGCAATTGGGAACGCTGGTGCGGGTGAATGCGGATGAGTTGCGGCCCGCGCTGATGCTGGACCAACTGGTCCTGAACGATCCGGGGACGGCGATCGTGACTTTTACGCCGGATGCGAAGCCTGTGCCCGCGCCGGTGCAGCAGGCCGGGGTGCAGATGGCCGTGCGCGAGACCGCCGCGCCTGCGCCCATCGCGCGGCCTGATGTGCGGCAGGAGGCGAAAAAAGCGCCGATGGACGGGAGCGCGGTTCAAACCGCCGCAAAGGAGATGCCGGTGCAGCCGAGCCGGGCCGAGCCTGTAGCCCGGCCCGCGCGGGTACAGGAGAAGGAGAGCCGCATTCAACTCGCGGCGCAGGATGCCCCGTCGCTGTCGGTCGATCCCAGCGTGTTCCGGCCGCGCCTGCGCCGGTGATCGGGCTGTTCAGTCAGTAACCTGCCAGAGCATGATCAGGTTTGAGGGATCGCCGCCCCGGACCCTTTGTCAGGTCCAGGGTGACGGAAAGGAGCCTTATCGCGGATGGTCCCGCATGGGGCGATCACGGCCTAAAGAAGCGACCGGCACCGGGCCTGGGGCCGGCCGCTTCCCAACCCCCCGCTCGGGATTGTCTCGTCAGGCTGCTTCCGCCGTTTCCGCCGAAGCGGGCAGGCGGATCAGATAATCGAACGCCGACAGCGCGGCCGTCGCGCCGCCCCCGCAAGCGATCACGATCTGCTTGTAGGGAACGGTGGTGCAGTCACCCGCGGCGAATATGCCCGGCTGGCTGGTTTCGCCGCGCGCGTCAATCTCGATCTCGCCGCGCGGGGAAAGCGCAACGGTGTCCTTAAGCCATTCCGTGTTCGGAACGAGTCCGATCTGCACGAAGATGCCCTCCAGTTCAACATCATGTTCGGTGCCCTGGTTGCGGTCCTTGTAGCTGAGGCCCGTCACCCTGGTCCCGTCCCCGTCCACCCTGGTGGTGAGCGCGGACGTGATGATGCGCACATTGGGCAGGCTGGCGAGCTTGCGCTGCAACACGGCGTCGGCCCGCAGCTGGCTGTCGAATTCGATCAGCGTCACATGGGCGACGATACCGGCAAGGTCGATCGCGGCTTCGACGCCGCTATTGCCGCCGCCGATCACCGCCACGCGCTTGCCCTTGAACAGGGGGCCGTCGCAGTGGGGGCAGTAGGCAACGCCCTTGTTGCGATATTCCTCCTCGCCCGGCACGCCCATCTGCCGCCAGCGCGCGCCGGTGGAGAGGATCACGGTGCGGCCCTTGAGCGACGCGCCATTTTCCAGCACGACCTCATGATAGCCGCCCTCGCTCCTGGCCGGGATCAGCTTCGCCGCCTTTTGCAGGTTCATGACCTCGACATCATAATCCTTCACGTGCGCTTCGAGCGCGGCGGCGAATTTGGGGCCTTCGGTATGCTGGACCGAGATGAAATTCTCGATATCCATCGTGTCGAGCACCTGCCCGCCGAAACGTTCCGCCGCGACGCCGGTGCGGATGCCCTTGCGCGCCGCATAGATCGCCGCCGCAGCCCCGGCGGGGCCGCCGCCGACGATCAGCACCTCGAACGGGTCCTGGTTGCGGATCTTCTCCGCCGCGCGGTCCGCAGCGCCGCTGTCAATCTTCGCGACGATCTGCTCCAGTTCCATGCGGCCCGAAGCGAAGGGCTCGCCATTCAGGAAGACGGTGGGCACGGCCATGACCTTGCGCTCATCCACCTCTTCCTTGAACAGCGCGCCGTCAATGGCGACATGCCTGATCCGGGGATTGAGCACGCTCATCAGGTTCAGCGCCTGCACCACGTCGGGGCAGTTCTGGCACGACAGGGAGAAATAGGTTTCGAAGCTGAAATCGCCGTCCAGATCCTTGATCTGGCTGACCAGGTCCTGCGCCGCCTTCGACGGGTGGCCGCCGACCTGGAGCAGGGCGAGCACCAGCGAGGTGAATTCATGCCCCATGGGAATGCCGGCGAAGGTCACGCCGATATCCGTGCCAGCCCGGCGGATCATGAAGCTGGGCCTGCGGCGGTCATTGCCCGTCAGCACCAGCGAAACCTTGTCCGACAGCCCGGCGATTTCGGTCAGCAATTCTTCCAGTTCGCGCGACTTCGCGCCTTCGTCCAGCGACGCCACCAGCTCGATGGGCTGCGTGATGTTCGCCATATAGGCCTTGAGCTGGCCCTTGAGATTTGCGTCCAACATCGTGTCAAAGCTCCATGAGCGCGCCGCTTTGCGGGCACGCGATTGTCCGATCGCCGGTGCGGCCCGAAGGTTCCGGCGCTTGTCTCTATCTCGTCTCGTTACCGTCACCCCGGACTTGATCCGGGGTCCCGCTCACTTGCCTGCATTGCCCGAAGTGAAGCGGGATTCCGGGTCAGGCCCGGTATGACGCACCCATGATGGAGTGCGTCATGTCATAGGCGCCCGCCGGACCGGGGAGGGTCCTCGACCCGGCCCGGCGGATGCTGTCAGCTCTTAGATCTTGCCGACGAGGTCGAGCGAGGGAGCCAGGGTTTCTTCACCCTCTTCCCACTTGGCCGGGCACACTTCGCCGGGGTGAGCGGCGACATATTGCGCTGCCTTGACCTTGCGCAGCAGTTCGGTCGCGTTGCGGCCGACGCCTTCCGACGTGATTTCCATGAACTGGATCACGCCTTCGGGATCGACGAGGAAGGTGGCGCGGTCGGCCAGGCCGACGCCCGGACGCATCACGTCGAAATTGTTGGTGATCTGGCCCGACTGGTCGCCCAGCATGTAATAGTTGATCTTGCCGATCGCGGGCGAGGTGTCGTGCCATGCCTTGTGGCTGAAATGCGTGTCGGTCGACACCGAATAGACTTCCACGTTCAGCGACTGGAGCGTCGGGTAGATGCCGGCAAGGTCCTCCAGCTCGGTCGGACAGACGAAGGTGAAGTCAGCGGGGTAGAAGAAGAAGATCGCCCACTTGCCCTTCACATCCTCGTCAGTGACATCGACGAACTTGCCTTCCTTGTACGCGGTGGCCTTGAACGGCTTGATGGTGGTGTTGATAAGCGCCATGAGCTTTCCAGTTCCTTCTGAGGGGTTGCTGTTGCCTGGCCTATGTAGGGAAGGAGCGCCGCCGGGGGAAATTGGTTTTCTCGCCCGGTCATATTGAGAAAAGCGATCAGAGGGCGGGTTATTGATCGACAGCGCCGTCTCTGGGCTTTTCGATGATATAGGTCATCGCTTCCTTGACCATCGCCAGCGCCTCTTCCGTGGTGAAGGTGGACGAATCGAGGCAGAGTTCAAGCCACAACCCATCGACCATCGCGGTAAGGGCGATGGCGGCGACCCGTGCGGCGGGACGGGGGATTTGAGGGGCGGCTTCCCGCAGCAGCACTTCCAGCCGCTCGCGCGAGCCGCCATAGGTTTCCGCATGGGTGGCGGCGATTTCCGGGTTGGTCTTGACCAGGCTCCAGAAGGAGATCCACGTCGCCAGCAGATTGGGGTCGAGCACTGGCGGCTGGAAATTGGCGCGCAGATAGGCCCAGAGGCGCGCACGGGGATCAGGCCCGGCCTGCGCCACCGCCTGTTCCATGGCCGCCGCGACCTTTTCGCCCACATCGCGATAGGTGGCGAGGATCAGCGCTTCCACGCCGTCGAAATAATGGGTGAGCAGGCCAGCGGAGACCCCGGCTCTGGCGCAGATGGCGCGCACCGATATTGCGCCCACTCCTTTTTCCGCAAGGCAGCGCGCTGTCGCTTCGATCAGCGCCTGACGCCTGACGTCGGCCGATTCCCGGACGAACCGGGCCCTTGCCTGCCCCGTCCGGGGGCTCCTCATGCTTTTTTGCTCCACGTCTTTTTTCCTGCCGCCATGGATGCCCGGCATTCATGGATCAAACCCCATCGTTCACCCGTTTGAGGAAGGAATTGCAAGGGGAAAGATGCATGAACCGCAATGCCGCCGCTGCCCTTCTGATGCCGATGCTGCTGGGCGTGGCGGCGCTGGGCGGCTGCTCCGGGGCCGTGGACGATCAGGCGGCGGCGAACAATGCGGCGCAGGCGCCTGAGGTGGAGGCGATCGATGACCCCGATTCGCCGCGCGCGGGCAATGAGGATGCGCCGGAAAGGCTGCCGACCGACGATTGGGTGGGGCGCTGGACCGGTCCCGAAGGGCTGTTCCTCGACATCCAGCCTTCGCCCAACGGCAAGCCGGGCCATTATGCGATCGCCAATCGCGACACGCTGGACCGGCAGGCGGACTATGCAGGCGTGGGCGAGGGCGCGGCGATCCGCTTCACGCGCGACGGCAAGGATGTGACGATCCGGCCCGGATCGGGCGAGGAGACCGGTTTCAAATATCTGGCGGGAAAGAGCGACTGCCTGATCCTGGTGCCGGGCAGGGAAGGCTATTGCCGTTAGGCAGGCTCGGCCAGTTCCTCCAGCGCGGTGAAGCGCTGCGACCAGAGCGCGCCGTAGATCGCCATCCATTGCACCACCGGGGCCAAGCCCTTGACCCGCGCGCTGTAGTAGGTTTCGCGGCCCGCCCGCCGCGCCGTCACCAGCCGCGCGCGTTTCAGCTTGCCCAGATGGCGCGAGACCATGGGCTGCGACACGGCGGAGATGGCGGTCAGGGCATGGACGCTCTGTTCGCCTTCCTTCACCAGATATTCGAGCAGGGCCCGGCGGGTGCCGTCGGACAGCGTCTTGAAAAGTTCGTCGCAGGCGGCGCTGCGGTCGCCGCTGGAAAGTTGATCCGTCATCGCCAAAGTCATAACCATGTTGTTATGAATGGATCAAGATCAGGCGGCGAATTTGCCCTCGCCATGCCGTTAACCAAAAAAAGTTGGGCATCGCCAAAGGGTGAGTCTTTTGAGTCACACCACCTTATATTGAGTCCAGGCCGAACCCAAGGACTCAACATCTCGTGGCTACTCCATTCGTTCCGTCCAGCGGCGACGCCGTGTCAGCCGCGAACGCTAAGCTGCTGATCTTGACGGCGGACTCCAGAGGACTCAACGCTGGCGGCGTAACGAACGGGGGTCCGGCAATGGGTGTGATGGAGCGCGTCGCGACGCGGCGCAAGAAGGCGGTCGCGCCTGTTGAAATCGAGGCGGATCGCCTGCTGCGTGGCGACTGCATTGCCGAAATGGCGAAGCTGCCGGACGCGTGCATCGACATGATCTTCGCCGATCCGCCCTATAATCTGCAACTGGGCGGCGACCTGTTCCGGCCCGAAGGCGGGCGCGTGGACGCGGTCGACAATGACTGGGACAAGTTCGACACGCTGACCAGCTATGACCGCTTCACCAAGGCGTGGCTGGCGCAGGCGCGCCGCATTTTGAAGCCCAACGGCACCATCTGGGTGATCGGCAGCTATCACAATATCTTCCGCGTCGGCACCGCCTTGCAGGATGAAGGCTTCTGGATTCTGAACGACATCATCTGGCGCAAGGCGAACCCGATGCCCAATTTCAAGGGCACGCGCTTCACCAACGCGCATGAGACGCTGATCTGGGCGAGCCAGGGCGAGGATGCCCGCTACACCTTCAACTACAAGGCGATGAAGACGCTCAATGACGAGTTGCAGATGCGGTCGGACTGGGTGCTGCCGATCTGCGGCGGGCAGGAGAGGTTGAAGCGCAACGGGACGAAGGCGCACCCGACGCAGAAGCCCGAGGCGCTGCTGTACCGCGTGCTGCTGGCCTGCACCAAGCCGGGCGACGTGGTGCTAGATCCCTTTTTCGGCACCGGCACGACCGGCGCGGTGGCCAAGCGGCTGGGGCGCAGGTGGATCGGCATCGAGCGCGAGGACAGCTATATCGAGGTCGCGCTGGAGCGGATCGAGGCCGCGCTGCCGCTGGACGAATCGGCGCTGACCATCATGCAGAGCGCCAAGGCGCAGCCCAAGGTCGCCTTCGGCACGCTGGTGGAGACGGGCTATTTGCAGCCGGGCGCGGTGCTGATGGACAGCAAGCGCCGCTGGCAGGCGACCGTTCGCGCGGACGGATCGCTGAATGCGGGCGCGGAAAGCGGATCGATCCACAAGCTGGGCGCGACGCTGCAAGGCGCGCCGAGCTGCAACGGCTGGACCTTCTGGCATTATGAGGGCGAGGGCGGGTTGAAGCCGATCGACGCGTTGCGGCAGACCTATCTGCTGGCCAATGAGCCTTGAGGGCGAGCGGGAATAGATTCGTTCAGGGCGAACGGGAGTAAAAATGTCCCTGCCACCTCTTCCCGCCGATGCGCGGCTGTATCTGAAACCCGCCTGGTTCGTGCCTTCGCCCATCGGCCTGCCGGACGGGTCGGCGGCGCGGATGGGCAACGGGCTGATCTGGTTCCAGGCCTATGAACTGACGGTCCGGCGCGGGCGCGACCGGCTGG